>SFCB01000278.1 GCA_004367505.1 Chloroflexi bacterium OHK40 | reverse complement strand
CGTCTGCTCGTTGATCGTGCCGCTCATGCTGGTAGCTCCAATAGACAGCGATAGCTGCCCATATCCTACCAGCCTTTGCAGGAACATACGTCACACCCGACGGACGCAGCATGCCAGCAGGCAAGTGGTTGGCTGCTGGATGGAGAAGAGGGATGGCTAACACACGCTATGTGGCCGGTCCCCTACAATGGAGCTTATGATTGACGAACCCCTGTTCCGCCAGGTGATGGGCCACTTCGCCACCGGTGTGACGGTCGTGACAACCGCTCACCACGGTCGGCTCTCCGGCATCACCGTCAGCTCGTTTACGTCGCTCTCGCTGCGCCCAACGCTGGTGCTGATCTGTATCGACCACCGGGCCAGCAGCCACGCTGCGATTGCCGAGGCAGGGGCCTTCGCGGTGAATATTCTGGCCGAGGGTCAGGAGTATCTCTCGCGCCGCTTTGCCAGCGCCGAGGCCGAAAAGTTTACCGCCGGCACATACGAACTCTCGCCCCGGGGCCTGCCGCTGCTGCGGGGCGCCCTGGCCCGGATCGAGTGTACCCTGCAGAGCACTCTGCCCGGCGGCGACCATTCGATCTTCGTCGGCGAAGTGGTGGCCGCCTCCTGCCACGATGGGCGACCGCTGCTCTACTACCGCTCGGGCTACCATACGCTGGGAAGTTGACCCGTGCCGCCCCGCGCCCGCCACATGCGATTCGCCGCCCGCTTGAGGTGGGTTCGCCACGGCTGTACCGTCGCCTGTCTCTGGGCGCTGCTTCTGCTGGCCGGCTGCTCCGGTACGCCTACAGATGGCGACCAGGCCGGCGCACCGATCCGCTCCCCGCTGCCGACCCTGATGCCGACGCCGACTGGCCCTGCTCCAACGCCCGTGCCGCCTGCACCCGGCGAGCCACCGGCGGATACCGGCTGGCTGGCGGCTGCGCCAGGGGTGGAACTGCGGCGCCTGCGCGTGCCGGTGGGCGGCCAGCAGGCCCCGGTGAGTGTGGTCCGACTCGATCCGGCGGCGCTGCATCTGCGCGTGGGTTATTCGCCGGAAGAGCCCCGGCCCCTCTCCGCCTGGGCCGAGGCTTCCGGCGCCGTCGCGGTGATCAATGGCGGGTTCTTTGACGAGGCCGGCCACACCGTCGCACTACTCATCCACAACGGCGAGCCAGTGGGCTCCAGCTATGAGGGCCGCGGCGGTATGTTCGCCGTACGTCAGGACGGCACCCTCTCGCTGCGGAGCCTGGCCGATGCCCCATACGACCCGGCTGAGCCGCTCGATGAGGCCCTGCAGGGCTGGCCGATGCTCGTGCGGCCAGGTGGCGAGGCGGCCTACGGCTTCGAAGACGGCGAGCGCGCCCGTCGTAGCGCCCTGGCGCTGGACCGCGAGGGGCGAGTGCTGTTGATCGCCGCGCCCACCGCCGCCTTCACCCTCCGCGAGCTCGCCGGCTGGCTCGCCACCGCCGACCTGGGTGTGGACGCGGCCGTCAACCTCGATGGCGGCTCCTCTACCGGGCTACTCGTGCGCAGCGCGAGCGCCCCCGAGCGCATCGAGCCCTTCGCGCCACTGCCGATCGTATTGCTGGCCGTGCCGCGCTAGAAGGCAATCCCGGCGGGGGGAGGCGTCGTGACGGCCCCACACAAATCCGGGCGCGCGCTACAGGATCCGCTTCCCCAATGCCGAGAGGCCCAGCTCTACCGCGAGCTCCGCCGTCGCGTTGCGCTCATCGAGGATGGGGTTCACCTCGACCAGATCGATGCTGCGAATCGCGCCCGTCGCGGCCAGGAGCTCCATGGCCAGGTGAGCCTCGCGGCGTGAGATGCCGCCATTCACCGGGGTGCCCACGCCAGGCGCCTCCCGTGGATCAACGACATCGAGGTCGAAGCTGAGGTGAAAGCCGTCGGTGGCGCGGGTCACCAGCCGGGCCGCCTCCTCGATCACCGTCGCCATCCCGCGCCGGTCGACCTCGTGCATGGTGAAGACATTGAGACCGGCGCCACGCAGGGCCTCGCGCTCCAGCGGGTCGAGATCACGCAGGCCCACCAGAGCCACATGCTCGGGGCGCACGGCGGGGACGCGACCGGCGAGGACGGTGAGCAAAGGGTGACCCCGGCCGGTGAGGGCGGCTACCGACATGCCGTGGATATTGCCGCTCGGAGTCGTCTCGGCGGTATTGAAATCGGCGTGGGCGTCGATCCAGATCAGGCCGAGGGTGCGACTACGGGCGCTGCCGCTCACCGAGCCGATCGAGAGGCTGTGATCGCCGCCGAGCACCACCGGTAGCTGGCCACGCTCGACGCATCCGGCCACAGTGTCGGCCAGGGCGGCGCAGAGCCGGGCAATCGGCTCCAGGTAGCGTAGCTTCGCGCCGGGCTCCGGCAGCGCGCTCGTCTCGACCATGGGCGTCGGGAGGTTGCCGAAGTCACGCACCTGGTAGCCGAGGGCCTCCAGACGGCTGTGGAGGCCGGTGTAGCGCATGGCGCTCGGACCCATATCGACCCCACGGCGGCCAGCGCCGAGGTCGATCGGCACGCCGATGATCGCGATCTCCATGGCATCGTTGCCTTTCGTGTTCGGGGCCTCCCACGGGAGCGCTCCAGGCAGCTATGAGCACACGCCCGCCTCCGGGCGGCGCGGGAAAGCCCGTGCCGGACGAAACCCGACGGGCGCGTGACCTCGATCCCTGCCGTTTCCGGAATCCGGGGCGGCTCAGGCGCTCTCCAGGGGCAGCGCCTCGGGCTCGCCGAAGCGCACCTCGAGCACCCCGTTGCGGAAGACCGCCCTGGTGGCGGGGCGCTCGGCGAGCGTCAGCGGGAGGATCATATCGCGGCGGAAGTTCCCGATCTCGATGAAGAGCTCATCGCCGCGCTTGGTCATCGCCACCTTGCCGATCTCCACGTGGGGAAGCGGGAGGCGCATCACGTACTCATCGCCGTCGCGCACAATCTCCTGCGTCTTGCCGCGAAACTGCACCTTCACCGGGTCGGTCTCACCGAAGAGCCGGCGGCCAATCTCGGAGAGATCGGCGAGACCGGCCAGGTCGCGGGCGTAGTAGGGGCTCTCCCAGATCGGCAGGGGCTGGAAGAGATCGTAGACCAGCTTGCGGTAGCCCTGCTGAATGCGGGCAAGCTCTTGCATAAAGGCGCCCTCGGCCGCCTCGACGGGGATCACCCGGTTGAGCACCACGCCGTCGATCGGGTAGCCGAAGAGGGAGAGATAGGTCGCCGCCCGCTGGGCTTCCTTGATCACCATGCGCTCAGGGTTCACCACCAGGCGATAGGAGCTGATCTCCGGGTCGGTGAGCGTCTCGCGCAGGGTCTCCACACCCTTTGTGAGGCGCTCGAGGGTGGCGAACACATCGGTGGCGGGGATGAGCTGCTTCACCAGGGGGCGGGCCGCCTTGAGCGTCGCCGGCTCCCAATCCATCACGCGGGCGGCGTACCACTGAAAGGTCTCGGGCATCGTGAGCAGACGCACCGTCTCACCGGTGGGGGCGGCATCGACGATCACCACGTCGAAGTTGCCGTCGCGCGCCTGCCGGCGGATGTGGAGCAGGCTCACCACCTCTTCCATGCCGGGGATGATCGCCAGTTCCTCGGCGGCCACATCATCAACGCCCTTGCGGCGCAGGAGCGTGGAGAGGTAGCCGCGCAGCTCGCCCCAGTGCTCACGCACCTCGTCGAGCACGTTAATCTCCTGGCCCCAGAGCCGATCGGTGAGCCGGGTGGGCAGCGAGCCCAGCGGGGCGTCGAGGGCATCGGCGAGGCTGTGGGCTACGTCGGTGCTTACCACCAGTGTCCGGTAGCCAAGCTCAGCGGCGCGCACCGCCGTGGCCGCCGAGGTGGTCGTCTTCCCTACGCCACCCTTCCCGAGATAGAGGATCAGCCGCATCGTCTCGGTCCTTTTCTGGTTATCATCAGGGATGGCCCGCAGGCCAGAATATCGTGTGCGAGCGTCAGAGGGGCCAGGCAGCGCACCGTCCGCGCTGGCGAGCGAAGGTGGCCGGGGCTACAGCCCGATCTCGGTTTGGCGTCCTCCGGGAGGCCAGGCAACAGCCACATGGCGCGACCGGCGCCGCTGCTCTTCCTGTGGTCTGAGACGCACCCCGCATTGTAATTGTTGCGCTGGGGCGCGTCAAACCGCGTTGACAACCGCGACGAGGCTGTGTTACCCTTGGCCCTGGCGTTAACATAAGCCGGCAATCGCGTACCATCGCACCACCAACCCGACAGCGAGAGGAGCCCCTGTGCTCAGCGACCTCTACCTCATTCGCCACGGCCAGCCAGTGATCAACACCGCAATCCCCTATCACACTCCACCCGGTCCGGAGCTCTCGGAGCGGGGGCGCAAAGAGGCGGCGCAAGCCGCCGCTTTTCTTGCCGACAAGCAGATCGAGCACCTCTTCGTATCGCCCTTTGCGCGCACGACGCAGACGGCCGAGGTGCTGGTCGACCGGCTCGGGCTACCGGTGACGTTTACGACGCTGGTGCAGGAGCACGGGCCGGGCGAGAGTTTCGAGCAGGTGCGCGCGCGCATCCGTGAACTGCTCGCCGCCGCCGAGGACTCGCCACACGCCCGGCTTGCCATCGTGGCCCACGGCTCGCCGATCCGCGCTGCGCTGCTCGAGTTGAGCAAAGAGAAGATTGACCTGACGAAGCATGTCTACGCCGGCGGAAATCCGGCGCCTACCTGCGGTATCTGGCACGTGCAGTTTCTGGACGAGCATACGCGGCGCTTCGAACTGGTCTTCAAGCCGGCCACGTAGAATTTTTATGTCTAGCTTTGTCTGGCGGGCAGGCTCGCCATAGTGGCCGGCGTGCTTTGTGGTGTGATCCATGGCGGATGCTCGAACGGCAGGGCGCAACGCGGCGGGCGGGGAACTGGCAGGTGGTCCGGGAGCAGTTACGATGAGTGAGGGCGCAGGAGTACGGTTTCCGACGGAGCTCGTAGCAGCGCTGCGGGCGGCCCGGCGTGTGGCGGTGCTCACGGGCGCCGGGGTGAGCGCGGAGAGCGGCATCTCCACCTTTCGCGACGCCCAGACCGGCCTGTGGGCCCGCTACAGCCCGGAGGAACTGGCCACGCCTGAGGCCTTCCGCCGCAACCCGGGCCTGGTGTGGGAGTGGTATGCCTGGCGCCGTGGCCTGGTGACCGCCGCCCAGCCCAATCCGGGCCACCTGGCCCTTGCACAGTTAGAGGGGCTGGTCCCACAGCTCACACTGATCACCCAGAACGTGGACGGACTGCACCGGCGCGCTGGCTCGCGCAATCTGATCGAGCTTCACGGCGACATCACGAGGGTCCGCTGCAGCGCCGAGGGAACGGTCTACACAGCCTGGGAGGAGGGCTCCGAGGCGCCACCGCGCTGCCCGGCCTGCGGTGCTCACCTGCGGCCCGATGTGGTCTGGTTTGGCGAGCAGCTCCCGGCCGAGGCGCTGGAGCGGGCCTGGATGGCCGCTCGGGCCTGCGAGCTCTTCCTCTCGGTGGGCACATCGGGGCTGGTGGAGCCGGCCGCTTCGCTCCCACGGGTGGCCTATGCCGCCGGCGCGCGGGTGGCCGTGATCAACCTCGAGGTGGCACCATCCAGCGAGGGGCGATACGACGCGCTCCAGGGGCGCTCAGGCGAGCTCCTGCCGGCGCTGGTGGCGGCGGCCTTCGCATAGCTCAAGCCCGGGCATGCCATCATCGCGCGCCCGATCGGTGCGCTCCCGAATTTCGTAGCGGAGCGGGGGGCGCGCAGCAGCGCTGGTGAGGCATGCGGGGGCTTCAACGCACTATGGTGCGCCAGGCGCGTAGCCGACCCCACCCGGGCGACACGCCGCCCTTCCGGCAGCACCGCGTGCCCACGCCAGAACCTTCAGGCCCCCGGCGCGCCGTCCCACAAGCCGCCGGGCATGTGGCGCGCCCGCGCACTACGACACTCCGGGGGCTACTCACCTAACGAGCCGGTGTCCACCCGGTGCTGCGCTGAAGGCACCAGCGTTAGTCTAGCGCTTGCGGAACAAGAAGACGTACTCGTGGCGGAAGACGTAGAAGCCGCCGACGAGGGCCCGGTAGCGCCAGAGCTCCTTCTGGGCGCGCTTGCCAGCGGTGCCGTTGATATCCTTCACGACGATACTTTTGAGCATGAAGCCGTGTGCTTGCACGGCCTGCATGGCAAGGAAGCCAAGGGGCACCCACTCGCCACGGCTGTACTTATCGCCGATCACCAGAGCCAGGTAGCGCCCGGTATCGAGGACGGCAGTAACATTGGCCACGACACGCCCGAGCATGGCCAGGAAGGCGTCCACCGTCGCGGCATTTGAGAGATCACGCGGGTCGTCGCTGAAGCGAATAATGTCGTGGTAGGGCGGGTGGAGCACGGCGAGCTGAGCCGAGGCGGCGCCCTGCTCGGCCAGGAGCGCGCGGAAATCGGCGGCAGTGCTGTCGCCAACAACCACGTGGCTGCACGAGCCGTGACGGTTGGGCTCGGCGTTCACCAGAGCGCGAACGCGCTCCACGAGGGTGGGTTGGAGTTCCACACCCAGCACGTTGCGGCCCAGACGCTGGCCCTCGATCAGGGTCGTGCCGGCCCCGGCAAAAGGGTCGAGCACCCAGTCGCCACGGCGGGTGTAGCGCCGCATGAGCTGGTTGGGAATCTGAGGAACAAAGTTGCCCCAGTAGTCGGCCCGATGCACGCCGCTCCCATCGCGCCGTTCGATCAACCAGAGGCTATCGGTGAAGATGTCGTCGTACGCCTTCCAGCGGTTGAGGTCGATCTCGTTGATCGCCGCGGTGCGCTCGCCCTGGGCCGCCTTGCGCAGGCGCTCGGCGTAGTAGCGCGCCCGGTCGAGCGTCAGCGCCGCGCCGATCTGGTCGAGCTCGGCCCAGAGCAAGCCCTCGGGAAAGCTCACCGCCTCCTCGCCGGGCACGGCGCGCAGCGCTCCGCCGGGCAGCAGCGCAGCCCGCAGCGCGGCGAGCCTGTCGCGCAGGACGGCCAGCGCGGGGCTGGCGCTCAAGCTGTCGAGGGTGTGGATCAGGGCCTCGCGCCGGAGCCGCAGCACGGGGCCAGCCCCGTGCTCGGCGCCGTCGGGCCCGGCGGGGGTGGGTGGCTCAGCCAGTGCCATCAGGGCTCTGCTCCTCGTCTGGGGCGAATGCCGACGCAATTGTAACACATGCTCAACGATCATGCCATAGGCAAGGCATGAAATCGAGGCAAGTGTAAACGCATGTGTCAGGCCACGGGCAGAGTGACGCGGAAGGTCGCGCCCTGGCCGGGCTCGCTGGCCACGGCGACGCTCCCGCCCTGGGCCATGGCGAGGCGCTGCACGATAGCGAGGCCGAGGCCGCTACCGCCCGTGTCGCGGGCGCGGGCCCGGTCGGCGCGGTAGAAGCGCTCGAAGATGTGCGGCAGATCGGCTGCGGCGATCCCGGGACCGGTGTCGCGCACTTCGAAGACAACGGCGGCCCGGGCACCGGGCGGCCCCACTTCGGCGCCCGCGAGGGTCACTTCGCCGCCGGCTGGCGTATGGCGCAGGGCGTTCTCCACGAGGTTGGCGAGCATCTGCGCCAGGCGCTGCGGGTCGGCCCGCACCGCCGGCAGGGGTGGTCCTGGCGCCACCTGCAGGGCCACCCCACGGCGGCGGGCGTGGGGCTCAGCGGCGGCGGCGGCCCGCTCCAGGGCCTCGCGCGGACTCACCGCCCGCAGATCGAGCGAGAGCTGGCCAGCTTCGGCGAGCGAGAGCAGGCGCAGGTCGTCCACCAGGCGTCCCAGCAAGTCGAGCTCGCCGGCCAGGGCTCCGACACCCTGGGGCGTCGCGGGGACGATCCCGTCCTCCATGCTCTCAACCTGTAGCCGGAGCACGCTGAGGGGTGTACGCAGCTCGTGGGCGATGTCGGCAACCATCTGGCGGCGCAGCTCTTCCTGGCGGGCGAGCTCGGCGGCCATCCGGTTGAAGGCGCCCGCCAGCTCGGCAAGCTCGGCGTCGGCCGGCAGGGCGATGGCGGCGCTGCGCTCACCGGCGGCGATGCGCCGGGCCGCGACGGTCAACTCGCGTAGCGGTGTCGTCAGGCGCCGGGCGACCACGAGGGCGACGAGCAGCGCTGCGCCGACGGCCACAAGGCTCCCAACCACGACGATCCCGGCCAGAGAGCGCACAAAGCCGCGCTCAGCCGCCGCCCGCAGCACCGGGCTCGGCAGCACGGCGACACTCCCCACGACGCTGCCGCGCGCCATCACGGGCACGGCGGCGGCACGCACGGCGACGGTGGCCGGGCGGCCCTCTAGCTGGCCAGCGCTGTCGAAGACCACCTGGCCCGCAGCATCGCTGATCACCAGGCGTCCGTCGGGGGCCTCGGTACGGCCGAGGCGCCGCCCCACCGTAAGCGCCACGGCGTCCCAGCCACGATTGCTGAGGTAGGCCTGGGCCAGCGGGCCACTCAGGCGGGTCGCCACGGCCCGAGCCTGGCGCAGCGCCTCGGCCTCGACCGACTGGCGATAGGCGCGCAGGATGAGGCCGCCGGCAAGGGCGGCCACCAGCAGCACGGCCAGCAGCGCCACGAGCGTGTGGGTGATCGTCAGACGGCGCGAGAGCGAGGGCATATTACTCGGCAAACTTATACCCGACCCCGAAGACGGTGAGGATGGCGGCGGGGCAGGCGGAGTCGCGCTCAACCTTTCGGCGCAGGTTCTTGATATGGGCGTCGATGGTGCGCTCATAGCCTTCGAAGGCGCTACCCTGGGCAGCATCGAGCAACTGGGCACGGGTGAGCGGGCGGCCGGCATTGCGCATCAGGGCCTCGAGCAGCGCGAACTCGGTAGGCGTGAGCTCCACCGGGCGGCCGTGGGCCTCCACCGTGCGGCGGTCGAGGTCGAGCACAATGCCAGCACCACGCAGCGTGGCCGGGGACCCGAAAGCCCCACTCGCCCGTCGCAGCAGCGCTCGGGCGCGGGCTACCACCTCCCGCGCGCGGAAGGGCTTGGCGATATAGTCGTCGGCACCGAGCTCCAGGCCAATCAGCGTGTCGGTCTCCTCCACCCGGGCCGTGAGCATGATGATCGGCACCGCCGACTCGCGGCGGATACGCCGGCAGACCTCCAGACCGTCGAGCTCGGGCATCATCAGATCGAGGATCACCAGGTCCGGGCGCTCGCGGCGGAAGTGCTCCAGGGCGGCACGACCATCGTAGGCAGTGACGACCTCGAAGCCGGCTTGCTGGAAGTAGGCGGCGAGCCCGGCGACGATCTCGCGCACGTCATCGACGATCAGGATGCGCTGGGGCATGGGGCGCCTCTCATCGTACGGATCGCCAGAAAGCTCTGCCAGGCCCGCGCCGGCTGGCGACCGGCGGGCAGCTTCCGAACGGTGGTAGAGCCACAGGCATAGTCTAGCACTCTGGTGGCACACCGGGGGCGCAGGGGCGCAGCCTCGCTCCGTGCCGCCGGGATCGTCGACGCGCGGGCGTCGATCCCAGCCCGTGGTTGACAAGGGCGCTGCATCACGGCATGATACCCCGGCAGAAAGGAGTGCCTACGGTGAGCACGATCGAGGAGCCCCGCGCCACGCCCGCCCCCGCCCCATCCCGCGCAGACGAGAGCGAGCTGCTACGGCGCGCCTGGCCGCCCATCTTCACGGTCGCGCTGCTCGGCCTGATCTGGCTGGCGAGCGACCTGGCCGTCCCCACGGCCCTCGCCCCGTGGACCGGGCGGCTCCAGGGGTTCGTCACCGTGTTCCTGGGGATCTTCATCGAAGCGCTGCCCTTCCTCATGGCGGGCGTCCTCGTTTCCTCAGCCATCCACCTTTTTGTGAGCGACGACCAGGTGCAGCGGCTCTCGCCGCGCCACCCCTTCCTGGCGGCGCTCGGCGGCTCGCTGCTGGGTCTGGCCTTCCCCGTCTGCGAGTGCGGCTCGATCCCCGCCACCCGGCGCCTGCTCACCAAGGGTGCCGCGTTGCCCGCCGGGATCGCCTTCGCCCTCGCTGCCCCCGTCGTCAACCCGGTGGTGCTGATCTCCACCTTCGTCGCCTTTGGTAGCTGGCAGATGGTGGCCTGGCGCGTCGGGCTCACCGTGGCGGTCGCCGTGGTGGTGGCCATGGTGGTTGGCACAGCTCCCCGCCGCGCTCTGGTGCTCGCGCCCGGGGTTGACGAGGCGGCCAACCACGTCCACGACGAGACCTGTGCCCATGACCATCACCACGCCGAGCCGGGCGAAGGCCCACTTGGGGCGGGCCGCCGACTACTGGCCCACGCCAACGGTGAGCTGTTCGAGATGGCCCGCTACCTGATTATCGGCGCGCTGCTGGCCGCCACGCTACAGACGATCGTCCCGCAGCAGGCGCTGCTGGCTCTCGGCGATGGGCCGCTCATCTCGGTACTGGTGATGATCCTGCTGGCGGTGGTGCTGTCGATCTGTTCGACGGTCGACTCATTTATCGCACTCTCTTTTGTGAACACCTTCACCCCGGGCGCGATCCTGGCCTTCCTGGTCTTCGGCCCGATGATCGACATTAAGAGCGCACTGATGCTCACGAGCACCTTCAACCGCCGGACGGTCGCGATCATCATCCTGCTTTGCTTCCAGCTGGTGCTTCTGGCCGGGCTGGCGATCAATCTGTTCGGGCTGTGAAGCGGGTGGCCGGCTAGCAAGCCCTGGGGCCACTCCAGCCACCCGCTGGCAGTCGGGCACGGGCGCGGCGGTGATCACCGACCGCACCGGCATTGATCCTACGGGCGACCCTGGGGCAGGCCCTTGCCAAGCTCGGCGTCGTTGACCATCTCGGTCGCGCGCTCGGTGAGCCGCTGCAGGGCACTGTCGGCCTTCTCGCGGGTGATGCGCCCGCGCTCAACGGCCTTATCCAGCAGGTCGCGGGCATCACCGACTACCCGGTCGACGACTGCCTCCCCGCTGCTGCCGTTGGCCGCAGCCACCTGGGCGAGGCTCTGGCCAGCGATCAGCGCCTCGCGCACCTCGAGGGGCTTAAGGCCCGAGAGGTCGGCAGTGGCGCGGATGAGCGCGCGCATCAGCACGCGCCCGGCGATCGGTCGGTTCTGGCTGGCGGGCGCGGCGAGTTCTACGGCTGGCACGGTACCGGGCGCGGGGGCGGCGGAGGCCGGGGTTGGGCCGAAGACGAGGACGGCGGCAAGGGCTCCAGCGGCAACGCCGGAGAGGATCGATCGGAGGGAGAGTCGCATCGTAGTGCTCCTTCGTGCTAGCGCCGGCCGCTTACCGACCGGGCGCTGCGTACTGTCGCAGCAGCCCGAGTGTAGTGGCGGCCTGTGAAGAAGCTGTGAAGGTCGGGCGGGAGAGGTGTGAACCCTGGCCGGCCCGGTGCAACATCCCACGCCACCCGTCGTCCTATGGCCAGGAGCTGATGGGCGCCGGGCGGCACCAGAACGAGCACGCCGGCACCGTGATCCTCCAATCGCTGTTCAGACGCCCCGGGGCGTCTTTCGCCAACACGCAACGGATCACGACGGCAAGCCTTCGCGATCCCGAGCCACCAGGAGTACGAGTATGGAGACGAGATTGGCCCGGAGCAAGAGCGACCGCATGCTCGGCGGGGTGTGTGGCGGCCTGGCCCACTACTTCGGCATCGACGCAACGATCGTGCGGCTGGTGTTTGTGCTGGCCGTGCTGAGCGGCCTGAGCCCGCTGATCTACCTGATCCTCTGGATCGTGATGCCGCAGGAGGCCCCGGCCCAGCCCACCTCGGCGCAACTGCCCGCTCGCGACCCCACCGGTGAGTGGCAGTACGACCCGTACACGGGCCAGCGAATCAACCGCTAGGTTTGGTGAGGGGACAGGGGACAGGGCAGGCCGCGCCCCACTCGGGGGCGCGTCACTAACTGCCGACACCCGGGATCCACCACCCTCACCGGGGGATGTAGGTTTGGTGCCGTGTGCCCCAGACTGGCCCCAAGGATGTTGGAAGGCACACTGCCGCGACCCATCATGATCGCGCTGCATGGATCAGCGGAGCGGGGGGAACGCTGAGTGAGGTAGTGCGTCCACCCGCAGCCGAGGCCTGCCCCGCACACGCGGGGGGAGCCGGTTTCCCGCGTGCGCTGGGTTCCCGCGTGCGCGGGAACGACACTCCGGCGCGCGTGGGTCACGCCCGCGCAGGCGGGCGTCCAGGGCGGAACGCCGTGCACGCGGGGAGAACTGGGTTCCCGCGTGCGCGGGAACGACACTCCGGCGTTGATGTCACGCCCGCGCAGGCGGGCGTCCAGGGCGGAACGCCGCGCACGCGGGGAGAACTGGGTTCCCGCGTGCGCGGGAACGACACCCCGGCGTTGATGTCACGCCCGCGCAGGCGGGCGTCCAGGACGGGAGGCCCGCGAGATCTGCCCCCGTGCAAGCGGGGGGCTAGGTTCCCGCGTGCGCGGGAACGACACTCCGGCGCGTTTGGGTCACGCCCGCGTAGGCGGGCGTCCAGGGCGGAACGCCTGCGGGCCTCCCCGCGCCTGCCCCCGGATGCGCGGGGGGAACCGGGTTCCCGCGTGCGCGGGAACGACACCCCGGCGTGTTTGGGTCACGCCCGCGCGTCACCCGAGGCGCGGGGAGCCTGGGGAGCGGGGCCGGGGAAGCCGCACGCGGAACGCAACGTAGCAGCGACGCAGCGTGCTGCGTCTACCCAGGAGAACGAGAACCAGGAACATGGCCCCGGCGATCCGGAGCCATGTTCTTGTGTTACGGCTTCAGTGAGGCTTGTGGAGGCGTGCCAGGCGCTACGGCCTGGTCTTGGTATGTGGACGGGGCGCGCACGTATTCAGGCCGAAGAGGCTATAGAACGGGCAGACACCGAATGCCGCCGTGAGCAGCATCACCAGCGCGAGGGTGGCTGGGATGATCTGCCAGAGTCCCCCGAAGGGCGCGAAGAGCGCGACGAGAGCGAAGATCGCGGCCAGCACGAGCCTGATATCCCGGTCGAGCGTTCCAACATTGCGGCGCATACGCTACCTCACTTGTGTTTATCGTCACGACCTGGGGCCAGGATACCAGCGGGGGGTACCTGCGTGGGAAAACGGCCCTTCACCGGTGGTGAAGGTGCGTTCACTACGGGGGCGCCGCTGTGGGGCGCCGCTTGTGTGATACAATGGGGCGGTTTCTGCCAGACGGAGGCTGCGCGCCAAGCTATGAGCAACGGGACATCGGACGCCCACGAGACAAGCGCCGACGTGTTCGGACTGAGTGCCGTGCGCGAGGTGCTGCGCCTGATCAACGAGAGTGACATCACCGAGATCCTGATCGAGCGTGGTGATGCGCGGCTCCACATTAAGCGCGGCCAGGCCCAGCCGGCCCCCCAGCCGATCGCCGTGGCGCCCCTCATGCAGACGCCCCTCGCCCCGGTGGCGCCGCTGCCCTCGAATCCCGTACAGCCACTGTTCCAACCTGTCCCCGCCCCGGAGGGTCCCCCCGTCGAGATGCCCGCCGGCCACACTGTGGTCGCCCCGATGGTAGGCACTTTCTACAGCGCGCCATCCCCGCGTGACCCGGCTTTTGTGCAGGAGGGCGACGAGATCCGCATCGGCGACACCATCGGCATCATCGAAGCCATGAAGATGATGAACGAGATCGAGAGTGAGGTTGCCGGGCGGGTCGCGCGCATCCTCGTCAAGAATGGCCAGCCCGTCGAGTATGGCCAGCCGCTGATGGTGATCGAGCCACTCTGACGCGCCACCGTCCAGATGCACCATGCACCCTGAGCACTTCCTCCGCGCCCTTGCGCTTCCTGCATGGTGCATGTCGCATTGATTATGCATCAGGCCCTCTCCGTTAGCGAGGTCAGCACCTACCTGCGCGAGCTGCTGGAGTCCCACCCGCTCCTCGGCGATCTCTGGGTGCAGGGCGAGGTCTCGGAATTCAAGCGCTACGCCGCCTCGGGCCACTGCTACTTCAGCCTGAAGGATGGTGAGGCCTTGCTCCGAGGTGTGATGTGGAAGAGCCACGCCGCGCGCCTCGCCGCCCTCCCACGTCCCGGTGACGTCGTGCTGGCCCACGGCTACCTCTCGATCTACCCGCAGCGGGGCGATCTACAGCTCTATGCCGATACGGTGCTCCCGGCGGGCGTGGGGTTGCTCTACGCCCAGTTCGAGGAGCTCAAAGCTCGCCTGGAGGCCGAGGGGCTCTTCAGCCTGGAGCGCAAGCGACCGCTGCCCACCCTGCCCCGCCGCATCGGCATTGTGACGGGCCGCCAGAGCGCCGCGCTCCAGGATATGCTCGCCATCCTGGCCCGCCGCTGCCCCCTGGTAGAGGTGGTAGTGGTGCCCTGCCAGGTACAGGGCGATCGGGCGCCCGACAGTATTGTGGAGGCGCTGTACCGGGTGTACGAGGCCGAGGTCGACCTGGTGCTGCTCGCTCGGGGCGGCGGCTCAATCGAGGATCTGTGGGCCTTCAACGACGAGGCGGTGGCCCGCGCCGTCTTCGCCAGCCCGGTGCCGATCGTGACCGGGGTGGGCCACGAGACGGACACGACGATCGTGGACTTTGTGGCCGACATGCGGGCCCCCACGCCCTCGGCTGCAGCCGAACTGGCCACGCCCGAGCTCGCCGACCTGGCCGCCCTGGTGGCCGAGGCCCGGGCGCGCCTCGACAGCGCCGCCACAAGCGCCCTTGCCACCCGCCGCGCCCTGGTGAACGAGGCGGCCCGGAGCGTGGCGCTCCGCGCACCGCTGCGCCAGATCGGACGCGACCGCCAGCAGATCGACGACCTGCTACGCCGGATCGAGCGCGCCTTCAGCCGCGATGCCGAGCTGCGCCGGGTGGCCCTGAGTGGCCTCGGCGCTCGCCTGGCTACGCTCAGCCCCCAGGCTACCCTGGCCCGTGGCTATGCCGTGGTGCGCCGCGCGACCGATGGGGTAGTACTCACTAGCCCCACTCAGGCCAGGCCAGGCACGCGCCTGCAGATCACCCTGCGCGACGGAACCCTCGACGCCGAGGCCGCCGCGCCCGCCCCGGAGGAGCGCCGATGAGCACCCCCAGCCCCGTCGAGACGTACGAGAGCCTCTACGTTCGCCTCCAGGAGGTCGTTGCCCGCCTGGAGCAAGGCGAGCTGCCCCTGAACGAGACGCTGCAACTGTATGAGCAAGGTGTGCGCCTCGCTGCGGCATGCCAACGCCTCCTCGACGCCGCCGAGCTCCGCGTACAGGAACTGGCCGCCGGTGACTCGCAGCTGGACCTGGAGGCGTAGCCAGGAGGCCCCATGCGCGTCAGCGAGACGTACCATCGCTACCCCCGCCTGATGACCACAGCAATCGCCTGGCTCTCGGCCTTGCTGGTGGCTGTGGCTATGCTGAACCTGGGCGCCACCTTCCTGCGCGGTCTCTGGGATCTGCTCGGCCGCGACGATGCGCTCCTCGGCAGGCTGCCCTGGCTGCGGCCGGTGGTGGCCTTTATCGATGCCGCGCCCCGGGCGCGCGCCGACAGTATCGGCGAGTTCCTGCCCACCCTGATCGGCCCGCTGGCCTGGGCGGCCGTGGCGTTGCTCGTGGCCCTCGTGCTGCGCAACGCCTTTCCCGCCATCCGTACCAGCGACCGGGGCATACTCGTTGAGTTCGCGGGCTCGTGGCTGCCGGTGCCCTGGGAGAACATCTATGCCCTGAAGGTCACCGAAGACCTCGCCGGCGAGCGCTTTGTGGTGATCGCGGAGACCGACCGGCGCCAGTTGACGTTGTGGCACCGGCTCTATAGCCTGGCCTACGATCTACGGGGGCGCCGGGGATTTTACATCACATCGAGCATCAACCAGTTCGACACGCTGGTGCGCACCATCCTCAGCGAGAGCCAGCGCACCGCCCGGGCCCTGGAGGGCGCCAGAGCCGTGCAGCTGCGCGAGGACGCTCAATCGCCGCTGTTCCGGTTGCTGCTCAGCCCGGGCTCCTTCTTCAGCCGCAGCGCGGTGGATGACGCGGCGACCACTGCGGCGGCGGCCCCGCTGCCGATAGGAGGTCCCGTTCGGGCCACCTACCCCGCGCGCATCACCAGCCTGCTCGCGGGCACGGCCGCCGTGCTCAGCGTGGCGATGGTGCTGAATTACCTGAGCTACTGGGCGCGCTTTCTGGCCCTGAGCATCCCGCGCCTGCGCACCGTGCCGCCCTTCAACTGGACGCTGAACGACAGCGGCTACGTGGAGCTGTACAACGCCTTCCGTACCAGAGCGGTGCCGCTCCTGGGCGCCGAGGGCCGCCCCGACCTTCCGGCGCCGCTGTGGCTGCTGGTGGCCGCTCACCTCATGCTACTGCTCGCCGTACCTGGCCTGCTCTGGCTGCGCAACGTGCTCCCGAGCCTGGAGTCCCGCGATGATGGGCTCGCGGTGCGCAACATGCTCAACGGGCGCTGGCAGCTCATCCCCTGGCAGCGCGTGCGCGCCTTCAAGGCCACGGAGGTCTCGGAGCAGAGCCAGATCCTGCTACTGCAGGCGCCCGGTCTGCCCGGGTGGAGCCGGCTCAGCAGCCTGATCTACGATGGCGGGCTTACGCCCGGGGTGCTGATCACCTCGGCAATCGGCCACTTCCAGCCCCTGCTGAGCCACGCGCTGAACCGCCTCGCGCCGCTAGAGAAGGAGGGTGCGCCGCCCATCCTGCAGCAGGAGGCACGCTCGTGGCTACTCTGGCTCGCGCTGCGCCGCCGCCCAGCCCTGGAGGCGCTCGTCGGCGAGGCACGCGACGATCCGGCCAGCCGGGCGATCAGCGGCTCCCGGCTGCTCGTGGCGGCCCGGCCGATGGCCCTCCTGGCCCTCCTGCCGGCGCTGCTGCTGCTTGCGGCGGGCCTTTTAGGCGACCGGTTGCCAAGCCCCGGGCTGATCGGCGGGGCGCTCGCGCTCTGGCTCTTCGGGATGCTCGAGTGGCCCCTGGCGGCCCTGGTGTCGCTGGTGCTCGACGATACCACCGGCGGCGGCGAGGAGGGCTACCGAGCCCTCTACCTCTACCCCGTCAGCCAGCTTCCCCGAGTGATCCCGCTGCTCGTAGCACTCCTGTTGCAGATCGTCGGCGTGCCGGTGCTCCCCACGCTCGCCTGGGTCGCCGCGATCGCCTGGGCCTATTGGCAGGCCTCGGGCCTCTTCGAGACGCTCTATGAGTGGCGCGGTAGCCAGGCAGTGCTTGGCGGTCTGCTGCCCGTCGTCTGGCAACTGCTGCTGCTGATCGGCTTCCTCGTTGCGACACGCTAGCCCCGGCAGTCCCAGCAGCCGGTAGGGGCGCTCGTCGGTCACCAGGGTGGTGGCGCTGGATCAAGATCCCGCTGAGACGCCCCGGTGGGGCGTCTTGACCCCGTACGATCAGGGTGAGGATCCCGCGCCAGCTTGCGCTCGTAATGGGCTTCTCCTACAATAGGTCGTAGCTGTTTCGTCGCGACCTGCCGGAGGAGTTGGCCGTGCCCGATGTGCTCGATCTGGTTGACCGCGAACTGCTGGACAAGAGTCCGCCGCGGCGGCTGCCTTTCTTCTTCCTGCCCAA
The DNA here is from genome assembly GCA_004367505.1 of Chloroflexi bacterium OHK40. Taxonomy (GTDB): domain Bacteria; phylum Chloroflexota; class Chloroflexia; order Chloroflexales; family Chloroflexaceae; genus OHK40. The sequence goes on along the minus strand of SFCB01000278.1, from coordinate 12,972 downwards.
CCTGATCGGCGAATACCTGCTGGAGCGCCCACTGCGCACCTACCTCGATCCCTTTGCGATCGGGGGGCTTGCGGGCCTCGCGCTGCTGCTGATCATGCGGGCGCACCCATTGCTGTGGGTGGCGCTAGTCAGTTTGCTCGCCCTGCACCTCAGCGGACCCTGCTGGCAGTTGTTGCGCGCCGTCTGGGAGGACTATCTGCTGCTCCGCGATGGGGTGGTGCTGCACGCCCACGTGCTCGGGGTGCGCCCCTGCCGCGATGGGTCCAGTAACGCCGCCGGCGCCTATGTAGACTTCGCGATCCCCATTACCCGGCAGCGCACTTCGGTAGGCAGCGTCTGGATGCCCGACGCCTCGGACGCGCTGCGGGTAGGAGCGGCCGGCCGTGTGCCGGTGATCTGCCTCGCCCGTGCCCCGGGCACCTGGCGCCTCCGCGACGGCGATGGTCCTCATCTGCGCTACGAGACGGCCCGTATGTAGAGCGCCAAGGCCCTGAAGGCTAACTCCGCGAACACGAACCCCGCGAACGCCAGCCCCGCGAGCGCCAGCCCTGCGTCAAGGACATGCAATGGCTGGGAGGCAGGCGCAGAACAACCTACTGGTGGCTGGTATAATGGCGGCGCCCAAGCGCAGCAAGGAGGAGCCAATGTCTCGCTCGGCCATCAGTACGGAGCATGCGCCCGCCGCAATCGGTCCCTACTCGCAGGCAATCGTTGCCGGCGGTCTGGTCTTTGTTTCCGGCCAACTGCCGATCGATCCCGCCACCGGCCAGTTCGTCGAGGGCGATATTGCCGCGATGACGCGCCAGATCTTCCGGAACCTCGAGGCGATCCTCAGCACGGCCGGAAGCAGCCTTGCCCAGGTGGTGAAGACTACCGTCTTTCTGGCTGACCTGGCGGACTTTCAGGAGATGAATGCCGCCTACGCCGAGTTCTTTGGCGCGAATCCGCCCGCCCGCTCGACGGTGCAGGTGGCCCGCCTCCCCCGGGATGCTCGTATCGAGATTGAGGCTGTGGCACTGGTCCAGGGATGATCTCGCTGATCTGCACGGGGATCCGCGCCAGGTTTGCCTTGCCTTACCCTGGCAGGCCGCTGCCTGTAGCACGATGCGAGGATCTGGCCGACGGAGCGAATCCTTTGGGCGCCGGCAGCGGTACATCTAGGAGCGATCACCGCATCCCGGAGCCCACCGATGCCATCACACCTCCTCGCACGGCGGCTTCTGCCGCTCGCTCTCTGCCTCGTGCTCCTGCTCGGCGCCTCCTGGCAGCAGCGCCCCGATGGGCGTCTCCATGTGACGCTGCTGCCGACCACGGGGGACGCCGCCGTGATCCAGACTCCCGCCGGTCACTTCGTGCTGATCGACGGCGGCAGCGACCCGGCCATGCTGGCGCTTCAACTCGGCCGCCGGGTGCCCTTCTGGGAGCACAGTCTAGCTGCTACCGTGCTCACCGCTCCCGATGGCAAGCGGCTCCCCGGGCAGGTTGCGGCACTCGCCCGCTATGCCCCGGCCATCGCCCTCGCTCCGACCGAGCTCGCGCACCGAGGCACCGCAGGTGAATGGCGCCGCCTGGTGGCCGCCAGCGGTGCCCGCGCGGCAACCCTGCGTCCTGGCCAGCGCCTGACGCTCGACGGCGCGACACTCACCGTGCTGGCGGCCGAGCCGGGTGAACACGGGGGGGCCGTACTCCTACTACACTACGGTCGGACCCGCGTCGTGTTGCATACCGGCGGCCCCGCCGGCGACGCGGCTTTGCTCGCTGTGCGCGGGCCGGTGGACCTGCTGGTCTACCCGTGGCAGCGCGATCTCGACAATGCCGTTGTGGCGACGCTTCGCCCACAGGCGATCGCCTTCAGCACCGCCTACGAGGCCCCCGCGCCCGCCCTGTTAAGTTACGCCGAGCGACGCCGCTTTAGCCCACGGCTCTACCACCCCGCCAATGACGGCGCGGTGGAACTGCTGAGCGACGGCCGGCGCGCCTGGATCGTGACAGAGGAGTAGCCCCCAACGTGCGTGTCGCCTGGTTCACAGCCGGCCTGCTTGTGCTGCTGGCCCTTGCCGGGGTTGGCGCCCTGCTCTGGCGGCGCTTCTACCACGACGATCCGACAAACACCGCAAGGCGTGTTTTCAAGAACAGCGCCGTCACCTTTGGGATGCGGCTGGTTGTGCGCGGGCTCGACCTGGTCTTCGCCTTCGTGCTGTATGGGCTGCTCAGCCCCGAAGCGATCGGGCGCTACGAGTTCGCCGCGCTGCTGATTGTCCAGTATCTGGGTACCGTCACCGAGTTCGGCCTGGGGGTCTTGCTCACGCGCGAAGTCGCCCGCGATCCGTCGGCGGCCCGGCGCCTCTTCGGGGTCACCCTCGCCCTGCGCCTGCTGATGGTGGCCGCCGCAGTGGTGCCGGCCGCCCTGGTGATCGGTTCGTATGAACTGCTCGCGGCCACCGGTGTGGGGGAGGCGCTCAGTCGCGAGGGGCAGCAGGCGATCTGGGTGTTGTTACTCACGCTCATTCCCAGCGCTTATTCCGGCGCTGTCACCGCGCTCTATAACGCCAGTGAGCGGATGGAGGTGCCAGCCCTGATGGAGCTCATCACCGGGGTGGTGAGCTTCCTCGCCCGGATCGCGGTGGTGCTGCTAGGGCTCGGGGTGATCGGCCTGGCCTGGGCGGCAGTAGGAGCGAGCACCTTTACCGCGCTCGTGTTCCTGGGCCTGCAACTCCGTAGCTTCTTTCCACCTAGCCTGGCCTGGGACTGGCCCATGGCACGCCGGATCGTGCCAATGGCGCTACCGCTGATGCTGAACAACCTGCTCGGGGCAGTCTTCTTTCGCTTCGACACCTACATCGTGCGGGCCTTCGGCGGTGGCCAGGGCGACACACTCGTGGCACAGTACAACCTGGCCTACAAGGTGGTTGGTATCGCCATGATTTTGCCCCCGGCGGTCACTTTCGCCGTCTTCCCGCTGCTGGCCCGGCGCGCCACCGGGGAGAGGGCGGGGATGCGGGAGGCTCAGAATCGTACGCTGCAGCTGCTGATGGCCCTGGCCTTCCCGCTGGCGATGGGGATGAGCGTGCTGGCCCACGAGCTGGTGCGCTTCTTTACCCGCGCAGAGTTTGCGGCCTACCAGCCCTCGGTGACGGCGCTGGCGATCCTCGCCTGGTTCCTCCCGCTCTCCTTTGCCAATGGCCTGCTCCAGTACGCCCTGATCGCGGTCGATCGTCAGGCGGCGATCACCCGGGCCTTCCTGATCGGCGCCGCTGCGAACATTGGCGCCAACCTGATCGCCATCCCGACGGCCAGCATCGTCCTTGGCCAACCGGCATGGGGGCTCTACGCGGCGGCGGTGATCACTATCCTCTCGGAGCTGCTGCTCTACGTGATCTTCCGTCCGCTGCTGCTGGCTGAGGGGCTGCGGCCGCCGCTGCTGGCGGTGAGCTGGCGGCCCGCACTGGCGGCGCTGGCGATGGGCATAGCCATGCTCGCAGCACTGGTGACGATCCCGGGTTCGCCGTGGGCCAGGGCAGTGGTGGCGGCTCTGGTGGCGCCTCCAGTCTACGTGGCGGCACTCTGGGCTATCGGTGGGGTCGGCGCGGCCGAGCGCGAACTAGCGCTGCGCATCCTGGGCCGCGCGCCGCGATAGCCCGGCGCGCCTGGCGGCCCTGCACCACATCTTCTTGCCGGCGTTTCTGCCTGGAGCGCAACGGTGCCGCCTAACCCGCAGCATCACCATCGATACGACGATCCGCCTACGGGGCTCCTGGCCCGGTCTGGCGATGCTCAGCTATGCTCCGTATTCTTGATCAAGCTCTCCGTCGAGGGTGCCAGATTCGGGGCGGTAGGATGGGCATCCTGTCGGGGGGCGATAACCACGATGCTCTCCTTCCGTAAGGCCAGTTGTACCGGCGCTCCGGGCCTGAGGGGCAGCGTCGCGTAGGCCGATGCGGCGTAGACAACCTCGATCAGCTGACCACCACGGATCTGCACCCGCAGGTGATGCACGTGTCGCCCTGCGCGTCGCTCCACCACCACACCATCCAGATGGTTCTGCCCGACCACGCGACTGAGCGGGCGATCCGGATAGATCAGCCGGATGTCCTCCGGGCGGATGTAGGCCGTTACCTCGGCGCCTGGCATGAGATCCAGCGGTGGCGCCGCCAGCAGCAGGCCATCCCAGTCCAGGAGCAGCTGTGCGGGACTGGATTCCACCACGCGCGCGCTGAGTGCATTGGGGATGCCAAGAATATCCAGCACCCGGCGGTTGGCCGGGCGGGTGAACACATCATCGAGCTGGCCGATCTGCTCGATCCGCCCATCGCGCACAACCGCCAGGCGCTGGCCGATCGCAAAGGCGTCATCAAGGTTGTGTGTAACATAGAGCACGATCAGCTGTTCCTCGGCCTGGAGCGCGCGGATGTCGTCGTGGAGGCGCTCGCGGATGGCCCGATCGAGGGCCGAGAAAGACTCATCGAAGAGGAATACCCGCGGCTCAGCCGCGAGGGCGCGCGCAATGGCGACGCGCTGCTGCTGGCCGCCCGAGAGCTCCTGGGGCATGCGGTGGGCCAGATGCGCGAGACGCATTCGGTCGAGCAGCTCCATGGCCCGGGCATGGGCATTGCGCTGACCTGCCAGCGGGTAGGCCACATTGGCGAGGGCGGTCATGTGGGGAAAGAGCGCGTACTGCTGGAACACATAGCCGATGCGCCGCTTCCGCGCCGGCAGGTTGACCGTCCGTACGCCGGGTTCGCGTCGGAAGAACACCCTCTCATCCAGCGTGATGCGCCCGCGATCGGGGGTCATCAGCCCCGCGATCGCCTGGAGCGTCTGGGTCTTACCCGCGCCGGAGGGGCCGAAGAGCACCAGAATCTCAGCCCCCACCGTCAGTTGTATCTGCAGCGTCAGACTCCCGAGGCGCTTCTCGATCTCAACGTGTAGCCGGGACGTCATCACGCAGCTCCTCGGCCTGGCTTTCCGCGCGGTAGCGCTGGGGCGGTGGCTCAAGCTGGCGCACCCAGAGCAGGCCGGCAAAGGCCAGCCCCGTCATCACCAGCACCATCAGATTGGCGTCCGCGTACCGCTGCGCCTGGACCGCATCGTAGATCGCGACCGGCAGAGTCTGCGTGCGGCCAGGGATATTGCCGCTGATCATCAGGGTTGCGCCGAACTCGCCGAGGGCGCGCGCACCGCCAAGGATCAGCCCGGCCAGGATACCACGGCGCGCCAGGGGCAGGGTGATGCGCCAGAAAATGCGCAGTTCGCTGGATCCCAGGGTGCGCGCTGCATTCTCCAGCACCGGGTCGACATTCGCCAGGGCGGCGCGGCTGCTCTGGATCATGAGGGGCAGCCCGACGACAACCGAGGCAATCACCGCCGCCGGCCAGGTGAAAAGCACGCGGATCTGAAACCACTCGACCAGTGGGCTGCCCCGCCCCAGGGCCAGCAGCAGGTAATAGCCGATCACACTGGGCGGCAGCACCAGCGGCAGCAGGATGATCGTCTCTACGACGATCTGCCCCGGGAAGCGCACGCGGGTCAGCACCAGGGCAATAGCGAGGCCGATCACCAGGATGGCGCCTGTGGCAATGGCCGTAACCTGGAGTGAGAGCAAGAAAGCGGGCCAGTTCATTCGATGATCTCACCGGGCAGAATGAAACCGTACTTCTTCATGATCGCGTGGCCTGCGGGGCCATTGACGAAGGCGATGAATTGACGGGCCGCTCCCTCGTGGGGCGTCCCCGTGATCGCCGCCGCCATCTGGATGAGCGGGTAATCGGAGTGGAGCTCCGCCGGGATGAGCGTCCACGCGCCATCACTCTGGATACTGAGCGAGAGCGCGACGATCGCGACATCGACGTTGCCCGTGTCAGCCAGTGTGAGTGTCTGGGCGATATTCTCGCCAAAGACCAGCCGGGGCTCGACGGCCTCCCAGATCTCGGCCTGCTCCAGCGCATGTTTCGCGGCCTGACCGTACGGCGCGTGTTCGGGGTTGGCGATGGCGATGCGGGCATACTCTGGCTTTGCCAGATCTGCGATCGTTTCTGGCTTCAACGCGCTATCGGAGCGCGTCCAGAGCGTAAGCCGACCCTGGGCATAGACCGCCATGGTATCAGGAATCACCAGACCTCTGGCGTTGAGATCCTCGATGAATGACTTGTTGGCGGCGTAGAACAGGTCGAAGGGCGCGCCGCGCTCGATCTGCTGGGCGAGCTGGCCGGTCGAACCGAAGTTGAAGACCACCGGCGTCCCGGTTTGCTCCGTAAAGAGCGCCCCCAACTCCTGGAACGCGGGAGTTAAATCCGCGGCGGCGGCCACGGTAAGCTCCGTCGCGGTGCCCGTTGGCAATGGCGCAGCGGTTGCTAGTGGTGCGGCAGCCTGGGAAGCGCCACACGCGCTAAGTCCCACCAACAGCATGCCGATGAGGGCGATCCGGGGCAACCAGGACATAGCGGGCCTCCTTCGATGAACGGGCGTGGCGATCTTTAGACGGGTACGGCCACGAGCGCCTGGGTACAGCTATCGAGCCACGTAAGCGTGGCCGCGAGCTGCCCGTGACGAAACTGCACTACGAGCCGCTCGAAGAGCTGGTCGGGCGGGAGTGTGGCGACCTGCTCGGACAGGACCTCCATGCGCTGACGGCACGCCTCCCGCTGGCGCTCAATGAGCGCGGATACGGTGGCCGCCCCGTCCTGACTGGCGAAATACAGCTTCGCGAGAAACTCGAGCCGAAAGTCGCGCCCGTGGGCGACCGGCTCGCGCAGCCATCGGGCGAAGACTGCCTGCCCCTGCGGTGTGATCCGGAGGAGTTTCCGCGGTGGCCGCGCGCCCTGGGGCTCCAGGGAATGCTCCAGGTAACCATCGGCCTCAAGGCGCGCCAGGAGCGCATACAGATGACTCTGCTTGAGCCGCCAGAGGAACCCGAGCGCTTGACGTTGGAGCAGGCGCTGATGCATCTCGTACGGATGCATGGGCTGCTCACGCACTAACCCCAACAAGGCGAGTTCGACGGTCAACGGCTGCTTGATCGTCGGCATCAAAACCTCATGGTATGTATACTTATATTTTGAGTAAAGCCCCGTAATTCTATCCTGCGCGGGCATCTGTGTCAAGCAAGCGCCGAGCACGCAGCAAGCGGTGGGGCCACCATCACGGCCCGTTCGTGCGACGCTCCCCGCAAGCGTTGCGAGTGGCAAGGGGATAGCGGCACGGACTACACAGGCTGGGCCGGTCGGACCCTCACCAGGTTTGAGGATCAGATCCGTCCGCAATCGGCGCCACGATGGGAGCAGCGCGCCGCATCATCGTGGCCCGGCGACCCGTGTACGCAGGGGTGGCGCATCCGAGGCCACGGGCGGTGGTGCCCAGGACGCTACGCCGATCGCGACGGAGCACAGCCATGAAGTCGATACCCGCCGAGCCCCAGCCGTTCAAGGCCCACTTCGGCCCGCCGCTGGTCGAGAACCTTGCGCAGCGGCTGTTGGCGGTCCACCCGGCGTTTCCCGCCGTAACCTTCATCGCCGATGTCACGCCGCAGCTTGCGCCGCTGGAGCTCAAGGGCCGCGTCGCAGCAATCGCCGCCGGCCTGCGCCGGCACCTGCCGCCCGACTACCCTGCCGCCATCGACCTGCTCCTGGCCATCCTCGGCCCCCCCACGGCGTAGCCGAGGGCATGTTCACCGACGGCTGGTATCTGATGCCGGTGGCTGCCTTCGTCGAGCATTACGGCCTGGAGCACGTCGACATCTCGCTCCAGGCGATGCACGCGATCACCCAGCGCCACACGGCGGAGTTCGCGATCCGGCCCTTCTTGCTGCGCTATCCCGAGCAGACCCTGGCGACGCTCCGCGCCTGGGCCCACGACCCAAGCTTCCACGTGCGCCGGCTGGTGAGCGAGGGGACCCGACCGCGCCTGCCCTGGGCGGCGCGCCTGCCGGCCTTCGTCGCCGACCCTACGCCCGTGCTGGAGCTACTCGAGACGCTCAAGGACGACACCTCGGCCTACGTGCGCAAGTCGGTCGCCAACAACCTGAACGACATCGCCAGGGACCACCCGGAGCGCGTTCTGGCGACGCTCACCCGCTGGCAGCGAGGGGCGAGCGACGAGCGACGTTGGGTGATCCGGCACGCGCTGCGCACCCTGGTGAAGCAGGGACACCCGGAGGCGCTCCGGCTACTCGGCGCCGATGCGCCGGAGGTCGAGCTGATCGCGTTGGAGCTCACCCCCACCGCGCTGCGGATCGGCGAGACACTGAGGATCGCGGTGACGTTGCGGAGCACGGCCGCCACCCCACAGCACCTGATTGTGGACTACGTCCTGCATTTGCCAGGCGCTCGCGGCAGGACGCGCCGCAACGTCTTCAAGCTACGGTCGCAGACCACCGCCGGGGGCGAGACGCTGCGTCTGGTGAAGCGACACTCCTTCGCCATTGTCTCCGTGCGACGGCTCTACCCTGGCAGGCATCGCATCGCGATCCAGGTAAACGGCGTGGTGCTCGGTGAGGCGACCGTAGACCTCCACGGGGCCGAGGCATAAGCTCATCAATCACAAGCGAAGCTGAGCCAGCTCAGGCGGCGCCGCACGCCGGTAGCCGACACGCTGGCCTTGCGCGAGGCGCAGGCCTACGCGCTGCTCAAGCGGCGTACAGCGCTCCTCAGAGGGACGGCGCTCCCCCCGGCGGCGCTCCCCATGGTGATGTTGACATTCCTGTGGTACCATGGGAGGCTAGTAGGTTACCACGGTGATTGCGCTGAGTGGAGATCCCGCTGAGACGCCCCGATGGGGCATCTTTACCCCGCACGATCAGGGTGGTTGGCCACGAGATTGCGTGAACAGATTTGCCTGTAGGCTATCGAGGCTGCTGATGACTGGCGATACACTCCAGATGAAACAATTGCATGCCCGCGCGTTGCGCGGGCATGCACTCACCGCTGATGAGCAGGCCCAACTTGATGCCTGGTATTCAGCCCAGGATGCCACTGAGGCTGCGACGCTTGGCGTTGCAACGATGCCCGACGACCTGCGCGACCTCCAGGCCGGGGTCGAGCAGGCGATCGCGCGTATTGTGTCGACGAGCCACCAGATTCAGGAGCTGACGGCCCAGAATACGCGCTTGCGCAGCGAAATTGCTGATCTCCAGCAGCGCCTCCGCCACCTGTCTTCCCCACGCGCGGCATGACTATTTCGCCTGATTTCCGCCTCGCGGTGCGTATCCGCGCCAGCTTTGCCTGCGAGTACTGCGGAGTCAGCGAGAGAGCAACTGATTGAGCGCTACCGTGAATTGGTGACGGTACTTGATCAGCTTACGACCCAGCAGGCAGTGCTCCTGCGCGAACAGCGTGAACTGCTGCGGCTGCAGCGCGAGCTGCTGCAAGTGCTGCTCCCGGATAAAGACGAGCCGGTCTCCTCATGACCCCCTGAGTGCCCGCAGTTCCTTCGAGCGGACGCGAGGCCACGTTCTATACCCTGGTCGACGAAGCGACAGCGCGGTGCGCCGCTACCGCGACGATCCCAAGGAGTTCGCCGATCTGCGCAACGCCGTGGTACACGAGCGCGGCGGTAGGCAGCCGATCGTCGAGCCGAACGATTGGGCAGTGGCGCGGATCCGAGCCATTGCTGAGCACCTCATGAGCCCGCCACGGGTGCTGCCACAATTTCAGACCAGCGTCGTCACGCTTACACCGGCGGCGGCGATCGGCGAGGCCGTGGTGATCATGCACGAACGCTCGTTCTCGCGGATCCCGATCTACGAGCATACCCAGTTCATCGGCCTGCTCACCAGCAACACGATCGCGCGCTGGCTCGGCGCAAGCGTCGCCGACGACATCATCCTTGCAGCGTGAATGCCGTGAGGTCCCTCGACGCCGCCTGCGAGGGACTCCGTACGGTCGCTCCTCCATCACTTCTTCGCAGGCTAACGACCATGAGCTTGAGCACTGTCCCTGCGCATGTGCATCCTGCCGAGGCCGGAGCGACGGGAAGCAGGAGCCCTGTGATCCGCGCTCCGCAGGATGCGCAATCCGCCGACGTCGCATCGACCCTGCCACGGAACGGGCACGGCTTGCGACGGGGCATCGCCCTTGCTACTATATAGCAGTGAGCGGAACGGTTGCGCTCAATCGCGCTGCGCGTCGCGACAGGCGGCATCCCGCCGACTGCAACCGCGACTCGCGGAGACGCCAATGTTCGCTCGTCTGCTGCTTAGCTTGCTGCTTGGCTTTATCTTCAGCACCGCCGGCCTGGTGATCTTACCCGATCTGGGGCGCCTCGCCGGCCCCCTGATCTGCGCTGGCACGCTTGAGCCGGAGGAGCGCCGCAGCGGCCTGCGCTACCGTTGTATCGCTGCCGGTGATGGGCGTATCGAGCCTGTGCCGGCGGACCGGGTGGTGCTGGCAACCCTTCCCGTGCTCGCGGCCTTGCTCCTTGTGCCGGTGAGTGTGCTGGTGGCGCGCTACGAGCAGCGCGCCCGTCGGGCTGCCCACGAGATCCAGGCCGACCTGTCGCGCGCGGTTGTGGCCCGCGCCGAAGTGCTCGAGGTGGCACGGCACGGCAATCTGAAACGGCAGATTTTGATGCGAGTGGCCGAGCTTCAGCTGTTGCTATGGGTACAACCGCCGAATGGCCGCCCCTACGAGGCCCGCGTGGCCTGGCTCGTGGAGGAGGCCAACATGCGGGAACTGCGCCCGGGCGCGGTGATTCCCGTGCGCCTCAACCCCGATCGCCCGGCGCGCGTCTACCCGGCCGCGCCGTGGGCCTATGTCGCATTCGATAGCGGTGAGCGGAACGGTTGAGCCAGGCGTTCAGCCACCCAGCGCGCCACGGTGCGCTTTCGCAGTGTGCGCCGCGCTCAATCGCGCTGCGCTTCGCCATAGCGCTGGCCTGCCGCCAGCCGGAGCCCCCAGATGAACGCGAAGCCCCCCTTCGGGCTCTGGCCGAGCCCGCTGACGCCCCGCGCCATGGCCGCGGCGGTGCGCCTGGATGACGTACAGTGGGACACCGACGGGCGCCGCGTCGTCTGGCTCGAGTCGCGCGATGGGCGTGGCGCGCTCTGGTGCCTCGACATCACCAACGACGATGCGGCCCGTGAGTTGACGCCGGGCGACATGGCGGTGCGTGGCCGGGTGGGCTACGGCGGTGGCGACTTCACCGTCGCGGGTGGGTACGCCTTCTTCGCCGAGGCCGGCTCGGGCCGGCTCTTCCGCCAGAGCCTCGACGGCGGTCGGCCCCGGTCGATCACCCCGGCCTTCGGCGTCGCCGCATCGCCAGCCTGCTCCCCCGATGACCGCTGGCTCCTCTTCGTCCACAGTTACGAGGACGAGGACTGCCTGGCCGTGGTTGATGCCGAGGGCAGGCAGTGGCCGCAGCGGCTTGCCACCGGGCACGACTTCTACATGTGGCCCTGCTGGCACCCCGGCGGCGCGCGGATCGCCTACGTGACGTGGGACCACCCGCAGATGCCCTGGGACGGCGGGAGCCTGCGGCTTGCCGAGCTCGACCTCGGTGGCATCACCCCCACCATCCGCGCCGACCGAGAGCTGGCCGGTGGGCCAGCCACAAGCATCTTTCAGCCGACGTTCGCACCCGATGGCCGCCACCTGGCCTATGTCTCCGATGCCGATGGCTGGTGGCATATCTACCTCTACGATCTCGCCTCCCAGACGCATCGCCGCCTCACCGAGGGGGCCGCCGAGCACGGCGAGCCGGCCTGGGCCCAGGGGATGCGCACGCTCGCCTGGAGCCGGGATGGGCGGCGGCTCTACTACCTGCGCAATGAGGGTGCCGCGCGGCGCGTATGTGTGCAGCCCGTGGATGGCGGCCCGAGCCAGACCCTGAGCGACGGCGAGGGCTATAGCTGGTTCGAGCAGCCCGCTGCATCGCCGGGCGCCGAGGCCCTCGTTGGCATCGCATCCTCGCCTACCACGCCGCCGCGCGTGATGCTCGCTGACGGCCGGCGCACCCGCGTGCTGCGACGGAGCTCGGGCGAACTGGAGGCTCAGGGGCAACTCGCCAGCGCGCTGCCCGTCTCGTGGGCCCAGCCCGGCGCGGGCAACATCTACGGGCTGCTCTACCTACCCCCTGGCTACGTGCCTGGCGGCAGCGGACCCCGCCCGCCAGCGGTCGTGCGCGTGCACGGCGGCCCCACGGGCCAGGCCGTGATGGAGTACAGCCGCGACGCGCAGTTCCTCGCCACCCGGGGCTACGTCGTGCTGGAGGTGAACTATCGCGGCAGCACCGGGTATGGGCGGGCCTATACCCAGGCTCTCCGTGAGCAATGGGGCGTGTACGACGTCGCCGATCTGATCGGCGGGGCACACTACCTGGCCGCTGCCGGCATCGCCGACCCGGCGCGACTCGTGGCCATGGGAGGCAGCGCCGGGGGCTACACCCTGCTCGAAGCGCTCTGCCAGCCATCCCAACCGTTCTGCGCGGGTGTCTGCCTCTACGGGGTGACCAGCCTGTTCTCCCTGGCCGCCGACACCCACAAGTTCGAGGCTCACTACCTCGACTCGCTGGTGGGCCCCCTGCCGGCGGCGGCGGAGCGCTACCGCGAGCGCTCGCCCCTCTTTCACGCTGAACGCGTTCGTACGCCCCTGGCGATCTTCCAGGGCGCCGAGGATAAGGTCGTTCCTCCCGGACAGGCGGAGGCAATTGTGGCGGCGCTGCGACGCAATGGGGTGCCCCACATCTACCACCTCTTCCCCGGCGAAGGACACGGTTGGCGGCGCGCCGAGACGATCGAGGCCTATTACCGGGCGCTTGAGGGGTTCCTGCGCGATTTTGTGATTTTTGCGTAGAGACGCCCCTGTGGGGCGTCTCTACCACACCCCACGGGAACCACCCACACCCCGGGGGCCACCCACACCCCACGGGAACCACCCACACCCCACGGGGGCCACCGACGCCCCGGGGGCCCATCACACCCCACGGGAACCACCCACACCCCGGGGCCAATCACGCCCCACGGGAACCACCCACACCCCGGGG
>SFCB01000082.1 GCA_004367505.1 Chloroflexi bacterium OHK40 | reverse complement strand
CTCTACACCCCCGGGCGCGCGCCCGTCGCCACGGGGATCACCCCGTCGCCATGGGGATCAACCTGTCGCCGGGGGGCGTCACCCCGTCGCCGGGGGCGATCAACCCGTCGCCGGGGGGCGTCACGACATCGCCGGGGGGCGTCACCCCGTCGCCGGGGGCGATCAACCCGTCGCCGGGGGGCTCAGGCGATCATCTGTTCCAGGCGCTCGACGTACCTCGCAAAGACGCCGAAGGTCTGCTCGACGGGCTCAGGGCTCGTCATATCGACCCCGGCCCGCCGGAGGATCTCGAGCGGGTAGGCTGAGCTCCCAGCCTTGAGGAAGGTCAGGTAACGCTCGGCAGCGCCCGGCTGGCCCGCCAGCACCCCCTCGGCCAGTGCGTGGGCGCCGGAGATCCCGGTGGCGTACTGGTAGACGTAGAAGTTGCTGTAGAGGTGCGTAGCAAACTGCATCCAGGTTGAGCCCACGCGCTCCCGGTCCACGATCACCTCGGGCCCGTAGCCTTCGGCGAAGAGGTCGGCCATCAGGGCGATCATGCTATCGGCGGTGAGCGCCTGGCCCCGCTCGACGCGCTCATGGATCTCTAGCTCGAAGCGCGCGAGGGTGGGCATGATGAAGAAGTAGCGGTGAAAGTTCGCCATCGCCTCTTCGATCACGCTGATCTGGGCCTCGCGGTCGCTCAGTTGCCCGAGCAAGAAGTGGCGTACCACAGCCTGATTGAAGTTCGAGGCCACCTCCGCCAGGAAGAGCCCGTAGTTGGCGTAGACGAAGGGCTGGGTGCCCCGAGTATAGTAGGAGTGCATCGAGTGGCCCAGTTCGTGGGCGAGGGTGCTCAGGCCAAAGATGTCGTCGTTGTACGACATCATGATGAACGGGTGGGTACCGGGGACGCCCATCGAGAAGGCTCCTGCCCGCTTGCCTTTGTTCGGGTAGACGTCCACCCAGCGTTGCTCGACGAGGCCCCGGCGCATCGCGGCTACATACTCCTCGCCGAGCGGCGCCATCCCCGCGCAGATCCACTCCACCGCCTGCTCATAGGGCACGCGCATAGGGTTGGCCGTGAGCGGTGCCCTGGTGTCGTAGACGTGAAGCTCCTCCAGGCCGAGGGCGCGCCGCCGGAGCCGCCAGTAGCGGTGCCAGATGGGCAGGTTGGCTTTGAAGGTGGCGATCAGGTTGTGAAAGACCTCGAGCGGGATGAAGTTGGGCTTGAGCGCGGCCTCCAGGGCCGAGTTGTAGCCACGCGCCCGGGCGATGAAGACGTTCTGCTTGACTCCGGTGGCCAGGCAGTTGGCCTGGGTGAATTTCAGGGTCAGGTGGGCGTCGGCGTAGTGCTCCCAGGCGCTCTTGCGCACGCTGCGGTCCGGGTGGGTCACCAGAGCGTTGATCGTGCCCTGGGCGATCTCATAGCGCTCGCCGGTTGCATCCTCGGCGGGCTCGAAGCGCATGTCGGCGTTGGTGAGCACGCCGTGGGTCGCGGCGGCGGTGGCGAAGGGCTCGCCCACCTGGCGCAGGAGTTCCTCCACCTCGGCGGAGCGGATGTGGGGCGCCCGCTGTGCCAGGCGCTCGAAGGAGTGGGCGTAGTGGGCCAGGCGCGGCTCCTCACGCGCCCAGCGCTGCAGGGTCTCCGCGCCGATCGCCAGCAGCTCTGGCTCGCCGAAGGCCATGGCCGCGCCCAGGCGCGACGCAAGCGCCATCGCCCGGTCGGTGCGGGCCTGGGCCACCTGGTCGGCGGTGTTGACGGCGTAAAACATGCGCGCGTATACCCCGACCTTTCCGGCGGTGCGCAGCAGTTCCTCGGCCAGTTCGAGGTAGTCGGCCAGGACGGCCGGCCCGTCGGCCAGGCGCCCACGGAAGGCCTTCAGGGTATCCATGCGGGCCGCCACGCTGTTCACGGCGGCCTCCCAGGCCTCTTCGCTAGGGAAGACGCTCGCGGCGTCCCAGGTGAACTGAACGGGGATCTCGGCGCGCTCAGGGACACGGTGAGCCATGACGTCCTCTCTCGCTGTTACTTGGCGACCGTCTCGGCGGGCAGCCCCAGCTGGCGCCGGCGCTCCTCGGCCAGGCGCCGCTTCTCGGCGATCATGTCATCGGTCACGTAGACGCCGAAGGAGCGCAGGCCGGCAAGCTGGAGGCCGTGCTTCTGCCAGAGGCGATACATCTCCTTCACCCGCTCGATCTCGATATTGCGCCCGAGGGTATAGTCCTCGAACTTGCCCTCCATCGCCAGCAGCGCCGTCTCGGAGAGGCAGGCGTAGGCGGTACCCGGAGGCATGTCGATGTCAAAACCGAAGTCGGGCTCGCCGGGGAGGATGATCTCGCCGCTCTCGACAATGAGCACATCGGGGCGGCGCGCGGCGTCCTCCTCCTTGACATCGGGGGGGCGGGCGACATCGCAGATCACGGCGCCGGGTTTGAGCTTCTCCACATTGATCACCTTACCGGTGAGCGAGCTCGTGGTTGTGATGATCAGATCGGCGTCGCCCACGTAGGCGTCGGGATGGGTGGCGGCGATCACGCGGGCGCCGGGAGTCTCGGCCTCGATCTGCTGCTTGAGAGCGAGCAGGCGCTCGGGGCGGGGCGCGATTAGCACGACATCGCGCACGGCCTGGGCGAGCAGGCGGGCGCAGACGGCGCCGATGCTGCCGGTGGCACCGATCACTACGGCCCGCACCTTTTCGGGGCGGCCACCTTTCATCAGCAGGACGGCGCGTTTGGCGGCCTCCAGAGTGGCGGCTACCGTCAGCGAGTTCCCGGAGGTGATCCCGATATCGGCCTTCTGGGCCACAGTGATCCCAGCATCGCCCACGACGGAGGTGAAGGCCCCCAGGCCCATAATCTGGGCGCCCATGCGCTCGGCCATGCGCGCGGCGCGGATGAGCCGCCGGTAGGTAAACGACGGTGGGCGGCGCATCATCTCGCGGGGAGTGGTACCCAGGGTGAGCAGGATACCCTCGGCCTCCTCGCCGGTAGCCTTGGAGCGGATGCCACGGATCTTCGAGAGGTAGAGCGGCGGGATCTGGGCGGCCACCAACTCCACCAGGCGCGGGGGAAGGTAGCGCGTCCAGCGGAAGCGCGGGTCGTTGGCGATCAGGCTGGTGCGCAGCGGGTGGATCACAAAGGCGAACTTTGGCTTCGGGCGTGGGTTCAGCTCCTGCACGCTCGCGCCCCAGCCCGCAGCCGCGATGAAGTCGAGGGCCTCGGCCTCCCCCGGCTGCCCGCTGGTCTCCTGGATGGCAACGACGATCGCTTCGAGCACATCGGCGGCGACGTAGGGCCGCTCGGGGCTCAGCGGCGGCGTCATGGTCACCAGGGTCTGCACGCCGCGCTGGCGGAGATCCTCGATCTCGGCGGGCGAGGGATCATCGGTTACGATCGAGGTGCCGGCAAGGTTGGCCGGGGCAAAGCGACGGATGTAAGCAAAGTCGCCCGCTACGACGTTGGCCCACCGGAAGAGTGACTCGGCTCGTGGGTCGTGGCCCTCCTGGCCGTTGGCTACCGGGTGCAACACCCGGTAGGGCAGCAGCGCCGTGATCGGCAGGGTGGTGGCGGCGTAGAGTTCAAGCTGCTCGATGCTGCGCGGCACGGGCAGGAAGGGCAGCCCGATGTGGATGATCGGGTCCGCGAAGCGCAACTCGGCATCGTACTGGGCGAGGGCCGCCGCCAGTTGGTAGCGCTCGATGCCGCTGGTAAGCAGCACGCGCTTGTAGCGGAAGAGGCCGGGCACCTTACGCGCGGCCTGCGCCACCGTCCAGCGCTCCAGGGTGGCCTTGATCACGCCACCATCCACCACCGGGGTACGGCGGGCCTGCGCGGCGATGTGGATGGCCTCCTGGTGGGGGTAGCGGGCGCGGCCCACGCGAAAGACAGGGGTGAGCCCACCTAGGCCGATCGCATCCACCTGGCCGTCGTAGGCGCGGATGAGCTCGGCGGCGCGGGCGGTGTCGCCGTTGGTGCCAATGCGCTGCACCTCGATCGCGCGACCGAGGATCGTGGTGGCAAACCGGTAGTCGCGGGCTGAGGAGCCCAGGCTAATGCTCACGATGCGCTTCATCGCACATGCCTCCACTGCAGAGCGGTGGCAGCCAGGCCCCGCTACGCCAGACGATGAGGGTTCTCCGCCGATGGGCGCAGTATAGCATAAGGGATCGGCGGCTTCATAAGCGCTGCTGGCGAACCCCGCCACTCGCTCGGGTGCCTTCGGCGGAGCTGTGCCTATGCGACAGCCATCCCACTGCGCTCCTGTCACGCTCGCGGAAGCGGGTGTCCGGAGTGCGACGCCGGGAGCCCGGGTTCTCGCGCGCGCGGGGCAGGGCCTGTCCCCTGTCCCCGGTCCCCTACGGAGGCTCCCCGCGTGCGCGGGGCAAGGTTTGAGTCCTTGGGCGCAAGCCCGCGCGCAGGCGGTTCGTGGGGGGTAGATCCGGCACACCTGTACCGGATCCTCTCAGGCTCCGCGTTGACAGCCCGTCGGAGCCGGTAGTATCCTTGCGCCCGGCCGTTTCCCGCCCCAACCAGAGGAATCGCGCATGCGCCGCCCGCTCAATCCCTACCTCGCCCTCTTCGCCGGTGTGCTGATTGTCGCCACTGCCTCGATTATGATCCGCTTCGCCCAGAGCGCGGGTATGCCCTCGCTGACGATCGCGGCCGGGCGCCTGGGGCTCGCCGCGCTCATCCTCACCCCTCTGGCGTGGCTGCGTGTGGGTTCCGAGCTGCGTGGCCTGGGGCGCCGGGATCTGCTACTGGCGCTGGCCTCCGGAGCCTTGCTGGCGGTGCACTTTGCCAGCTGGATCAGCTCGCTAGCCTACACATCGGTAGCCTCCAGCGCCGCCCTGGTGGCCACCAACCCGCTCTGGGTAGGGCTGGCCTCGCTGGTCTTACTACGCGAGCGCCTGGGATGGCGCACCCTGGTCGGCATTGGCGCTACCCTACTCGGCACCCTGCTGATCGGCATCTCCGATAGTGCCAGCAGCACCCAGCCCAACCCGATGCTCGGCAATGCCCTGGCTCTGCTCGGCGCCGCAACCGTGAGCGGCTACCTGCTGATCGGGCGCAGCCTGCGGCGGCGCCTGAGCGTGCTGGCCTACATCTACGTCGTCTATTCTGCCGCCGCAGGCATTCTGCTGGCCTGGGCGCTGCTCGCCGGCCAGCCGTTGCTCGGCCACCCGCCCTACGCTTACCTGCTCTTGCTGGGGCTCGCGCTTGGCCCGCAGCTCCTGGGGCACACCGCCTTTAACTACGCCCTCTCCTCCCTCTCGGCAACCTTCATCGCCGTGGCCATCCTCGGCGAACCGGTGGGCTCGGCCCTGCTAGCAATGCTCTTCTTCCCCAATGAGCGCTTCGCCCCCCTGCAACTGGCCGGGTTTGTGCTATTGCTCCTCGGCATCTACGTAGCCGCCCTCGACGAGCGCTGAAAAGCGCGACCACGCCAGAGCGTAGGCCTCCGCGCCCCGCCGGAGCGGCACAGCGGCCACCGGCGCGGGGTGCACCCCCTGGCGTAAGGAAGGGCTGCCCGGTGCGGAGGCCCATCGCGTAGCGCCCTGGAGACGCATTCGCTCACTGGCGGTCTGAGGCATGCAGCACGGGTAGTGGGCACGGCACGGGCATCGGCTTTGGGGGTTCCAAGGGGGCAGCGCCCCCTGGCGGGGGTGGTCAGGGGGCAAGTGCCCCCTGACGGCGGGGGCACGGGGGCGCCAGCGCCCCGCGGAGACCTGTCGGCTCCACCGGGCGGTGGGAGCGCCAGTGCCCCGCCGAGCGGCACAACGGCCACCGGCGCAGGGTGCGTTCCTGGCGTGGGAGCGCCAGTGCCCCGCCGAGCGGCACAACGGCCACCGGCGCAGGGTACGCCCCTGGCGTGGGAGCGCCAGTGCCCCGCCGAGCGGCACAACGGCCACCGGCGCAGGGTGCGCCCTTGGCGCGGGAGCGCCAGCGCCCCGCCCACCTTGTGGTACAATGCCCCCATCCTGCGTCGTACCGAGGTACACCCGTGCTGATCGGCCTCTCCGCCCTCAGCTTCAGCTACCGCTGCGGCCTCGTTGGCCGCGACACCGCTCGCGTGGTGAGTCGCCCCCTCCTCGCCGAGGACCTTATTGCCCTCGCCGCTCGCGCCGGGCTGCGCGCCATCGAGCTCCCCCTGGCGCTTATCCCCGACACTTCCCCCGAGGCGCTTGCTGCCCTCCGCGCTCGCCTCACTGAGTGCGGCCTCCTCCCGATTATTGATGCTGAGGTGGTCGATGTGCCGGCCCTTGAGGTGGCGATCCCCGTCGCCGCCGCCCTCGGCGCGACCACCGTGCGCGCCCTCGCCAGCCCCGTCCTCGAGGGCAACCGCGGTGCCTTCGCCCACGACTGGTCCGGCTACCTCGATACGGTCATCGCGCGCCTGCGCGCCGTGCGCCCCCTCGCCGAAGCCCACGGGGTCGCCGTGGCTGTCGAGAACCACCAGGATGTCACCGCCGCCGAGCTCCTCCGGATCGTTGAGACCGTCGGTGGCCCCGCCATCGGCGTGACCTTTGATCCCGTCAATGCCCTGGTGGTTGCCGAGGATCCTCTCGCCGCCCTCGCCGCCCTCGGCCCTCATATCCGCAACATCCACCTCGCCGACTATCTGGCCTACCCCAGCCGTGAGGGCTGGCGCCTCGTCCGCTGCGCCCTCGGCGAGGGCGATCTGAACCTCGGCCGCCTCTTCGAGCAGATCGCCGCCAACGCCCCCGAGGCCCCCTGCCAGATCGAGCTCGCCTCCCATAGCGCCCGTCACGTCCGCATCCTCACCGATGCCTGGTGGCGTGGCTATCCGCCCCGTGATGTCCGCGATCTCCTCCCCGTCCTCCGCGAGTTTGTGGCCCCCTGCCGCTCCTATGACGACGATTGGCGTACCCCCTGGGAGCGTGGCGCCCCCGAGGAGCAGGTCAGCTTCTACGAGGACCAGCAGTTCGCCTCCAGTCTGGCCTACCTACGCATGGTCGGCGTGCTCCCGCGTCCCTGATCCCGCTTTTCAGGACTCAATTCCTACCCTCACCCCCCTGTACATCCCTTTACATATCGTGCTAGAATAGCGGCGCGTACTATCGCCGCGATCTTTCACACCCCATCACCGCTTCGCCCGATTCTATAGCCGCAGCGCCGGCTGCGGCGTAAGGAGTTCATGATGTCTCCGCGCAGGCTTTGGCTTCCCATGTTGTCGGCCCTCGCCCTGCTGCTGACACCCTTCGCCCTTGCGCCGCGCGGCATCATTGCCCAGGGGGAGTCCGTGACGTATACGGTCACGACCACCTCCGACGCTTTCTCCGGCAATTGCAACGCCACCCCGACCAGTTGCTCCCTGCGCCAGGCGATCAATTCTGCCAGTGCCGATGGTACCACCAGCCTGATCCAGTTCAGCCTCGATCCAGGCATCCAGGTCATCACACTTACCTCCACCCTCCCGGCGATTGCTGGCTCCGGCGACCGAGTCTCCGGCGCTGTCGATGGCTTCGGTCGCCCGCGTGTCGTGATCGATGGCGGTGGGTCGTTGCGCTATGGGTTCCAGATCACCGGCGCCAATAACACCATCGAGCGGCTCATCTTTTCAAATTTCAGCAGCGGTGCTGCCCCTAATGGCGTCGCGATCTGGATTACGGGCGCGGGAGCGACCGGTAATAAAATATTTGGTAACTACATTGGTGTCCGTCCGGCAGAAACAACGGCGCGAGCTAACTATCGCGGCGTGCAAATCGATAATGGGGCGAGTGGGAACTTTATCGGCGGTAACTATGATGAGCCCACACAGCGCAATATTATCGCCGGGAACAGTTTGAGTGGGATCTATATCGAGGGTGCGAGCGGCAACTTCTTGCGTGGTAACTTCATCGGCGTTACCCTCGATGGCAGCGGCGCCGTGACTGCCCTCGGCAATGGTGGCCCCGGCGTCGAGATCTCCAATAGCGCCGGCAACGATGTTGGTGGCACCTTCGCCCAGCGCAATCTGATCGCCGATAACGCCCTCGCCGGTGTGCGCATCAGCGGCGCCACCGCCACCGGGAACGAGGTGCTCAGCAACTACATCGGCACCAACGATTTCGCTAGCGCTAGCCTCGGTACCCAGGATCGTGGGGTGCTGATCGAAGACGGCGCGAAGAACAACTCCCTCCTCGGTACCAGCACCGCCCAGCTCGTGATCAGTGGCAACACCGGCTTCGGCGTGGTGATGCGTGGCGAGGGTACCACTGGCAATACGGTCAGCGGCGCCTATATCGGCACGAACGCCGCGAGCACTGCGGCCGTCGCCAACAGTGGTGGCGGTGTGCGAATTGAGGACGAGGCCAATCGCAACACGATCGGCCCCGGCGCCGTGATCGCTGGCAATGCGGGTGATGGGATTTCGATCGGCCTGACGCTCCCCACTTCCACGGAGGTGGTCTCCACGGTTGTGCGGGCATCCTTCATCGGCCTCGGCAACGCCGGTAGCGTCGCGCTGCCCAATACCGGCCGGGGTGTCGTGGTGGGCAACGGCTCCCGCGAGACGGTGATCGGTGGCAATGCCTCCTCCGACGCCAACTACATCGCCGCGAATGGTGGTGTCGCCGTGGATATCAGCGGAACCTCCACCGCGCTCGTCACGGTGCGGAACAATGTGATCGGTCTGCGCCGCACCAGCCCCTCCGGAAACTACACCATGCGCGCCGCCAACACAGGCGAGGGCATCCTCGTGTCCGGTGGCGCCAAGCAGGTGACGATCACCAGCAATACGGTGGCCGGCTCGGCCGATACTACCGCCACCGATTTCCCGGCCATCCGTGTGACGGGCGATGGCACGGTGGGGCCGGAGGGCACCCTGAGCGCGACCAATGTCGCCACCGTGACGATCGTCGCCAACCGCATCGGCTGGCTGCCCTCCGGCTCGTCGCTGCTGGCCTTCCCCAACGCCGACGGTGTGGCGGTGAGCGGCCGGGTGCGTGCCCTGAGCATTACCACCAATACCATCCAGCTCAACCTCGGTGCCGGTATTCGTGTCACCGACGCCTTTACCGGTACGGTTGTGCGCGGCAATAACCCGGTCTTCCGCAATGCCGAGGCCGGGATCATCATCACCGGCAACTCCAGCAGTGTGACGGTCGAGCGGAATACGGTGCGCGAGAGCGGCCTCACCGGTACCGGTACCCCCGGTACGCCTACCGGCACCCCCGCTCCCGGTGTGCTGATCTCCGGCGCCACGCTCGGCGCTAATGTGATCTCCAATACGCTGCGCGCCAATACTGGCCAGGCCATCCGGCTTGAGGGTCCCGTGAGCCGGGTGACGATGCGCTACAACCGTCTGGCGCAGAATGGCGGCCCGATCGAGCTCGCCGGCGCAACGACCTATCCCGGGAGCGGCCCTGATCCCGACTCGTTCACGACGCCCAACCACGGTATCGATGGCCCGATCGTCGATCCGACTTTCGCGAACCCGCTCGCGCTACGCATCAACCAGAGCGGCTTTATCGAGGGCTTTGTGCTCACCAGCACGAATACGCTGGAGAACGCGATCAGCCCCGTCTCCGCCTGTGTCACCTGCACTATCCAGATCTTCCGGCCCGATCCGGCCCTCTCCACCCCCGACGGCCAGGGCTGGGATCTCCTGCGCACCATCCCCGAGGGGAGCTCGAGTGCCCGTGACTCGGTGCCCGTGGCCGCCAGTGGCCGCTTCAGTACGCGCCTGCAAGATCCGCTGCCTCCGCAGTTGCTCTTCATCGCGACCGACGGCTTCGGCAATAGCTCTGAGTACAGCGTGCTGCCGATCGTCGGCTCCCTGGTGCTCGAGCCGATCTCGCCGCTCAGCTCCAGTCAGCCGCCCGGCGCTACCGTCACCTACACGCTGCGCCTGCGCAACACCGGGACCGTGAACTTCACCAATCTGCGCCTTGCTACCAGCGGAACCCTCGCGCGCTGGGCCGTGAACACGGTGCCCGTTAGCAATACCGACAATATCGCGCTTGCCGCCGGCGCCGCTCTGACGGTGAGTGTGGGCCTCACCCTGCCCACTGGCTCCGACCCCAATGTGCTCGCCGGGACGGTCGATCGCACCACGCTCACGATTAGTGGTGGCCCGCCCCAGACCAGTGTCGCCCAGCAGTTCGTCACCACCGTTCTGGCCCGCCCGGTGATCGTGGTGACGCCCCGCAACAGCCTGGGCTCCGGGCGCCCCACCGAGAGCGTGCCACACCGCCATACCATTCGCAACAACGGCAATGTCACTGTCATACTTGGTCTCCAGTACCGCACGATCGATCCCGCCAGCAGCCCCGGGATCTGGTCTACCAGCCTGAGCGTGAATAGCCTCACCCTCGGGCCGGGTCGCGAGGGCGACCTGCTCGTCTCGGTGACGGTGCCCCAGGGCGCCCAGCAGACCGACGGCCTGGGCAACCCGGTGCAGGCCACCACCCTGCTCACCGGTACCATCCCCGCCGATACTACCGCCGGCTATCCCGCGCAGACGATCCTCTTCAGCGATACGACGCGGGTGAGCCTGAGCCCCAACGCCGACCTCTATCCCGATCAGCAGGTGGATGGGCGTGCCGGTGCCGAGGTGCGTTTTACCAACTTCGTCGAGAATAAGAGCAACGGTCGCGCAACCTTCTGCCTGGATAGCGTGGCCTTTAACCAGAGCAGCGTGCGCTTCGAGTCGGCCACTCAGGGTTTCACGATAAGCGCCCAGGGATGCTTCACCCTCGATACGGTCAACGACCCGGACAACGAGCGCTTCTCCGTGGCCCAGTTTACCACCATTGTCCAGGTGAGCGAGGAGCTCCTCCGTGGTGATGTGGAGACCATCCGCATCTTCCTGCGCCGCGATACGCCCGCCGGCGAGACCCTCGGCGATACCTCGGTGGAGAACCGGGTCAATATCACTGGTGGGCCGGTGCGGCCCTATCTCTGGCTGCCGTTGATGCGGAAGTGAGGCGCGTCGCCCCGGCCGGGTGTGGGGCGGCCCGGGGGCGTCCGGATCGCAGGCAGGTGATCGGCGCGCAGTGGGCAGCCCCTCCTGTGCGACCACCACGCCGCGCGGGGGGCTCCTGGCCCCCCTGAACCAGTATCCTGCCCCCTGTAGTTCGTGCAAGAGGAGCCGCGTGATGCACTCCCTCCGCCGCCTGTGGGCCATCCTGGCCGTGGCCGCGCTACTCACCATCCTCCCCGCAGCACCACCGGCATACGCCCAGTCGTTCACCGTCACCAACACCACCGATATTGACGACGGCATCACCGGCGGCTGTGGCGGCGATGGCTGCTCCCTGCGTGAGGCCATCCGCCTGGCCAATGCCAACGGTGTGCCCGATACCATCACCTTCAGCCTGGCTGGCGCCGGCCCCCACTACATCCGCCCCTCCGCTACGCTGCCCATCCTCAGCGGCGGCGACACCACCATCGATGCTGGCACTGCCCACAATATCGTGCTCAGCGGCGCCATCATCGCTGCCGGGAGCGGGGTAGGCTATGGCCTGGTGATCACCTCGAGCAACAACACCATCCGTGGCCTGGTGATCGTGGGTTTCCCCGGCACCGGCGACCTGAGCGGCGGATCGGCGATCTTCATCGACGGTGAACTCGGCGGCGGCGACAATAATCGCATCTACAATACCTGGCTCGGCGTCGGCCCCGATGGCAATACCGCCGACGGGAACGCCCGCTACGGCGTGCTGATCGCCAACGATGCCGACAACAATATCATCGGTGGTACGGGCGCCAACGAGCGCAACGTGATCGCCGCCAACGGCGTGGCCGGGGTGATCATCACCACTGCCGGCAACAATAGCCCGAACAACGGCAACCAGATCGTCGGTAACTACATCGGCACCAATGTGGCTGGCACTGCCATCCCTACCGGCACCAACAACAACTCCGTCGAGGCCGGTATCTTCCTCAGCCAGGCCGCCGTCGGTACGCTGATCGCCGATAACCTCGTGGGCGGCCTGGTGCCCACTGGTGGCCCCAACCCGGTGATCGCCGGTATCAAGGTGGCCAGCTTCGGTACCGCGCTCCCCGCCGACCGCGCCCCCCGTGATACGACGATCGTCCGCAATCTGGTGGGTGTGAATAGCGGTGGCACGGTGGTGGCGAACCGGGTGGGCATCCTGATCGGTGGCGTCACCAGTAATCCGAACTATGGCCCCTTCAATACCGTGATCGGCGACCCGGCCAATCCGGTCGGGGGCCGCAATGTGATCGCCGGCAATACCGGTCGCGGGATCGAGATCTCCGACACCTCCGCTCGCTTCGGCGATATCACCATTGCCGGGAACTACATCGGCCTCGGACCCAACGGCGAGTTGCGCGGTAATGGTACGCCCGCCTCGGGCTCCACCGGTGAGGGGATCCTCGTCGGTCGCCAGAACCTTGCCTCCGCCGGTACCTCCGGCCGCGTGACGATCGGCCCCGGCAATGTGATCTCGTCCAACACGCTCTTCGGTGTGCGCGTGCGATCTGGCGGCCACGTGATCCGTGGCAACTATATCGGGACCGACCGCGACGGTGCCAGTTCGGCGCTGCCCACCACCTCGCCTACCTGGGTGTATAACACCGCCAACGGCGCCGCTAGCATCTTCCTTGAGAATGGCGACGGCGTGACGGTGGGTGGGTCGTCGCCCGCCGACCGCAATATCATCGCCTTTAGCGCAACGGCCTCCGGTCCGGTCGGCGCCGGGATCATCATCGACCCCAATGCCTCCGGCGTGACCAACGGCTGCTCGGGGCCGTGCAGCACCGGCGGCCATACCGTGCAGAACAACTATATCGGTGTGCGCCGCTCCGGAGATGGGGCCCTTAATGGCAACCTGTCCCAGCAACCCGACCGCGAGGGGATCTGGATGTCGGGCACGAGCGGCAATACGATCAGTGGCAACGTGATCGCCGGCCTCGGCGTCGGGATGACCGTTGGCACCAGCAGCGCCCCGTCCAGCAATAACATCATCAGCGGCAACCGCATCGGCACCCGCGCCAGCGGCTCCACCGACTTCGGTACCGGGATCGGCAACCAGAACGAGGGTATTCGTATCATCGCCGGCACTGGCAACCGGATCGAGAACAACCTGCTCGGCTTCAATGGCGCGGGATCGGCCCCAGGCGATCTCTTCCCCGCCATCCGGGTTGGCAACCCCGGTACCAGCGCCTCCGACAATGAGATCATCGGCAATCGCCTGGCCCGGAATGGCGCTGCCTTCGGTGGCGATGGCGTCTATGTCGATACCGCCACCCAGATCACGATCTCCCGCTCGGCCACCTCGTTCACCGCTGGCAATGGGATTGTGCTGGCCAACGGCGGGAATGGCGGCCGCACCCAGCCCACCATCAGCGGGGTGACGACCGGCTCGCCTCCTGTGGTGAGCGGGAGCACCAACGGTTGCAGCGGCTGCACCGTCGAGATCTTCACCTCGCCCATCGCTGAGGCCGGCGAGGGGCCAGTCTTCCTCGCCAGCGGCACCGCCAGTGGCACCAGCTTCAGCATCCCCATTCCCGGGTGCCAGCGCTACCTCACTGCCACGGTCACCGATGCAAGCGGCAATACCTCGCCCTTTGGCGGCGGCCAGGCGCCACCCAGCACCACGCCCTTCGATACCGGCGCGAGCGGCCCGTGCGTGGCGCCCCTGAACCTCACCCTGAGCTCGGCCTCACCGGCCAGCCGCAATGTGGCCCCCGGCGCCTCGACGATCTACACCCATACCCTTACGCACAACGCCCAGGTGGCCCGCACCTACACCGTGCAGATCACCTCCACGCTTGGGTGGGCCAGCGCGCCCGCCTTCGTGAGTGTGCCCGCCGCCTCGCCCAGTGGGACCGCCTCGGCCGACTTCGGCGTGACCGTCGCTGTGCCCGCCGGTACCAGCAATGGCACCCAGGATGTGACCACCGTGCGCGCGGTGCTCACCGGTGGCAGTAGCTCCAACCAGGTGACGGACACGACCACCGCCCAGGCGGCGGCTCCCAACCCCGCCGCGCCGTCCGTCTCGCCAGGGCAGACGAAGCCGCTCCTCGGCGCCACCACCACCTTCACCCATACCGTGACGAACATCGGTGGCCTCACCGGCACCTTCGAGGTGGTGGGCCTGGCCTTTACAGGTACGCCACCCCCCGGCTGGGGCTTCGCCTCCGCAACCATTGTGCCGAGCAGCATCCCCGGCGGCGGCACGGCGACGCTCACGATCGTCGTGAATACTCCTGGCTCGCCGCCGCCCGGGAACGTCTCCTTCAGCTTCCGCGTGGGCGTGGTAAGTGGCCAGCAGACCGATCCGGTGGTGGATACGATCACCATCGCTGCCGTGCGCGACTTTGAGTTCACCCCCGATGGTCAGCTGAAGAGCACCCCGGCAGGCGCCGATGTCTTCTTCGACTATACGCTCACCAACACCGGCAACGCCCCCGATAGCTTCAGTGTGACGGGCGCGCCCTCGGGCGGCGGGAACCCGCTCATCTTTGTAGGCAGCGCGATCGCGCCGGGCAGCCCCAGCCCGAGTCTCACCAACCTTGCCCCGGGCGCCTCGGCCATCGTGCGCGTCACCTTCCGGGTCCCTTCCGGCACCCTCGCCAATGATTACCCCGTTACCGTGACGGCCCAGGCCACCGGTGGCAGTGGCGCGCCCCCGCCAGTCACCCTCGGCGCCACCGTGCGTGTGACCGGTGGCGGCGCGGTGCAGATCCTCCCCGGCGCCGGCACGCCCAACCCGGTGAACGTGGTGAGCGCGGACGGGGTAGTGACCTTCACCAACCTGGTGACAAACACCGGCAACCTCGCGGTGCCGATCAGCGTGCCCGCCAGTTTCACCGCGCCGACAGGCTGGAGCGCCACCACCACGGGCAATACCTGCGACGATACCGCTACCATTGCGGCGGGCGCCACCTGCACCTTCACCGTCACCGTGAGCGTGCCCCAGGGCGCCGACGGCGGTAGCTACCCGATCACCGTCTCCGCAACGGCCGAAAACGCCGACCCGATCGAGGACGTGACCGCCACCGCGATCAACACGGTGAATGTGCTGGTGGTGCGCGGGGTGGCCCTTGCCCCCAACCGCTCTCAGGAAGGCGCCCCCAACCAGGTGCTCACCTTCACGCACACCCTCACCAACACCGGCAATGCCCCCGATAGCTTCACCCTCAGTGTAAGCGCGAGCCTGCCAGGCTGGTCGGTGGTGCTCACCCCCACCAGCATCAGCAACCTGCCGCGCAACGGCACCCGCCCGGTCACCGTGACGGCCGTGGTACCGCCTGGCGCCGTGGATACCATCACCAACACGCTCACCGTGACCGCGACCGGCGTGAGCGGCGGGCCGAGCGCGAGTGTCGTGGACCAGGCTGGCGTGGCTACGATCACGGCGGGTGAGCTCTCACCGGGCCAGCGGCGCAATGTCGACGCGGGCGCCAGTGTGGTCTACACCCACACCGTCACCAACACCGGCACCGTCGCCACGCGCTACGAGGTGAGCGTGGAGAACAGTGGCGCTGGCTGGCTCGCGGTGGTGAGCGGGAGCCCCACCCCCTTGCTCGACCC
Source organism: Chloroflexi bacterium OHK40 (assembly GCA_004367505.1). Taxonomy (GTDB): domain Bacteria; phylum Chloroflexota; class Chloroflexia; order Chloroflexales; family Chloroflexaceae; genus OHK40. The sequence goes on along the minus strand of SFCB01000082.1, from coordinate 4,322 downwards.
GGGGGAGACGGCGGAGGTGAGCGTGCAGGTGACGGCGCCGATCACGGCGTCGATCGGCCTCACCAATACTACCCTGCTGCGGCTCTTCGCCCAGGGCACCACCACCCCGCTGCTCGACACGGCCGAGGACATTACCCAGGTCGGGCCGGCCTTCGGCGTGATCCTCTCCCCCGACAACACCGGAGAGGCGGCGCCGGACAGTACGGCGGTCTTCACCCACACTCTGCAAAACATCGGCACGACCCAGGGCCTCTTCAGTCTGACCGTGGCGGAGAGTAATGGCTGGCCAGCGACTGTGGCGCCGAGCCTGGTGAACCTTGGGCCGGGGCAGAGTCTCGACATAACGGTGCGCGTGACGGTCCCGGATGGGCTGCGAGCCGGCGCCCCCGGCTTCGCCCGCGTGACGGCCCGGCTCGTGAGCGACCCGGATGTCACCGACGATGCGACCAACGAGATCACTGTGCAGCGGGTGGCGGGGGTTGATCTCTCGGCCTCGCAGGTGCGTGCCGTCACGCCGGGCGGGCCACCGCTGAGCCTTGGCACGCTGGCGGTCTACAATCGGGGCAGCGCCACCGATCGCTTCACGCTTACGCCGATCGGCGTACCAGCCGGCTGGGCCGTAACGATCACGCCGGCCAGCGTACTGGTAGACAAAGACAGCACGGCCCGCGTGGCGGTCACGGTGAGCGTGCCAGCCAGTGTGCCGATCGGCACGGTGCAGACCGTACGGGTGGAGGCCGTTTCGGAGTTCGACAGCAGCGCGCGGTCGAGCGTGCAGCTCACCTTCGTCTACCTCGGCGACGCGGTGCAGCAGCGCACCCGGCTCTTCATGCCGGTCCTGGCGCGCTAGAAGCCCGACTCGGAACGATTGAGCCATCTGCGGATGGCTGCGGCGCTCCGGACCGGCATCCGCCTGTGGTTCTCCGGTCCATGGTTCTCAGTTCTCGTTCCAGGGCGGCACGCGCCCCGGTGGCCTTGCCCGAGGAGGGGCACCATGCAAACGATCGTGGCCGTACACGGCCCCAACCTGAACATGCTTGGCCGGCGCCAGCCGGAGATCTACGGGCACACGACGCTCGCCGAGATCGACCGGGCGCTGGAGGCGCGGGCCAGCGCGGCTGGGTTCCGGCTGGTGAGCTTCCAGTCGAACCACGAGGGTGCCCTGGTGGACTTTCTGCAAGGGGAGGGGTGGGGGGCGGCGGGGGTAATCATCAACCCCGGCGCCCTGACGCATTACGGACTGGCGCTGCGTGATGCCCTGGCGGCGCTATCGGCGCCGATCGTCGAGGTGCATCTCTCGAACGTCTATCGGCGCGAGCCCTTCCGGCACACCTCGGTGGTGGCGCCGGTTGCCACAGGGCAGATCGCCGGCCTGGGCTGGCGTGGCTATCTGCTCGCGCTGGAGTGGCTGATCGGGGAGCTGCAAGGGTCGTAGCCACCCTGCCGCTGCGTGCCGCGTGGTGGCACAGCCACTTGCAGCCGCTCAACCCGGGTTTGCGCTGATACCACGCTCGGCTTAGCTGTAGGCATCGGCGGGGAGGCGCGGAGGGGCCGCAGGCCCCTTCGCAACCCAACGCCTTGCACGCGACCAGAACGGGTTTGCGCTTACTCTTCGGGCGGGAGCGAGGTGGCGATATCGTAGACGAGCACCTGCACGTCGAGGCCCTCGGCGGTCAGCAGTTGCAGCGTGAAGTCCTGGGTTGCCGCCTTGATCGCGGCCTCGTCGCCGGCGGGGGCGTAGGCGCGGATACTCGCCTCCTCACCGGACACCCGGGTTACGCGGATCACGGCGCTGGGGCTGGCCGCGCTGATGCGCCGGCCGAGCTCGCCGATAGCTTCATCAAGGGTCATAAGGGCACTCCTCCCTAGGGCGCGGGCACAACGGCGCTACTATACCCTCTCGTGCCTATTTCGGCAACCGGCCGCTCCAGGCCGGGCCACCCCACTGCGGCGCTCATCGCGGCTGCGGCGTACCCTGGCTCAAGAGTTGCGTACATACCGGCTGGGCCTGGGGCGACGTGGCGCAAATCTCGCGGTAGGTAGCCACGGCCTCGCGGTAGAGGGCGTCGTTGCTGGTATAGGAGAGCGCCACGGCGAGATTATAGACAGCGAGGGCGCGCTCGCCGGAGCCCTCGGGGGCGGCTTCGGCGGCCTGAAGGTAGAAGCGGGCAGCCTGCTCCCATTGTTGCAACTGGGCGGCGCAGTCGCCCTGGATCATGTAGGTCGCGAAACTGTCGGCGCCGAGGATGCGCGCGTCGGCGGCGGCGCCACAGCTGGCGGCCGAGTCCACCGCGCCCGATTGCACCTGCTTACGGGCCACGTAGCTCTCCAGCCAGCGATACTGCGCGGCCACCGGTTGGGCCACCACCAGCAGCGCGAGCAGGGTGGAGGCGGTGACGATCGCGATGCGCAACTGACGCCGCCCGGGTGTGAAGATTGCCACCAGCGCTTCGGCAAGCACATAGGCACCCCAGACGAAGGTGCTATAGTTCAGGCTCTCGACGCGGATCAGGCGACCCCCGGTGAGCAGGTAGCCGAGCATCGGTAGCGCGCCGAGCACCGCGAGCACCAGGGGCCAGCGGTCATTGAGCAGGAGCGCGCGCTGGAGCTTGAGGGGGCGGTTGGCGATCCAGTAGGCCAGCGGGATGAGCAGGAGCACGCCGCTCAGGCCGATCAACCAGAGCGCAGCGGCGATCGGCGGCGGAATGAGCCCTCCCAGATCGATCCAGCCGTTGTTCGACGAGGTGACGAGTAGCAGCAGCAGCGTGCCCAGGCCGGCGGCGAGCCCGAAGGGGCTGCGTAGAATGCTGTAGCCCAGGTCGATCCGCTCAACGCTGGGAGGCGCGGGCGCGGGCGGGCTGAGCGGTGCTCCCACGGCCCGCTCCAGTGGTGGCACTGCGGCCGCCAGGCGCCGCGCCAGATCGGCCTGCAGCTCGCTGTACCAGCCCATAATCCCGTCGATCGGCAGGTCGCGGCCCTGGTCGTCCTCCAGGAAGGTCCGCGAATAGAGTGCCAGCGGCCGATCCCAGAGGCAGCGGTCGAGGGCCAGCCAGCGGCGCACCGAGGGCCAGGCCATAGCGAGGGCCAGGTTGCTCTTCCTATCATAGAGAGCGATCGAGTCGCTGCGGGTGACGATCACATCCGGCTGCTCGCGCTCGATCCGGCTGATGGGCAGCCAGTAGATCACCGAGGTCGCAATCGCGGCATACACGGCCATGTAGATCGGAGTGAGAGTTGCCACGACGCCGAGCACCCGCAGCGGGTCGAAGAAGATCCCGAGGCTGAGCACGCCGTTGCTGGTTGGGGTGAGGATCACGGTGGGGGCGGCGACGGCGCTGAGCAGCAGGGCGAGGGGCAAGGCGATCAGGGTGGCCACTTGCAGCAGCCCGAGGTAGCTGCGGATGAAGCGGCCCACATAGCGCTTCTCTGGCTCTGCGGCGATCAGCTCCTCGATGCGCTGGCGCGCGGCGGCGCCGGTGGCGGGATGGCGCTTCCAGACCCGCAGTTCGTGGAGGATGCGCTCGCGAGCAGCGGCGTAGCGTAGCGCGCGGAAACGCTCCAGTCCCACGGCATAGTTCTGCAGGGCGCCATCCACATCGCCGGCTTGCATGGCGGCACGGCCCTGGAGGTAGCGCACCACAGCCTCGCGTCGCACATCGCCGAGCTCCTTGAATACGCCGAGAGCCTCTTTGAGGAGCAGTTGGGCACTGCCTACATCCCCGGTGGCCAGGTGACATTCGGCGAGCGAGCGCTGCAGCCATGCGCGGCGGTAGGGGTCGCGGGCCTCGGGGCGGCGCAGAAGCTCTTCCAGCGTGGCACGAGCCTCGCTGTGGTAGCCGTAGATCAGGAGGATGTCGGCGAGATGCTGCTCGGCCCGCAGCATGCCGACCGGGTCGCCGAGGCGGCGGAAGGCGTCGCGGGCGTCGCTGTACCAGGCGCGGGCGGTGTTGTATAGCCGGATGAGCAGCCAGTTCTGGTAGCGGGCGCAGTGCTCGGCGCGGGGGAGGGGGGCCCGCGGTCCCAGGATCAGGCCGACGATCAGGAAGGGCAGGCCCAGGAGCCAGATCCACAGCGCGTGGGCGGTGCGCAGTACCGGATTGCCGAACTCCTCGGGAGCATGCCAGCTGCCAGTGCTGATGCCCAGGCCCTGGTAGGCCTCACCGAGTAGCAGCATGGTCTCGGCGGCGGCCCGCTGGTTGCCGCTGCGCAAGAAGTAGCTCAGGCTCTGGCGATAGAGCTCGGTGGCGCGGGCCCAGCGCCCCGTCTCGGCGTAGATCTCGCCCTGGGTGCGGCTAAGTTCGGCTGCCAGCTCAGGCTCCAGG
>SFCB01000291.1 GCA_004367505.1 Chloroflexi bacterium OHK40 | reverse complement strand
GGTGGTGGGGGCGCGTTCTTTCACGCGCGGTCGCAGCCGCTTGGATCGCTTCGGCCTCACCACCACCCTGGAACAGTAAGCTGATTATACGAGGATCGCCTGTGTGCCGGAGCATCAAGCAGTTGCGGCGCCCCGCCCGAGACGTGAGCGAGGCGGAGATCGAGGCGGCAGCCTTGCAGTACGTGCGCAAGGTGAGCGGCTTCCGTTTCCCTGCCCGTGCAAACGCCGCTGCCTTCGAGGCCGCCGTGGCCGAAGTGGCCGAGGCGACCCGGCGCCTGCTCGCTGCCGTGAAGGCTCTGCCCGTCGAGGAAGCCGATCCGGTTGGTGCTGAATAGTGAGGAGCTCGCCATGCAGACTCAGGGCAGCGTCTTCGTGATCAGTGGCGGTGGCTCGGGTCTGGGCGCCGCAACCGCCCGCGCGCTCGCCAGTCAGGGTGGACGGGTGATTCTGGTGGACCTCAACGATGAGGCGGGCGCACAGTTGGCCGCCGAGCTCGGCGACGGTGCCCGCTTTGTGCGCGCCGACGTGACCGACGAGGCCGGGGTGCAGGCTGCGGTCGACGCCGCGACTCAAGCATTCGGGGCGCTTCACGGCGCGATCTGCTGCGCCGGTATCGCCCCGCCTGAGCGTGTGCTAGGGCGCAACGGGCCCCATTCCCTCGCCAGCTTTGAGCGGGTGGTAGCCGTGAACCTGATCGGCACCTTCAATCTGCTCCGGCTGGCCGCCGCGGCCATGCAGCACAACCCGTCCGGCCCGAGCGGCGAGCGCGGCGTGATTGTGATGACCGCCTCGGTGGCCGCCTTCGACGGGCAGATCGGCCAGGCGGCCTACGCCGCATCCAAGGGCGGCGTTGTGGCGATGACTCTGCCGGTCGCTCGCGAGTTAGCCCGTTTTGGCATCCGCGTCATGTCGATCGCCCCCGGGATCTTCGAGACGCCCCTGCTGGCAAGCCTCCCCGCCGAAGCCCGGGCCTCACTGGGCCAGCAGGTGCCCTTCCCCGCCCGCCTGGGCCGCCCCGAGGAGTATGCGGCCCTGGTGCAGCATATCATCGAGAACCAGATGCTGAACGGTGAGGTCATCCGTCTCGACGGCGCCATCCGCATGGCGCCGAAGTAGCCCGGCACCTGTCTGCTTCAGCGCTCTCCAGCGGCCGCTCTGAGACCTGCGGCGTGCCGCACCGATCCACCTGGCCGTGGCGCCATCCTCACGGGCCTGCCCCGATCTGGACACCCGGGCGCAGCCTCGGCCTGGCGCGAACCCTGCTGTTACGCTCGGCGCGGCCCCCGAATCTGGCGCGACAGCCGCTTGAGGCCTGCTCGGCGACAAGTGGCGCAACCTGCCCCCGCGCCTGATCGATCAGGAGGTGATCGCCGGGGGGATAGCCGGCCTGAACGATGCGTAGCTTACGCTCTGACGAGCTACATGGTCGCAGTGCTTGGTGGCTGAGAGCTCTCCCAGTGCCAGTGTGGCTTGCCTACGTCGGCAGTATCCGCCTGTGCAGAGGCTTATCCTCGCCGGGCCGCTCAGGGCCGGGCAGGGCCGGTGTTGCCCGAAGCGCGGGGCGTTTCCTCATCCTCGTGCCGGCTCTCCGCCTGGCTTCCCATGCTATACTACCCCCCGCCGGTGAGCCTGGAGTGGGGGAGCCATGAGCGTGGACGAGATCGTGATCTTCGGGGGGAGCAGTAGCCGCAGGCTCACTGCGGCGATCTGCACCCAGCTTGGCGTTGCGCCGGGCAGGGGAGAGGTGATCACCTTCTCCGAGGGGAACACCTTCGTGCGCGTGCTGGAGAATGTGCGCGGCCGTGAGGTCTACATCGTCCAGAGCACGATTTTTCCCACGAACGACAGCTTCATGGAGTTGCTCTTCTGGATCGACGCCTGCTCGCGCGCCAGCGCCGCCTCCGTCACCGCCGTGATCCCCTACTTCAGCTACGCCAAGGGCGACAAGAAGGACGAGCCCCGCGTCTCGATTCGCGCCCGTGTTTGCGCCGACTGCATCGAGGCTGCCGGCTGCGACCGGGTAGTGACGATGGACCTGCACGCCCCTCAGATCCAGGGCTTCTTTCGGGTACCGGTGGATAACCTCTACGCTCTGCCCGTACTGGTTGAGCGCATTCGCCAGCTCGCTCTCCCCAGTCTGGTGATCGTCTCCCCCGATGCCGGGTTTGTGAAGGCCGCCCGCCGCTACGCCCGGGCCCTCGGCGCCTCCCTCGCCATCGCCAACAAGGAGCGCCCGGCCCACGACGAGCACGCCGAAGTGCTGGAGATCATCGGCGATGTCGCCGGCAAGACCGCGCTGATCGTGGACGACTTTACTATCTCCGGCGGTACCATCACGGAGGTGGCCCGGCGCCTGCTCGAGCAGGGCGCCCGGGAGGTCTACGCAATGGTCAGCCACGGAGTGCTTACGCCAGGCTCCGTTGAGCGTATCGACGCGAGCCCTCTGCGCCGGCTCTTCATCACCGATTCGATCGAGACCCAGCCAGTGGCTTTCTCGCCGAAGATCGAGGTTGTCTCCGTGGCACCGCTCTTCGCCGAAGCCATCAGGCGCATCCACACCCGCGAGAGTGTCAGCGGGATGTTTCCGACGTAAGGGGACAGGGGATAGGGGACGCAGCGTGCTGCGTCTGTAGCCGCGTCCACGGGGAGGCCCGGTGGGTGTACCCGGGTTGGACCCGGGCATGCATGCAAGACGGGGCCAGGAGCCCCACGCGCGAGCGAAGCGAGCAAGCAATGGCTACTCAGCAGAAGATAAAGATCGGTGTGCTTACCAGTGGCGGCGACGCTCAGGGGATGAACGCCGCCGTGCGTGCCGTTGTTCGCACCGGCATTAGCCGCGGCTGCGATGTCTACGCAATCTACGAGGGCTACGAGGGCATGATCCAGGGCGGCCCATTGATCCGCCCGATGAGTTGGGACAGTGTGGGTGGTATTCTGCAGCGCGGCGGCACGGTGATCGGGACGGCCCGCAGCGCCGCTTTCCGCACCCGCGAGGGTCGGCGCCAGGCCGCCGCCAATTTGCTCGCCCACGGCATCGATCGTCTGGTGGTGATCGGTGGCGACGGTAGCCTGACGGGGGCCGACCTCTTTCGCCGCGAGTGGCCCGAGTTGCTCCAGGAGCTCGTTGCCGCTGGCGTGATCGACGCCACCACCGCAGCCTGCCACCCCTTCCTGGGCATCGTCGGCCTGGTAGGCTCGATCGACAACGACTTCGCGGGCACCGATATGACCATCGGCGCCGACACCGCGCTTCACCGCATCACCGAGGCGCTTGACTCGATCACCTCCACCGCCGCGAGCCACCAGCGCACCTTTGTGATCGAGGTGATGGGCCGCAACTGCGGCTACCTCGCGCTCATGGGCGCCATCTCCGGTGGCGCCGACTGGGTCTTTATTCCCGAGCACCCCCCCGAGGTGGACGACTGGCAGACCCAGATGTGCGATGCGCTGCGCGCGGGGCGCCAGAGTGGCCGGCGCGATAGCCTTGTCGTCGTCGCCGAGGGCGCGCAGGATCGCCACGGCGCGCCGATCACCGCCGAGGACGTGCGTCGCGTGCTTGAGGAGCGCCTTGGCGAAGATACCCGGGTGACGATCCTCGGCCACGTGCAGCGGGGTGGTGTGCCCAGCGCCTTCGACCGCTGGATGAGCACCCTGATCGGCTACACCGCCGTAGAGGAGTTGCTCTCCACCACCCCCGAGCGTGAGCCCCAGCTGATTGGCATCCGCGAGAATCGCATCACCAGTACGCCGCTGATGCAGTGCGTTGCCGAGACGCGCGGCGTGGCCGAGGCGATCGCCGCCCGTGACTACGAGCGGGCCATGGCTCTGCGCGGCGGCAGCTTCGGCGAGGCCTACCGCACCTTCGGCACGCTGGTGCAGTCGCGCCCACCCCAACCCGGTACTGCCGCCCGCCCTATGCGCTTCGCAGTGATCCACTCCGGTGGCCCGGCTCCCGGTATGAACACCGCCGTGCGCGTGGCCGTGCGCCTCGGCGTTGACCATGGCCACACGATGCTTGGGATCCGCAACGGCTTCCAGGGCTTCATCGATGGTGAGATCGCCGAGATGAATTGGATGAGCGTGAGCGGCTGGGCCACCATCGGTGGCGCCGAGCTCGGCACGAACCGCAAAGTGCCTGAGGGCGGCGAGCTCTACGCGATCGCCCGCAACATTGAGCGCCACAACATCCACGGCCTGCTGATGATCGGCGGTATCTCCGGCTACGAGGCCTGCCATCGCCTGGTAGCCCAGCGGACGATCTTTCCCGCCTTCAACATTCCGATCATCTGTCTCCCCGCGACGATCGACAACAACCTCCCCGGCTCCGAGCTGAGCATCGGCGCCGACACCGCGCTGAACAGCATCGTCGAGGCCGTCGATCGGATCAAGCAGAGCGCCGTGGCCTCGCGGCGCTGCTTCATCGTGGAGGTGATGGGCCGCGATTGTGGCTACCTCGCGCTCCTCGGCGGCCTCGCCACTGGCGCCGAGCGCGTCTACCTTCCCGAGGAGGGTGTAACCCTGCGCCATCTGCAGGCCGACCTTGATGAGATGATCGCTGCGTTCAAGCGTGGCAAGCGCCTGAGCCTGATCATCCGCAACGAGCGCGTCAACCCGGTGTACTCTACGTCCTTCATCTGCGATCTTTTCGAGGAGGAGGGTGGCAAGCTCTTCGAGGTGCGCCAGTCGATCCTCGGCCACTTGCAGCAGGGTGGCAACCCCTCGCCCTTCGACCGTATTCAGGCCACGCGCCTGGCCGCCAAGTGCATCGAGTTTCTGATCGACCGCGCTGCCCACGGCCGCCCGGAGGGCGCTTTCATTGGCTATAAGGGTGGCCGCGTGCAGACTCTCAGCCTCGATGATTTCCCGCGCATGATGGAGCCCAATCACGCCCGCCCGCGAGAGCAGTGGTGGCTCGATCTGCGCGCCGTGGCTGGCGCCCTCCGCCATCCCCCCGCCGATGCCAGGGGCTAGCCAGCGGGCGCGGCTGGCCGCTGGCTCACCTCACAGTGGAGCCGGCGGCGGAGCAAAACCGTGGTAGAGTAATGCTATGGGCGTCACTTCCCCACCGGTCTCCGCATCCTGCCCCGCTGTTGAGCAATGGTTTGCGGCCCATGGTTGGCAGCCCTTCCCCTTCCAGCGCGAGGTGTGGTCCGCCTATGCGCGTGGCGAGAGTGGCCTTATCCACGCTGCCACCGGCACCGGGAAGACCTACGCCGCCTGGTTTGGCCCTTTGATCGAGGCGCTGGCCGAGGGGGACGGGCCGAAAGCTCGGGAGCGCGGCCTCCGCGTGCTCTGGGTCACGCCGCTCCGCGCGCTTGCCGCCGACACGGCCCGCGCGCTCCAGGAGCCCCTGGCTGCCCTCGGGCTCCCGTGGGCGATCGAGACGCGCACCGGCGATACATCGGCCAGCGTGCGCGCCCGCCAGCGCAATCGCCTGCCAGAGGCTCTTGTCACCACCCCCGAGAGCCTCTCGTTGCTCCTCGCCCGCGCCGATGCCGCAGAGCTTTTCGCTGGCCTGCACTGTGTGGTGGTGGACGAGTGGCACGAGTTGCTCGCCTCCAAGCGTGGTGTTCAGGTCGAGCTCGCCCTGGCTCGCCTGCGCCGCTGGCGACCCCAACTTCGCACATGGGGCCTTTCGGCCACCCTCGGCAACCTGGACGTAGCGCTGGAGGCCTTGCTCGGCACTGGCGAGGCTGGGGCGCGGGGCGACATGGAGATGCGGGAGCGCCCGGGGCTGCCGTCAGCTCCCGCTTCGTCGCCCTCCGTCGCTCCGGCTGAGCGAGGGCGCATCGTTCAGGGCCTCGTCCCTAAAGTCATCCAGATCGACTCGCTCATTCCCACAACGATCGAGCGCTTCCCGTGGGCGGGCCATCTGGGTCTGCGCATGCTCGAGCCAGTGCTGCGCGAGATCGAGGCCGCTACAAGCTGCCTCGTCTTCACCAACACCCGCGCCCAGACCGAGCGCTGGTACCAGGCCATCCTCGATGCCCGCCCGGAGTGGTCCGGGACGATCGCCCTGCATCACGGCTCGCTCGCTCGCGAGGTGCGCGAGTGGGTTGAGACCGGCCTGCGCGATGGCCGGCTGCGCTGCGTGGTCTGCACGTCCAGCCTGGATCTCGGGGTGGATTTCAGCCCCGTGGAGCGGGTGCTGCAGGTCGGTAGCCCCCGGGGTGTGGCCAGGCTACTCCAGCGCGCCGGTCGCAGCGGCCATCAGCCGGGGGCCTCCAGCCGGGTGAGCTGCGTGCCTACCCACGCCTTCGAGTTGCTGGAGGCCGCTGCGGTGCGCCACGCCGCCCACGCCGGGCAGATCGAGGCCCGTCTGCCGCTCGATCAGCCCCTCGACGTACTCGCCCAGCACCTCGTGACGATCGCCCTCGGCGGCGGGTTCTACGCCGAGGAACTGCTGGCCGAGGTGCGCACGACCCGCGCCTACCGTGCCCTCACCGATGCCGAGTGGCGCTGGTGCCTGGACTTTGTGGTGCGCGGTGGCCCGCTCCATGCCTACCCCGAGTTCCGCCGCGTCGTCGAAGAGGCCGGCCACTACCGCGTGACCGACGCCGCCGTCGCCCGGCGCCACCGCCTGGCGATCGGCACGATCACCGCCGATGCGACAATGACCGTTCGCTATGTTGGCGGTGAGCAACTCGGCACGGTGGAGGAGGCCTTCATCACCCGCCTCAGCCCGGGCGACCGCTTCACCTTTGCAGGGCGCGTGCTCGAACTCGTGCGCGTCAAAGAGATGACAGCCTGGGTGCGCCTGGCCAGGCGCACCGATGGCGCCGTGCCCCGCTGGTCCGGCGGGCGCCTACCACTCTCCTCCGAGTTGGCCACCGCCGTGCGCGAGCGGCTTCAGGCGGCCCGCGACGGCCACTTCGAGGACCCCGAACTGCTGGCCATCCGGCCTATCCTCGCCCTGCAGGCCCGCTGGTCGCGCATCCCGGACGCCGCCGAGTTGCTCGTTGAGCGCACTCGCACCCGCGATGGCCACCACCTTTTCATCTTCCCCTTCGAGGGCCGCCTGGTACACGAGGGCCTGGCCGCCCTGCTCGCCTACCGCCTCGCCCGGCGTGCGCCGATCACCTTTTCTGTGGCGGCGAACGATTACGGCCTGGAGTTGCTCTCCGCCGAGCCAGCGCCCCTGGATGGCCCCGACGACCTCCGCGCTGCGCTGGCCCCTGCCGGGCTGATCGACGACATCCTCGCCGCGCTGAATGCGGCCGAACTGGCCCGCCGCCAGTTCCGCGAGGTTGCCCGCGTGGCCGGGCTCCTGGTAACGGGCGGACCCGGCGAGCGCCGCAGTGCCCGGCAGCTCCAGGCCAGCAGCAACCTCTTCTACGATGTCTTTCAGAAGTACGACCCCGACAACCTGTTGCTGCACCAGGCCCGCCGCGAGGTGCTGGAGCGCCAGTTGGAGCAGGGCCGCCTCGCTACGGCCCTCGAGCGCATCGCCGCGGGCCCGCTCACTCTCGTGGAGACGCCAGGTCCCACTCCCCTCGCCTTCCCGCTCCTCGTCGACCGGCTGCGTGAGCGGGTGAGCTCCGAGCAACTGGCCGATCGTGTGCTCAAGCTTCAGCTCCAGCTCGAGCGTGCTGCTGGCTGAACCCTTCATCGGCCCTGAAGCCTTCCCCATCCCACGCTCCTCGTTCGCTTGCACAAGCAGACAAACTCGCATCCGGCTTGATGCGGTGCATCGGCGGGGAGAGGCTTGCGGCCCCTTCGCAACCCAACATTGCGCACCCTGTCGAACAGGGTTTGCCATCACGCCCTGTCGCAGGGCCAGAAAAATGTGCTATCGTATAAACGCCTGGTCGTCCCCATAAGAGGAGCACTGAGCATGATCGCGTTGCCCGATGGCCCGCTTGTCAGCACCGAGTGGCTCGCTGCCCACCTTGGCCACCCGCAGCTGCGCGTCGTCGATATGCGCGGCAAGGTGCTGCCCCCCACCGCTCCGAAGCCCCACTACTACGCGCGCCACGAGGACTACGCGGCAGGCCATATCCCCGGTGCCGTCTACATCGACTGGACGCGCGACATTGTTGACCCGAACGACCCGGTGCCGGTGCAGGTGGCGCCGCCCGAGCAGATCGCCCGGCTGCTGGGCGGTCTCGGCATCGGCGACGATAGCGTGGTGGTGGCCTACGACGACTGGTACTCCATGTTCGCGGGCCGGCTGCTCTGGGTACTGCGCTACTACGGCTTCGAGCGCGCTCGCATCCTCAACGGCGGCCTGATCCAGTGGCAGGCGGATGGCCGCCCGCTTACCACCGAGGTGCCCAGCTACCCGCCAGCGGTCTTCACACCCCGACCGCAGCCGGATCTGCGCCGCACCGCCAGCGATGTGCTCGCCGCGATCGGCACCGACACGCTGCTGATCGACGCCCGCAGCGACAAAGAGTACTGCGGCCTGGAGTCACGTGCTGCTCGCGGGGGCCACATTCCCGGCGCCGTCAATGTCTTCTACCAGAGCCTGCTGAGCGGCCCGAACCAGACGTACGCCTCGCCTGAGGAGCTCCGCGAGCGTTTCGCCGCCGCCGGGATCGACCTCGCCAGCATCGGTGAGCGCGAGGTGGTGGCCTACTGCAATGGCGGCGTCTCGGCCACGCCCGCCGCGCTGGCCCTGGAAATCGCCACTGGTCGCCGCGTCGCGATCTACGACGGCTCCTGGAACGAGTGGGGCAACGACCCGGAGAAGCCGCTGGAGCGCTGATACCAGCGGTGCGCGGCGACACACCGTGTCGGCGCCGGGTGGAGCGGCCACTACCCCAACACCGCTGCAACAACCGCCTCGGTGTCGGCCAGGGTGGGTAGGGCGGCATCCGGGCCGTGGGCCAGAAGTTCGTCGAGCGGGTACGGCCCCGTAGCTACGGCCACAGTGCGCGCCCCGTTCGCCTTACCGCAGGCGATGTCGTGGGGGGTGTCGCCCACCACAACAATCGCGCGCCCCTGGAAGTCGTGCCCGTAGCGGGCCTTCGCGCGATCCGCAGCGACCGGTACCAGCTCCGGGCGGTGGTGGTGGTCGTCGCCGTAGGCTCCTGCCGCTACGTCGAGCAAGCCGAGCAGGCCCACACACTCCAGCTTCAGGCGTGCCACTGCGGCGATATTACCGGTGAGCGGGGCCTGGTAGGCCAGGCCCCGCAGGGCCTCGAGCGCGGCTGGCACACCGGGGAAGAGCCGCGAGCGGGCCAGAAGCTCCGCCCGCTGGGCCTCCAGCCGTCCCAGGTAGGCCGCCGCAAAGTCGTGCAGCCGCGCGCCCACCTCCTCTGGCGGCAGCGAGGGCAGACTCTCGCGGATGATCTGCCAGTCGGTCTTACCCGCGTAGGAGGTGCGGGCCATCGGCGCCGCCGGGCCCACCACCTCACGTATGGCCGCCCGCATCGCCTCCGCAGCGATCCCATCAGTGCTCAGCAGGGTCCCGTCTACGTCCCAGAGGATCAGCCGCTCCATGCCACTCCGTGTCGCGCCATTCATCGGAACCACAATGCTCGTTCGGCACCCCGCACGGATGTAGCACCCTGCGCCTGGACGCACCAGGATGCCGGGCGCGCCTTCCTGCCCACGCGGCTGTGCGTGGCCGCGTTCAGGCCCCTACCACCCGCAGCGCCGGGCCGCCGTCCAGGCGCTGGCCGGGTGCGCCAACGAAGCGCTGCACTGCAGCGCTCAGTTCGTCAAGGTCGATCGGTTTCGCCAGGAAGGCATCGAAACCGGCGGCCACCGTGCGCTCCCGGTCGTCCTCACCCAGCCCGCTCACCGCGATTGCCGGGCAACGCTCCAGCCCTGGCTCACGCCGCAGCGCAAGCAGCAGGTCGGGGCCGTCCTGGTCCGGCAGGCGCATGTCGATCACCAGTAGCTGGCAGCCCTCACGCCGCACGAGCGCCAGCGCCTCTTTCCCGCTCGGCGCAACCCCCACCTGGTAACCCTGGCTCATCAAGAAGCGGCTGATCACCTGCTGCATGAGGGGGTTGTCGTCGACGAGCAGAACCTGCATCGGGGATCCTTTCACGCTGGCCGCTGGCCCCACTCGACCTCGGCAACGACACCGGATACCGTGTGCCAGAGCACCACGGCCCTACGCCGTGCGGGAGGGATGACCGTACCGTATTCCGAGACGCTGCCTTAACGAGGATTATACCTTACACTGCAAGTTTACGATAGAGTGTCGTTAGGGGTTGGCGAGGACCTCGAGCGGGGCCACGGCGCGCAGCCTGCTCCGTTGCCCGTACGCCGAGATACCATGGCTACCCGGCGGGAGACCGGCGAGGTCAAGCGGCAGCAGGAAGGTGCCGTCGCGGGTGCGACCGCCATCAAGCTCCCGCACCGATCCGTCGGGGAGGGTGAGCCAGAGGCTGAGCGTCTCGCCGGGCTGAAAGCCGCCGCCTACCAGATCAACCAACTGGCCCACGGTAGCACGGGGCGGGTCGGCGAAGAGTACCGCCCCGCCAGCGGGCACGCCCAGCGGGTCGCCGGGTAGCAGCTGGAAGTGTACTACGGCAGTGCGTGCGCTCACGCGCCCCTGCGCCGTCAGCGCGTAGCGGCCAGTCGCGCCGGTGCCTGGCGGGCAGAACGATCCGATCAGGATGCCGTCGTTGTCTGCGCGGACGACCGCAGGGAGCCCCTCGGCGCTGGCCGAGCCATCGGGCCTGGTGAACCAGAGCCCCACGGCCTCGGCTGGCTCGAAGCCCGTGGCGCGGTAGGCCAGGCATGCGCCCTGTGGGAACGCCTGCGGTTCCACCGTCAGCTCCGGGCCCTGGGCCTTCAGGGCCGGGGGCAGTAGCAGCGTTGCCACCAGGAACAGGCCAGCCAGCAGCACGCCTCGCGGCATCGCCCACACTCGCCTGTGGCGCCTCCCGGGAGCCCATTGCAGGTTCTCCATACAACCACACCTATCGTTCAGAAGGAGCGGAAGGGCCGCCGCGCGCTGCATCCGTGCGTGGTAGCGAACCTGCCTGCCAGATCTACGTGGAGGGCCAGGCCAGCAACCGCCGGCCTGTCAGGGGTACACCCCCCTGGTATTATTCGCATCGGCCACACGCTGCACGGCGAGCAAGTAGGCCGCCAGGCGCAGCGTGATCGAGCGGCGTTGCGCCATCTCCCACACCTGATCGAAGGCACCGACGATAATTCGTTCCAGCTTCTCGTTGACGTCCTCTTCGGTCCAGAAGAACTCTTGCAGACCCTGGACCCACTCGAAGTAGCTGACGATCACTCCGCCGGCGTTGGCGAGGATATCGGGCACCACGGTGATGCCGCGCTCGGCGAGGATGGCATCGGCGCCGGGAGTGGTCGGGCCATTGGCGCCCTCGACGATCAAGGCCGCCTGGATGCGGCTGGCATTGCGCTCGGTGATCTGGTTCTCCAGGGCGGCTGGGATGAGCACATCGCACTCAAGTTCCAGCAACTCCTGGCCGGAGATCTTCTCCACGCCGGGGGCACTATAGCCCTCGAGCAGGCGAAAGGAGTGCCGGTCGGTGAAGGTGCGCATGCCGGCGATATCGAGCCCGGTGCCGCGATAGTAGCCGCCAGTGGCATCGGAGATGCCGATCACCGTGCAGCCCATGCGCTCCAGCAGGATGGCCGCCGTGCTGCCCACGTTGCCGAAGCCCTGCACAACCACGCGCATGCCCTCCAGAGGGCGGCTGAGGCGCCGGGCGAGCTCGCGCACCATCAGGCTCACGCCGCGACCGGTTGCTTCCACGCGACCAAGCGAGCCGCCCACATTGAGGGGTTTGCCGGTGATCACGGCGGGCACCGTGTAGCCACGGTGCATGGAGATCGTGTCCATGATCCAGGCCATCACCTGGGCATTGGTGTTCACATCGGGGGCTGGGATATCCTTCTCGGGGCCGAGCAGGATGCTGATCTCCGTAGCGAAGCGGCGGGTGAGGCGCTCGAGCTCGGCGAGCGAGAGCTGCTTGGGGTCCACCACGACGCCACCCTTGGCGCCGCCGTAGGGGATGTTGACCAGCGCGCACTTCCAGGTCATCCACATGGCCAGGGCGCGCACCTCGTCGATATCGACGGCGGGGTGATAGCGGATGCCGCCCTTAACCGGCCCACGGCCGAGGTTATGCTGCACGCGATACCCGGTGAACATCTCGGTACGGCCATCGTCCATCTTCACCGGGAAGTTGACCGTCAGCTCGCGCTGGGGCACCCGCAGCACGGCGCGCAGATTGTCAGAGAGATTGAGGAGCTCGGCGGCCGTGTCGAACTGTTGCTGGGCGATGTGGAACGGGTTGCTCTGGTCAGACATCGTTGTCCTTCCTTGGTGAAAACGGTACCTGTTGCGGGTTGGCGGCCAATCACATCAGGGGGCGCGGCCCGGGGGCGACGGCGCGCCGCGTCGGTACTGGGCCAGGCGCTCCGGGAGTGGCGACGGAATCCATAGGCTACAGCAAGTCCTTGCGCATGTAGATCCAGCGTCCCTGGCCAAAGATCATCCAGGCGAGCAGGGAGCGGCGCACGCGCACGTCGTGGAAGCCGACGGCGTGGTAGAGCCGGCGAGCGGCGTCGTTGCGGGCGCTCACGTAGAGGCCGAGGAAGCGCCTGGCGCGCAGGCGAGCCTCCTGCTCGGCGCGATCGAGCAAAGCGCGGGCCACACCGCCACGGCGGAAGGGCTCGAGCACGGCCACATCGGTGATGAAGGCCTCGCCGCGTTCGATGCGGTGGTCGAGCAGAGAGAGGGCAAAGAGCGAGCGGGCGGCGCCCCAGAGGCCGAGCACCTCGTGAAAGGCCAGCTCGGCGGCGCCACTGTCGTCGCCGCTCATCTCCCAGGTGCGCACGGTGGTGGTGCCCACCACCTGTCCTTCGTAGTCGGCCACGAGCATGCCGCGCAGCGCCGAAGGGCCCTGGCGGCGCCAGGCAGCGGCAAGGGCGCTCGCTCCGCGCTCGGCGCCCTGGGCGCCGAAAGCGCCGCCGAACTTGTCGGCGAAGGCCTCGCGGTGGAGCGCCAGGATGGGGCCAATATCGTCGAGGCGGGCGGCGCGGACCGTTACGGGGATAGTAGGCCGGGCAGCGCGCGCGGCGGGCTGCCCGAGCGGGCCAGGGAGCGCCTGTGAGCTGGCCGTCATGCCTCGCTGGACGTCAGCTCGGCCACCCGGCGATCAAGGCGGGCCGAGATGTCGCGGTACATATCGCCACGCAGCAACGCGGCTTGCAGCTGGCGTCGCAGCGCCAGAATGTAGGCGGCCGCGGCCAGAAGCCCGGCAAGCAGCAGCAGGTTGAGCTTCATCGTCGTCTCCTCGGCGACACCCGGGATGCTCCTGTGCCATTCTAGCGCAGGGCGGCGCGGGCGGCAAGTGCGCCGATTGCCCACCCAATCGCCAGCGGGCCATCCTCAGCCGGCCGATCCCGCACCCCGCGCACGCTGGCGCCAGGCATTGTAGAGCGCGATGCTCCCGGCCACGGCGGCGTTAAGCGAGGCGATCTGTCCGGCCATGGGAAGACGGATCAGGAAATCGCAGCGCTCACGCACCAGCCGCGCGAGCCCGGGGCCCTCGGCCCCCACCACCAGCGCCAGGGGCATATTCAGGTCTGCCTTGTCGAACTCCTGGGCGCCCGCATCGTCCTCCAGGCCCACCACCCACACGCCGTGGCGCTGCAGCTCCGCGATCGTCTGGGTGAGGTTACCCACCAGCACCACCCGCAGGTGCTCGCTGGCGCCGCTGGAGGCGTTCACGACGGCCGGGGTGATCTCGGCGGCCCGGCGGCCGGGGATGGCCACGCCGTGCACACCCACCACCTCGGCGGTGCGCAGTAGCGTGCCGATATTCTGCGGGTCCTGCAGGTGGTCGAGCAGGAGGAAGAGCGGCGCCTGCTGGCGCTCGGCGGCCAGCTCCAGGCACGCCTCCAGTTCAACGTAGGGATAGGGCCCGGCCTCCAGCATCACGCCCTGATGGTTGGCGTCGCGTAGCTGACGGTCAAGCACCTGTCGCTCCACTCGTTGCACCGGCACCCCGGCCTGCTCGGCCAGGCGGATGATCTCGGCGATGATTCCGGTCTCCTGTACGCCGCTCGAGACCGTCAGTCGCTGGAGGTGTCGCCGTCGTGCCCGTAGCGTTTCGCGTACGGCGTTGCGGCCGTAGAGAATCTCACTCATAGGGATTAGAGGATAGGGAACAGGGAACAGGGGACAGGGAACAGGGAGGCGGGTGTCAAAGAGTGTCACTCCCGATGGGTGGTTCCCGGGTGCTGATCGGGTTGCCGGCACACGCGAACATACCCCTGTGGCGCGTCCTGTCCACTAGCTTATTTGCAGGTGACAGTCTTTGACGGGAGGCGAATGGTACGGCTTTCCCCCGTCCCCTGTCCCCTCCTCATAGACCAAGCGCATCTTTGATCTTACCGAACAGCCCCTCGTCGCGATCGCCCTGCTGGCTCTCGGGGGCGAAGCTCTGGGCAAGCTCCTGGAAGAGGCGCCGCTGCTGCTCGGTGAGCCGCTCGGGCACCACCACCCGCGTGACGATGATCTGGTCGCCGCGACCCTGCTGGCGGAGGAAGGGCACCCCCTTGCCACGCAGCCGGAAGGTCTGACCGGTCTGGGTGCCGGGGGGGATGCGCAGCCGCTCGTAGCCGTCCAGGGTGGGCACCTCAAGCTCCTCACCGAGGGCTGCCTGGGCCACGTTCAGGCGCAACTCCAGGATCACATCGTTGCCCTCGCGCATAAAGAGCGGATGGGGTTGCACATCGAGGGCCACATAGAGGTTGCCGAAGGGGCCACCGCGAGGGCCGGCCTCGCCCTCGCCGCTGATGCGGATCTGCTGGCTGCCGTCTACCCCGGCGGGCACCTTCACGGTAAGCCGGCGGGTCTGGCGCAGCCGGCCGTCGCCACGGCACTCGCGGCAGGGGATGGGGATCACGTAGCCGGTGCCGCCGCAGGTGTCGCAGGTGGTCACGGTAACCATATTGAAGAGCGGGGCACGCTGGCGCACCTCGCCACTGCCCTGACACTTAGGGCAGCGCATCGGGTCGGTGCCGGGCTCAGCGCCACTCCCCCGGCAGCTCGGGCATGTCTCCAGGCGCCGGTACTCGATCTCCTTCTCGACGCCGAAGACGGCCTCTTCAAAACTCAGGCGCAGGGTGTAGCGCAGGTCGGCGCCCCGTTGAGGCCCCCGCTGTGCCCGCCCGCCGCCGGCCTGGCCACCGAAGAAGGCATCGAAGATCGTCGCGAAGGGGTCGCTGCCATCAAACGGGTCGTAGGCACCCCCGCCCATGCCGGGCGCATTGTGGCCGAAGCGGTCGTAGACGGCCCGCTTCTGGTCGTCGGAGAGCACCTCGTAGGCCTCATTGATCTCCTTGAACCTGGCCTCGGCGTCGGGCTCCTTGTTGACGTCGGGGTGGTACTGGCGCGCCAGCCGGCGAAAGGCCTTCTTGATCTCGTCCTGGCTGGCGCCGCGGCTCACACCGAGCACCTCATAGTAGTCACGCTTCGCGCCCGTGGTCATAGGCTCGTCCCTTCGGGGAGGTTAGAACCAGGAGCCGAAGGCCTGAAATCGGGGGTACGACCCGCGCCTGCGGATCGTTTGCGTGCGCCCAGGCCCCTGCTCCTGACAGCCACTCTTCAGTTCTCTGTTCCCGGCTCCTGGTTCTCGGTTCGCTCAGTCTACCTTATACTCGCCCTCGACCACGTCGTCATCGGGCTTAGCCGCGCCGGTGCCGGCATCGTCGGGCGCCGCATCGCGCGCCTGGCTCACCTGCTGAAGTGCGACGCCGAGCTCGGCCGTCTTGTTGCGGATCTCCTGTTCGTCCTCGCCATCGAGCACGCCGCGCAGGGCGCTGATCTTGTCCTGCACCGAGGTGCGCACGGCCCCATCGACGCTATCGCCGGCCTCGCGCAGGGCGCGTTCGGCGCCATAGATCATGCTGTCGGCGGCGTTGCGGGCCTCGATCAGCTCGCGGCGTTTGCGGTCCTCCTCGGCGTGGGCTTCGGCGTCGCGCACCATCTGCTCAATCTCGGCTTCGCTCAGGCCCGAGGAGGCGGTGATGGTGATGCGCTGTTCCTTGCCGGTGGCCTTGTCCCTGGCTGTCACGTTCACGATGCCGTTGGCATCGATATCGAAGGTGACCTCGATCTGCGGCACGCCACGAGGCGCCGGGGGGATGCCGGCCAGTTCAAAGCGGCTGAGGGTCTTGTTATAGCGCGCCTCAGCCCGCTCGCCCTGCAGCACGTGGATCTCGACGCTGCTCTGGTTATCGCTGGCGGTGGAGAAGATCTGGCTCTTGCGGGTGGGGATGGTCGTATTGCGCTCGATCAGCGGCGTCATCACCCCACCCAGGGTCTCGATGCCCAGGGTGAGCGGGGTGACATCGAGCAGCAGCACGTCCTTCACCTCGCCACCGAGCACGCCGGCCTGCACGGCCGCGCCGATCGCCACCACCTCATCGGGATTAACCGACTTGTTGGGCTCCTTGCCGAAGAAGCGGCGCACGGCCTCCTGAATGGCGGGCATGCGTGTCTGGCCGCCAACGAGGATCACCTCGTCCACCTGGGCGGGCTTGAGCCCGGCGTCGCTGAGGGCCTGGCGCACCGGGCCCATACTGCGCTCGATCAGGTCGGCGGTGAGCTGCTCAAGCTTCGCGCGGGTGAGGGTCATACTCAGGTGGCGCGGCCCCGAGGCATCAGCGGTGATAAAGGGCAGGTTGATCTCCGTCTGGCTGACGCTGGAGAGCTCCATCTTGGCCTTCTCGGCGGCCTCCTTGAGCCGCTGGAGCGCCATCCGGTCGTTCCGCAGGTCCACCCCGTGCTCGCGCTGGAACTCGGTGGCCAGCCAATCGATCACCCGCTGGTCGAAGTCGTCGCCGCCGAGGTGGGTGTCGCCGCTGGTGGCTTTGACTTCCACCACGCCATCGCTCAGTTCGAGGACCGAGACATCGAAGGTGCCGCCGCCCATATCATAGACGACAACCAGTTCGTCCTGGCCTTTCTTGTCGAGGCCATAGGCGAGGGCCGAGGCGGTGGGCTCATTGACGATCCGCAGCACCTCGAGGCCGGCGATCTTCCCGGCGTCCTTGGTGGCCTGGCGCTGGCTATCGTTGAAGTAGGCCGGCACCGTGATCACCGCCTGGGTGACGGGCTCACCCAGGTAGGCCTCGGCATCGGCCTTGAGCTTCTGCAGCACCATGGCCGAGATTTCGGGTGGCGCATACTCCTTGCCGCCCATCGAGACACGCACATCGCCGTTGGGGGCACCGCTGAGCCGGTACGGCACCAGGCCCAGGTCCTTCTGCACGACCGGTTCGTTCAGTTTGCGGCCGATAAAGCGCTTGACCGAGAAGATCGTATTCTCAGGGTTCGTCACGGCCTGGCGGCGGGCCACCTGGCCGACCATGCGCTCGCCGCTCTTATTGATCGCCACCACCGAGGGGGTGAGGCGTGAGCCCTCCGCGTTGGGGATCACCACTGGCTCGCCGCCTTCAACCACGGCGACGACCGAGTTTGTGGTGCCCAGATCAATGCCAATAACCTTCGGCATATATCGCTTGTGCTCCTGAATCAGGGGACAGGGGACGGGGGTGCGCAGAGGGGACAGGAGACAGGGGGTAGGGCGTAGGTGCAGGGGGTAGAAGCAAGGGACAGCGAGCGGGGTAGTGGAGCCTCGCTGAGTTGGGCGAACAACGCTGCTTCCACCCCATAACCTGTCTCATACGTTGCCTGTGCCCTCTGCCTGTATCCAGTCCTCAGTCTCCAGTCCCCTCTCTTCTACCCGCGTCCGACCTTCACCATACTCGGACGGAGCACGCGCTCGCCGAGGCGATAGCCCTTCTGAAGCTCCTCGATCACCTTTCCGTCCTGGCCCTCAGCCTCCTCATAGAGAACCGCCTCGTGCTGGGTAGGGTCAAAATCGGCGCCGAGAGCCTCAATCGGCTTGACACCTTCACTCTCAAGGATGGTCCGCAGCTTCTGGGCGATCAGCTGGGTGCCGCCCCACCAGGCGGTATCGGCCACCTCGGCGGGAATATTGGCGATCGCGCGCTCAAAGTCGTCCATCACAGGCAGCAGCTTCAGCAGGAGGGCCGAGCTCGCGCTGCGGATCAGCTCAGCGCGTTCGATCTCAGCGCGTCGCTTGTAGTTCTTGTAATCGGCCGCCGCGCGTAGCCACTGGTCCTTGTACTCAGCGGCCTGGGCCTCGGCCTGCGCCAGACGGGCCTGCAGATCCTCCGCCGTCTGGGGGGCGGCCTGGGGTTCGGCGTCGGTATCGACGATATGCTGCTCTTCGCTCATAGGCTCCTCGTTCTTCCGGGCAGGTCGCGCCCGGTTCCACGCTACGGGGCCCCGCTCTCCGGGGCGCGACCCTCGGCGTTGTACAGTTCGGCTAGCAGATTGCTCATCAGCGACGAGATATAGCGCACGGTAGAGATCGAACGTGGGTAGGCCATGCGCGTAGGCCCGATGATACCGAGCACCCCGGCGATCGCCCGGTCAACGCCATAGCGCGCCAGCACAACGCTGTACTCGCGCATCTCGTCGGCACTATTCTCGCCACCGATAATCACCTGGACGCCATCGGAGGCGAGGGCCTGGGGGATGAGCGTACCCAGGCCACGACCGCTCTTGAGGATTTCCAGCGCCCGGCGCATCCGCGCCACGGCCCGCTCGGCATCGTCGCGGGCGAGGGCCGGGATAAATTCGGGCTGGCTGAGCATCTCCAGCAGCCCATCGGAGTGGATCTGCTCTTGAGCCTGCTCCTCGAAGGCCTGCATCGCCCGCACCAGGCTATCGATCACCCCGTGTTCAAACTCGCTGAAGGTGGGCCTGGGCAGACCTGCGTCTCGGGTGGCCAGTTCCTCGATCCCGCTGACTGTCAGATCGGACAGGGCATCGCTCAGGCGGGCAGCGCTGCGGCGCAGTTCCTCGGCGGCTCGGGCGGTATCGAGCGTGAAGGTCTGCTGCTTGACGATGCCGCCGTGGAAGACGAACACGGCGAGCGCCATGCTCTCGTGGATAGCGATCAGCTCCAGGCTCCGGAAACGCAGCCGCTCGGCGGCCCGGGGCGGCGTTACGAGCGAGGCATTCTGGGCCGTGCGGGCCAGTACCGCTCCCGCGAGCTGGATCCACTGGTCGAGCTCACCCCGCACCTGGTAGAACTGGTGCTGGATCGTGCGCTGCTCGGCCAGCGAGAGCGTGGTTCGCTCCATCAGATTCTCGACAAAGAAGCGGTAGCCCGCATCGGTGGGCACGCGCCCCGCCGAGGTGTGCAGATGGGTAAGGTAGCCGAGCTCCTCCAGGGCCGCCAGCTCGTTGCGCACCGTGGCCGAGGAGATCCCCAGGCCAAATTTGCGCACAAGCGTCTCCGAGGCGACCGGTGTGGCCGTCTCGACGAACTCCTGGATCACAAGCTTCAGAATCGTCTGCCGCCGCTCCGTGAGCCCCGCCGACATGGTCCTATACCCTGCCAGAGACGCCCCGGGCCACTGGCCACCCGTCGCCCCTGGCGTTGTGTTTAGCACTCTCCGCGTGTGAGTGCTAACGGCCTGAGCTAAAGGATTGGCGTGCACCCTGTGCACGCCGATAGCCATTTTACCATACCTTGCTACGCTTGTCACCGCAGGAAGCGGATGGACAGGGCGCTTGTAACGCCGAAGCGCCTGTGGTAGATTCGGAAGCCGCGCGGCTAGCGCCAGGCCGCCACGCCAGCATCTCCGGGCGGCCGCTTATACAACCTCTCTCTACTGCAGGAGTCGTACCCGTATGGTCACCGCCACCAGGCTCACTACCCTCGAAGAGGTTCTCGCCGGGCTCATGCGCCGCTATCAGCAGCGCGTCCCCGACGTGAGCAAGATTATCGCGGCGATGGTCGCCGCAGGCCTGATCCGCCGCCCCGAGGAGATCGAGAACGACCACATCGCTTTCCGCACCATGGGTGTGCCGCTGCTCGGCATCCGCTCCCTGGAGCGGATCTTCCTGCATTACGGCTACACCCGCCGTGACGCCTACCGCTTCCCCGCCAAGAAACTGGACGCTTTCTGGTACGCCCCGCCCCGCCCCGATCTGCCGCGCATCTTCATCTCCGAGCTGCGCGTCGCTGAGCTTTCGCCCGAGGCCCAGGCGATCATTGGTAGCTACACCAGCGAGGTGCAGCGTGACCCGGTCGATGAGCTCGACCTCGACGACGCGGCGCAGGTGGATGCGTTTCTGCACCGGGCGCTCTGGCGCCTGCCCACCTGGGCCGACTACAGCCGCCTGGCTGAGGAGAGCGAGTACGCGGCCTGGGTGATCTACAACCGTTACTACCTCAACCACTTTACCGTGACGATCCACAACCTGCCGGAGGGCTTCAACACCATCGCCGCGTTCAATGCCTTTCTCGAGCGCAACGGCTTCAAGCTCAACGACGCGGGCGGGGCGATCAAGGTAAGCCCCGATGGGAAGCTGCTACAGAGCAGCACGGTGGCCGAGTTGATCGAGGCCGAGTTTGCCGGCGGCGAGCGCCACCAGATCGCCGGCTCGTATGTGGAGTTCGCCGAGCGGCGCCCCCTGGACGAGTTCGCCCACCTGCCGGCCCGCGCGCTGCGCCGCGAGCATCGCCGCGAGGGCTTCGAGGCCGGCAATGCCGACAAGATCTTCGAGAGCACCTACAGCGAACAGACGGCGAAACGCACCACGAAGCTTGAATGAGCGCGTTGGGCCGGGCTGCCCAGGAGCGGCTTCGCGTCATGGGTGCTCGCCATCAAGGGCGCTCGACTGCTGCCTCCATCAGCTTGAGCAGCCTCGGCACCATGGTGGCCGGGTTCTGGTGCAGCCCCTCGATCAGGAGCGCGTTGTCGTAGAGCTGCTCCAGCGTAGCCGTCACAACCTCGTCGTCCGGGTTGGCTTCGACACGCCGGGCCAGGGCCGCCACCAGCCCGTGGCCGGGGTTGAGCTCCAGGATGCGTGGCTGCTGCTCGGCCTCGCGCCCCAGCAGCTGGTTGATGCGCTGCATCTCGCGGCCCATGGCGTCTTCGGTGCTCACCAGCCGCGCCGGGCTGTCGCGCAGGACTTTTGAGGCGCGCACCTCCTTCAGGCGTTCGCCGAGCACCGTCGCGGCCCGTTCGGCCAGCCGCGAAAACTGCTCATCGCTGATCTGCGGTTCGGGCGCCGTGGCCTCGCCTGGTAGCTCCAGATTGGCATCGTCGATGTTGCGCAGCGGCATGCCCTCATACTCGCGCAGCCCGGAGAGCATGAAGCCGTCCATCAGGTCGGTCAGCAGCAGCACCTCGATCCCCCGCGCCGTGAAGGGATCCAGATGGGGGCTGCTGCGAGCCGCCTCGGGGCTCGCCGCCAGCACGTAGTAGATCTCCTTCTGACCATCCACCATGCGGCGTTTGTAGTCGGCAAGGGTCGCCAGGCCATCGCCGCTGGCGGTGGTCTGGAAGCGCAGCAGCTTCAGCAGGTCGGCCCGGCCTTCGTAATCGGTGGCCACGCCCTTCTTGATGAAGGGGCCGAACTCCTTCCAGAAGCGCGCGAACTTCTCAGCGTCTTTCTCGGCCAGGTCGTTCAGCTCGCGGTGCAGGCGGCTGGTGAGCGTTTTGCGGATGCGCTGCAGCACTGGCGAGCTCTGCACGCTCTCGCGTGAGACGTTCAGCGGCAGGTCCTCACTGTCTATCACGCCCTCGACGAAGCGGAAGTAGGTGGGCAGCAAGTCTTTCGCCTCTTCGAGGATGAGGATCTTGCGCGAGTAGAGCTTGATCTTGCCTTCGACGCGTCGCTCCAGCAGCCCGCGCTCGCGCTTCGCCGGCACGAACAGGATGCTGTGCAGGTCCACCGGGACATCGGTGGAGAGGTGGAGGTGCAGCAGCGGTTCGTCGCTGTCGAGGGTCAGCTGACGGTAGAGGTTCTGGTACTGCTCGGCCTCCACCTCTCGGGGGGCGCGCCGCCAGAGGGCCTTCTGCTGATTGATCTGCCGGTCACCACTGTAGATCGGAAAGGCCACAAAGTCGGAGTGGCGCTTGACGATCTGCTCCAGCCGCCACGGGCTCGCAAACTCTGCCGCGTCCTCCTTCAGGTGCAGGGTAATCGTTGTGCCCCGCTGGGCCCGCTCAGCCGGGCCCACGGTGTAGCTCTCGCCGCCGCTGCTCTCCCACATCGCCGCCTCGGCGTCGGGGCGATAGGAGCGCGAGACCACGGTGACGCGGTCGGCGACCATGAAGACCGAATAGAAGCCCACGCCGAACTGCCCGATGATCTCGCTCGCAGTGGCCTTGTGGCCCTCCTTCGTCTGCTGCACGAAGGCCCGGGCGCTGGACTGGGCGATGGTACCGAGGTGCTCCACCAGTTCGTCGCGCGTCATCCCGATACCGGTGTCGCTAATCGTGACGGTGCGCTTCTCGCTATCGGCCTCGATACGGATGGCCAGCTCGGCCTCTGGGTCGAGCACCTCGCGGTTGGTGAGCATCTCGAACTGGACGCGGTTGAGCGCATCGGAGGCGTTGGAGATCAGCTCCCGCAGGAAGATCTCGCGGTCGGTGTACAGGGAGTGGGCGAGGATCTGCAGCACCTGCTGCACCTCGGCCTTGAAGGTCAGGGCTTGGGGCTGGGATTCCTGTTCAGTCGTCATAATCGACGGCTCCTCCTCGCGGTGATATTCCCGGGTGCCTGGAGGGGCGTGGCGCGCGCGGACGCCCGCCCCATACCAGAGCCCTATCTCCTCGGGGCCTTGCCCCGCTGGGCGGATTGTACCCGGCCTGTGTTAGATTTGTGTTAGCGGGCCGCTAGCGATCTGCAAGCGGCTCCGCCGAAAGATGTATCCTGGGCCGATTGACAAGCCTCGCTGCCCTGTGCTATCCTTGCGCCAGCGGGCGGTCCACAGGCCGCAGCGCCCAACGCCAGCAACGGATACACGGAACGGAAGGAGCGCCAGGAAGATGACTATCGCCGTCTACAACACGACCGTCGGCCACGCCGACGCGGGCCTTGTGGCCCGGGCCATGTTCATCGCCCGTGCCTCCGGCCAGGGGGTCAGTCTACCCACGTTCCACCAGCTCAGGAGCTAACTGCTTCACACAACGAGCGAAGGCTGTGGGTAGCTCAGCAAGCGCCCACAGCCTTTTTGATGAAAGGGCCGTGGCGCATGGCGACCACGGCTCTTTGCTGTCTCCCCGGAGGCCCCGCGACGGCACCGCACGCCCGACCTGGAATCAGCAGTTGTACCAAGGAACAGAGCGAGATGTTACAGCTCGACACGGTCGCTGGGACCACGCGCACGCCGCCGGATGCCGCAGAGACGCTCACTCATCAGGCGTCGCTCACCGCCACCGGGAGACAAACAGTGATTATCTTAGACCGTGACGGCTCTCTGCGCCACTACCCGCCTGGCTGCTCGTCCGACGAGCCCCGGCGGGCGCGGATCGAGCTCGATGAGGATCAGGCGCACCCGACTCTGATCGCCCGGATCCTCGACTTCACCTTCGATGTCCTGGGGATGAACAGCCTGGAGGTGCGCATCCATGAGCACCCGAAGCGTTGAGAACCCCATCCCGAAGGATGAGCCGATCGCGTCGGCCACGCGCCCCGGCCGGCGCAAAGGCACGGTGCTACGCGCCCAGAGCGGGTTCT
This sequence comes from Chloroflexi bacterium OHK40, assembly GCA_004367505.1. Taxonomy (GTDB): domain Bacteria; phylum Chloroflexota; class Chloroflexia; order Chloroflexales; family Chloroflexaceae; genus OHK40. The sequence goes on along the minus strand of SFCB01000291.1, from coordinate 87,152 downwards.
TCTGGGTGCAGACGGAAGAGGGCATTGTCGAGTGCCGCCTGCGGGGCAAGCTCAAGCGGGAGCGTCTTGGCACCGATATCGCCGTCATCGGCGACGAGGTGGAGATAAGCCTCGTGGCCCCCGGCGAGGGGGCCATAGAGGCGGTGCTCCCGCGCCGCTCCAAGCTTGCCCGGCGCGCCGCCGGGAACCGGGGCGCCTACAAAGAGGATGTGCTCGTCGCCAACGTGGACCAGGTGCTGCTCGTGTTCGCCTGTGCCGCCCCTGCGTTCACCCCTCGCATGCTCGATCGGTACCTCGTGATCTGCGAGCACAGCGAGCTTGAGGCCGTGATCGTCGCCTCCAAGGTGGACCTGGTGGGCGATGAAGCGGCCCGCGCCCTCTTCGCTCCGTACGAGCGCATTGGCTACCCGGTGATCTACGCCTCCGTTCGCACCGGGCAGGGCCTCCCCGAAGTGCGCGAGCGTCTCGCCGGCAAGCTCAGCGTTGTCACCGGCAAGTCGGGGGTGGGCAAGAGCAGCCTGCTCAATGCCGTACAACCCGGCCTGAACCTCGCTACCGGCGCCGTGAGCAGTTCGCTCAACAAAGGACGCCACACCACCACGGTAGCCGAGCTGATTCCGGTTGCGGGGCCGGCCGGCGGTTTTGTCGCCGATACGCCGGGCATCCGCGAGATCGGTATCTGGCAGCTCCCACCCGAGGATCTCGACTGGTGCTTCCGGGAGCTGCGGCCTTTTCTCGGGGGGTGCTACTTCGCCGGCTGCACCCACGTCCACGAACCCGACTGTGCCGTGCGGGCCGCCGTTAACGCCGGCCAGGTGAGCCCCGAGCGCTATGAGAGCTACGTTCGCCTGCGTATGGGCGAGGGGTAGGCCCAACGCGCCCAACCAGTGTTCCGGCGTGCCGCGCGGCTGTCTGGCGCGGGTTTACACCACGGCCCACTCGCCACGAAGGCTCAGGCTGCATCCGGGCGCGCGGTGCCCTTCGTGCCCGGGTGCACCCGCCGGTGAACATCCGCAAGCCGCCATACATTCGCCAGTTGCATCTGAGGAGCGTACACCTTCATGCCGAAGCTACGCATCAACCTGCGGGAGCTGACCGAGATCGACGAGCTGGACCTGGTGGAGGAGCTGAGCGAGATGGAGCAGCGCGAGGAGCGTGAGGGGCGGGGCAAGGGGCGTGACGAACGGCGCGTGATCAACCCGGTGGCGTTGCAGCGCCGCCAGGACTCCCGCAAGTGGGGCAAGGGCATTGCCCGCCTGATGCGCGAGCGCAAGAGCCCCAAAGCCTAAACATCGAGCAGCAACCCCTCACGGGCGGCATCGAGCTGTAGCGTGCGGCCCGTGCTCGCGAGGACGGCCCGGTAGCGGGCCACAAGCGCATCGAGCTCGTCGTCGGTGCGGGTGGGGGCGTGGTGGTAGAGGAAGAGCCGCGCAACCTCCGCCTCAACGGCGAGCTCGATCGCGTCCTCCACCCGGCTATGGCCATAGTCCTCCACGTGCTCGTCGCGCGTATAGGGCGCGCTGTGCACGAGGATGCGAGCCCCGCGCGCAAAACCGACGGCCTTGTTCCAGATCTGGTCGTCGATGTAGCGCACATCGGTGATGTAGACCACCGCGCGGCCATCCTCTTCCAGCCGGAAGGCCCAGATGGGCGAGTGCTTGCGGCGCGAGAGGGGCAGCGCGCTCACAGTGATCCCACCGATCCTGAACGGCTCGGTTGAGAGCGGTTGAAAGCTATGGGTGGCGCCGATATGGGCCAGGCCGTACACCGGCGAGTAGACCGGCGAGAGCATGCCGTCGTAGGTCATCTCCAGGGAGCCACGGGTATTGTCGGGGCCGTAGATGTGCAGGCGGTTCCCCGGCGTATGCACAATGCCCGGGAAGGGCAGGCCGAGGATGTGGTCCCAGTAGGTGTGGGTGATCAGCAGGGTGAGCTCGCCCTGGCCCTGGCGGAACTCGCGCTGCATGAGCGTATCGCCGAGCTGGCAGAAGCCCGTGCCGCTATCCAGGGCGATCAGCTCGCCGCCGGCACCACAGATCAGCACGCAGCAGGTATTGCCGCCGTAGCGCAAATACTCGGCGCCAGGGGTAGGGACATAACCCCGCACGCCCCAGAACTGGAGCTGCATCAGACGGCCCCTTTCCGCAGGAGCATGCCCTCGTGGGCGCCGCTCACCTGCAGGCCGGGTCGAGCTACGGCCCGCTGCTGGGCCACGATCTGGTCGAGCTCCGCATCCGAGCGGTGCGGGTCGTGGTGGAAGAGCAGCAGCTCGCGCACGCCAGCCTCCTCGGCGATCTCCCGGGCCTGGGTGGCGGTGCTGTGGCCCCAGTGAGGGAAGCGGACGTACTGCTCGTCGGTGAACTGCGAGTCGTAGAGCAGCCAGTCGGCGCCCTGAGCCAGTTCGACGATGCGCTCGCGCATCTCGGCCAGCTCCCGCAGTTCATCGTGGGAGCTGGCGGTGGGCACGCCAGACCACTCGATCCGCTCGTCGCCGAAGAGCACGGTGTGGAAGGGGCCGGTGTCGGGGATGAAGACGAGGGTGGCCTCATCGGTTTCGAGGCGGTACGCGAGCGCGCGGTAGGGGTGATTGGCCCTGGCGGTGCTCACGCGCACGGGACCGAGCTCGAAGCAGAGGCCCTCGTGAATCTCGTGGAAATGCAGCTCAGCCCGTAGGTCCTCCAGGCTGACCGGGAGCAGCGGGTCGGTGAGGGCGTTGGCGATTGTTGCGCGCAGGCTGGACTGGGTGCGGCCAAGGCCGAAGATTTCGAGGCGGCACTGCGGCGCGTAGATCGGCGCGAAAAAAGGGAAGCCGATGATATGGTCCCAGTGGGTATGGGTCATCAGCAGGTCGATCTGCGTGGGGGAGTGCTCCTCGGCGCCCAGGGCAGCACCGAGGGGGCGCATGCCCGTGCCAGCGTCGAGGACAATGCAACGCTCGCCCACGCGCACCTCGACACAGGTCGTATTGCCGCCATAGCGAAGCACATCGGCGCGGGCCACCGGGTAGGAGCCGCGAGTCCCCCAGATTCGTGCGATCATGAGCGCGTCCACACACACAGGCCCAACACCAGCCACAGTGTACAGGATAAACGCTACAGCGCCGAGTCTTTCACGTATTGGGGGGGCGGCGCACGGTTCCACACGGGCTACGTGGCCGGGGTGCGCGGGGTCTGCCGCGTCCACAGCTGCGCTGACGGAGGCGGTGGCCAGGGTCCCTCGTGCGCGGGAACGACGCGGGTGCCGAGGCTCCGTGTAGCTCTATGATCCACGCGGTGGGAGGCGCGGGTGCGTGGCGGCGCGATGCGTGCTACCATACCTGTGGAGATCTTCGAGCTTGAAAGGACGGTAATGTCCCGCATCCGTGTAGGGGTGCAGCTGCATCCCCAGCATACTACCTGGGCTTCGTTCTCCGACGCCGTGCGCCGCTTCGAGGCCATGGGCTGTGACACGATCTGGAACTGGGATCACTTCTTCCCGCTCTCCGGCGACCCGCAGGGCCCCCACTTTGAGGGGTGGACGCTACTCTCAGCCATGGCGACGATCACCACGCGGGCCGAGGTGGGCTGCCTCGTCACCTGTAATTCCTACCGCAACCCCGCCCTGCTCTCGAACATGGCCAAGACGGTGGACCATATCAGCGGCGGGCGGCTGATCCTCGGTATCGGCGCAGGCTGGTTCGAGCGCGACTACCGAGAATACGGCTATTCCTTTGGTACCGCGCCTGACCGGCTGCGAGCCCTGCGAGAGGCGCTCCCGATCATCAAGCGACGCTGGGAGCTGGATGTGCCAAAGCCGATCCGGCCCATCCCGATCCTGATTGGCGGCGGGGGCGAGAAAGTGACCCTGCGCCTCACGGCGGAGCACGCCCAGATCTGGCACGGCTTCGGCCCGATCGAGACCTTTAAGCACAAGTCTGCCGTGCTGAACGAGTGGTGCGAGCGGCTCGGGCGCGACCCGGCGACGATCGAGCGGAGCGTCTCGCCGCGCCAGGGTGAGAGCCTCGACGCCTACCGCGACGCCGGGGCGACACACTTTATCCTCGGTGTGAGCGAGCCCTGGGACTATGCGCGGGTTGAGGCGGCGCTGCGCTGGCGCGAGGGCGCGTAGAGGGCCTACTCCAGGGTGGTGTACCACTCGGTGTAGAGCTCCTGGAAGCTCTTGCCGTAAATACCCGAATAGTCGGCGGAGCCGGGGGCGCGCCCCCGGCCACTCACGTACAGCGCGTTGAAGCGATCCCAGCCGTAGGTGCCCGCCAGGTAATCGACGAAGCCGGCCCACATATCGTAGGCTACGTCCAGGTTGCCCCGGCCCAGCGCCCCGAGGTTGCCCCGGTAACCGGCGTGGTAGAGCTCGCGGGCGCGCGACTGGAACGACCCGGCGCCGGAGAGGCTGAGCCAGTACTCGCCGGAGATCCAGCTGGCGAGGCCCTCCAGCAGCACGGTATCGGCCAGGCGCTGAGCGTCCTTGCCGTAGGCTTCGGCCTGCAGCGCGTGAGCCAGTTCGTGCGAGAGGATCACCAGCGCGTTATGCTGATCCTCGCCGGCCCGGTAATAGATGCGCACGTTGGTGTCGCCGTAGGTGTAGGCGATGCCACGGGTGCCGCGCCCGGGAGCCTGGCTGGCGTGGTAGATGCCCACCGAGACGCGCTCGCTGAGGGCGACGTCGAAGCGTCGCTGGATGTAGCTGAGGGCGTGCTCGGCCTTGATCGCCATGTCGGCCACCTCTTCGGGGGCAAAGGTCCCCCGTCCAACGAAGAAGTCGAGCCGGCGACCGGCATAGACGAACTCGCCGGGTAGCTCGGGGCCGCGGCCGGGCAGGAAGCTGGTGGGCGCGATCTTGACGCTCGCCACGTCGCTGAGGGAGCGGCGCGCCAGGGTTGGGGTGGGGGGGAGGGGCGTAGCCGTGGCCGGTGGCGGTGGCGTGGTTGCGGTTGGGGTATCCTGGATCGCGACACTGGTGGCGGATGGGGGCGGCAGCGGAGTGGCGGCGCCCATCAGGTTCACCAGCAGGATGAGCCCGACAAGCGAGGCCAGCGCGACCAGGGCGCGTTGTGTGCGAGACACGGGGCAGGTTCCTCCCGGCACGGGCATGGTGCCGGCTCAGAGGCGTGGTCCCAACAATATGCGGCGATTTATACCACGCGGTGGCCCTGGTGTCAATTTTGCATGGCTGCAGCCTGCGCGTCCATCCGCCCCGTTGCCGCGAACCCTCGCTCGCGCGGGGGCACCGTGACCAGGCAGCCCAGGGCGCGCCACGGTTGCCGGCTGGTACAGGAAGACTGAGCGATGCACACGACCTACATCGGCCTGGACCTGGCCTGGTCGGCGCGGAACCTGAGCGGGGCCGCCGCGCTTATTGGGAGCCCGGCGGGCGCCGCGCTGGCCGAGCCGCCGGCGCTGCTGGGTGACCTGGAGCAGATCGTTGGGTACGTAGCGCGGCTGGCAGGCGACGGGCCGTCCATTGTGGCGGTAGACGCGCCGCTGCTGGTGCCAAATGCTAGCGGTCACCGCCCCGCCGAGGCCGCCCTCGGGCGGGCCTTCCGCCGCTACGACGCCGGCGCGCACCCCGCCAACCGGCAGCTCCTCGCCCGCGACGGCGAGGTGCGGGGTGAGGCGCTCGTGCGGCATCTGGAGGCCCTGGGCTTCCGCCACGTCGACCGGGTGGCGGCGGGCGAGCCTGGCCGGCTGGTGACGGAGGTCTACCCACACCCGGCCATGGTGGCGATCTTCGGGCTGGCCCGCACGCTCAAATACAAAGCGCGCCCGGGGCGCACCGAAGCGGACCGCCGGGCAGCCTGGCGCCGTTACCAGGACTGCCTGCGGAGCCTGGGCGGCGCCGAGCCGCCGATCGTGGGGCACGAGGCCTTCCTCGGCCTGGATGCGGCAGCCCTGACAGGGCGGGCGCTCAAAGCCTATGAGGATCGGGCCGATGCCCTCTTCTGCGCCTACATCGCGCTCTATGCGCATCGGTGGGGAGCGGCCCGCTGCGCGACCTTCGGCGACATGCGCGGAGGCTACATCTTCACCCCGGTGCCGGAGGAGCTGTGGTAGCGCGCCCCGTGCTGCCGCTGACGCCTTGGAACCACCCTTCTCTCTAGATACCCCGGCGACACAGCACGCTGCGTCGCCGTGCTGGCAGCCGATGGTGATGCTCGATGTTGAGCCACGGCGCTCGCCTGGTAGCCTGCCACGGGCGCCCTGGCCTGGACGTTTCCACAGCATGGCTGCGGCGTGAGGGGCCCGCTCTTAGCCAACCACCTCGGCCTCCACATACGCCTCGCCGAGCGCCCGGGCAACCGAGATGCGGTGGTGACCATCCCGGACGTAGTATCCGTCTGCGGCTCGCAGCAGCACGACCGGTGGCAGCGGAATGCCGTGCTGGCGGGCCAGGGCGACGCTGAGCCAGCGATCACGCGCTCGATCGGTGAGCGGGCCGAAGTGGCGATCGAAGTCGCCGGCCCGCCCCTCGCTGCCCACGATCTCCGCAACTGGCACGGCCATCCTGCCGAGGCCACGTCCACCCGGCAAGCGGGGGTGATCCAGCACGCGCAGCGTGGCCCGGCGCCCGATGAGGCTATGCCAGAGATGGCGCAACTGTGTTTGGACACGCGCCTTGCGAAAGAGCTCCAGGGCCCGGAGGCGCCCATCGCTGGCGGCGCCCAGGCTCTGGACACATAGATTCCACATCGTCCGCTCCTCCTGCTGGCGTATCCACCTCATCCCGATCGCTGTGACGGCACCGCTTGGGCCCAGTTGCTCCAAGCCCACCGCGCCACCTTGCCTGGTGTGGCGGCGCGGAGTGGTGGAGCTGAGTCCGGGGACTGCGGTGTTGCCCACCACCAGCAGAGTAGCAAGGGTCCGTCTCGCGACCGTCTCACCGCGCGTCTCGGTGTGCGTCTCACGGGCAGCGGTATAATGGCGGCCAGGAGAACGCTATGCCCCGCCTGAGCCTCGCCCTGCTTGGACCACCCCTGATTGCCCGCGACGGCGTCCTGGTGGCGCTCGATCGGCAGAAGGCGGTGGCCTTGCTCGCCTACCTTGCCGTCGCCGGGGGGCGCCACCATCGCGAGGCGCTTGCCGCGCTGCTCTGGCCCGATCTGGGGCCACCTCGCGCGCAGGCCGGCTTGCGGCAGGCGCTCTGGGCGCTGAACAACGCGCTTGGCCCGGGCCATCTGGTGAGCGACCGGCAGGGGGTGGCGCTGAGCGGCTCTGAGCTTGAGCTCGATGTGGCCGCCTTCCGCGCCCAGCTTGCGGCCGCCCGGCGCGACCCGGACGATCTGGAGTCGCTCCGCGCGGCCGTCGCGCTCTACCGGGGCGATCTGCTCGATGGCCTGGAGCTGCGGGACAGCGCGCCCTTCGCGGAGTGGCGTTTCCTGGAGGCTGAAGCCCTGCGGCGCGAGCTGGCCACCGTGCTCGAGCTGCTCGCGGAGCGGCTCACGCGGAGCGGCGCGCACGAAGAGGCCGTGGCTGCCGCCCGCCGCTGGGTGGCCCTCGACCCGCTCCACGAGCCGGCCCACCGCGCGCTTATGCGCTGCTATGACGCCGCTGGCCAGCGTAGCGCGGCCATGCGCCAGTACGAGGAGTGCGCCCGCGTGCTTGCCGCCGAGCTTGGGGCCGCGCCCGAGGCGGCGACGCAGGCCCTCTATGCGGCCATCCGGGCCGGTCGTCAGGAACGCAGCCCTGGCGGGGTTTCCGCTGCAGCGGGCGCGGCATCGCTCGCGCGCCTCCCGGCGCCGGCCACGCCCTTTGTGGGTCGCGCCGACGAGTTGGCGCAGATCGCGCGCCTGCTGAGCGAACCGGCCTGCCGCCTGCTCACCCTGCTCGGGCCAGGCGGGATCGGCAAGACGCGCCTGGCCATCGAGGCCGCTGGCCGTCTCGCAGGACAGTTCCCCGATGGCGCCTGCTTCGTGCCGCTTGCAGCGGTGGCAACCCCGGACCTGATCGCCTCGGCGGTGGCCGAAGCCCTCGGCCTCGAGCTGTTCCGCCGCGAGCGGGTGCTCGACCAGCTACTGGACTTTCTGCGCCCCCGCGCGCTGTTGCTCGTTGCCGACAATCTGGAGCAGCTCGTGGCCGGGGCGAGCGTGATTGGCGAGCTGACCGAAGGGGCGCCCGGGCTGAAGATTCTGGCCACCTCGCGCGAGCGGCTCGGCCTGCCAGGAGAGTGGACGCTCGACATCGGCGGCCTGGGGTTGCCCGAGGCGGGCGCGGCCCGGGCGGCGGCGGCCATCCAGCTTTTTCTGGATGGCGCGCGCCGGTCCAGTGGGGGCCACGAGCCAGGCGACGACGAACTGCCGGCGATCGTGCGGATCTGTCGGCTCGTGGGCGGCGCGCCTCTGGCGATCGAGCTGGCGGCCGCGTGGGCCCGCCTGGTGCCCTGTGCCGAGATCGCCGACGCCATCGCCCGGGACCTGGATTTTCTCAGCACCGACGCTCAGGGTATGCCTGCGCGCCACCGGGGCCTGCGGGCAGTCTTTGAGCACTCGTGGCGCCTGCTCGACGGGGAGCAGCAGGCCACCTTCCGCCGGATTGCGATCTTCCGGGGCGGCTTCACGCGTGAGGCGGTCGCGGCTGTTCTCGGGGCCCCACCCGGGCCGGCAGGACGCGGGCTTGCCGCCCGCGCGATCGCGGCGCTTGCCGACCGCTCGCTGGTGCGCGCCGGGGGCGCGGGCCGCTACGACATCCACGAACTGCTGCGCCAGTACGCCGCCGAGCGGCTGGCCGCCAATCCGGCTGAGGAGGAAGCTGCCCGCGCCGCCCACGCTGCCTACTACCTGGAGTTGCTCCGCCGCAGCGAGGCCGATCTGAAAGGCGCCGGACAGCGGGCCGCCCTGGTGGCACTCGGCGCCGATCTGGACAACTTCCGGGCGGCCTGGCGCCACGCCGCCGCCAGTGCGAACTGGCAGGGCCTCGCGGCCGCCGCCGAAAGCCTCTTTGTGTTCTACGAGATCACGAGCCTCTTCGAGGAAGGGGAAGATAGCTTTGGCCGTGCCGCCGCCGCCGTCGACTCGGCGAGTGACCTGCCCGAGGAGTTGCAGATCCTGCTCGCCAACCTGCTCGCGCGCCAGGGCTGGTTCGCTCTGCGCCGCTACCGCTTCGATACAGCGGGTGCGCTATTCGCGTGGAGTCTGGAGCTGATCGAGCGCACTGGCCCGCGCCGCGAGACCCTGGTCGCCGAACTGCTGGCCAACAGCCCCATGGCCACTGGCGGTCGTCTGCGCTCCGAGGTGCGCCTCCAGGAGCAACTGGAGCGCGCCCGGCGCACCGGCGACCCGTGGATGCTCGCCCTGGCCCTCAATGCCTACGCCTGGACCCGCACGACCCGCGCCGAGGCGCAGGCCCTGCTCGAAGAGGCCCTCGCCGTCGCGCGCGGCGCCGGCGACCTGCGCGCGATCGCGGTCAACCTTGCCGACCTCGCCAGCGTGACCCGTGAGGGCGCCGAGTTGCGCCGGGCCGTGAGCTACTGGGAGGAGGCCCTGGCGATCTACCGTGAGCTTGGCTACCGCTGGGCCTACGCCTACTGCCTGGACGAGATGGCCTACGCCCTGCGGCAGATTGGCGATGTAGACCGGGCCGAGGAGCTCCACCGCGAGAGCCTGGAGGTCAGTCGCGCCATCGGCGACCGGCTCGGTGTCGCAGGATCGTTCGACAACCTCGCCCTGGTGGCGCTTGAGCGGGGCGACTGCGACGAGGCCGAGCGGCTGGCCCAGGAGGGCCTGGCGCTGCGCCGGGCAGTCGACCACAAAGGGTCGACGACGATCTCGCTGCTCACACTGGCAAAGGTCGCTCTGAAACGTGGCGATCTGGAGGATGGGCTGCGCTGGCTCGACCGCTGCCAGGCCGAAACGCCCTGGGAGCACGACGGTCTGCACGCTCGTGCCCTGCAGCTACGGGCGCGGGTGGCCCAGGAACGGGGCAACCTGGCCGATGCCCGGCTGCTCCTGCGTACGGCCCTGGAGATTGTGGCCGACGGTGAGGGCTTCTTCGACCTGCTAACGATCTTCGGGCAGTTGGCCGAGGTCTGCCTGGCCGAGGGCGATGAGGTACTCGCGGCGCGGCTCGCGGCCGCGGCACGCAGCGCCGGAGGCGACATCATAATGGTGCAGGAGCAGGCCCGGCGTGTGCTGGAACGCACGGGGCCACCCGCACACCCCCTGGCGCCGGACGCCCTGGTGGCGCAGTTACGCGGCTGATGGATCCCTGCTGGGGCATCTGGATGTGGCAACGATCAGGCGTAGCCCTCCAGAGCCTGCTTCACGGCGGCGAGAAAGCCGTCGGCGGTCGCGCCATCGGCGATGCGGTGATCGAAGGTGAGCGAGAGATAGGCCAGGGGCCGGATCGCGATTGCATCGATGCCGTCCTGGGAGATCACGATCGGCCGCTTGACGATTGCGCCGATGCCAAGGATGGCGGCCTGGGGTTGATTGATGATCGGTGTAGCGAAGAGGCTGCCGCTCACCCCGTGGTTGGTGATGGTGAAGGTACCGCCCTGGGTCTCATCGGGCCGCAGGCGACGGGAGCGGGCGCGCGCGGCAAGGTCGTTCACGGCGCGGGCGAGGCCGAGCAGGTTCTTCTCATCGGCGTCGCGCACGACGGGCACGAGTAGGCCCTCATCCAGCGCCACGGCGACCCCGATGTGGATGCGGCGGTTGAGCACGATCCCCTCTTCGGTGAAGCTCCCGTTGAGCACCGGCACCTGGCCGAGCGCAACGGCGGCGGCCTGGACGAAGTAGGGGGTGAGGGTGAGGCGCACGCCCTGGCGCTCGAAGGCGGCCCGGCTGGCCTCGCGATGGGCGAGCACCCGGCCCAGATCCACCTCCATCACCGTCGTGACGTGGGGGGCGGTGCGCACCGACCGGGCCATATGTTCGGCGATCGCGCGACGCATAGGTGATAGCGGCACGATCTCGGCGTCGTCGGGGATGGGTGGCGGGGCGGGCGGGGATGCTTCCGTGCCGCCGGGAGTGGCGCCCAACCCGGGCGTGGCCTCCGCCACCGCGTGAGCGGTCTCCGGCGCTGGTTCGATGGCCGGGCGCGCCTCGATGTAGCGCAGCACATCCTGCTTCGTCACACGGCCGCCCTGGCCAGTGCCGGGGATCGCGGCGAGATCCAGGCCGTGCTCAGCCACCAGGCGCGCGACCACAGGCGACATATACGTATTGCGCGATCCATCAGCCCGTGTGGCGGGCGCTGGCGCCGCTGCACCTGCGCGTTCGTGGCCTTCACGCTCGGCGCGTTCGTGGCCTTCACGCTCGGCGCGTTCGTCGTGCTCACCGACGCGCGCGATCACCGTGCCCACCCGGACCGTCTCGCCTTCGGGAACGAGGATCTCCAGCAGCGTCCCGGCGATGGGCGCGGGCACCTCGGTATCGACCTTATCGGTCACAACTTCGAGCAGGGGCTCGTACTTCGCCACGGGCTCACCGGGCCGCTTGAGCCAGCGCCCGATCGTTCCCTCCGTCACACTCTCGCCCAACTGGGGCATCGTGATCTCTGTTGGCATAGTGTCTGTGTGTTCTGGATAATGGAGCCTGGGGCCGGGAGCCTGAAAGTCGGGTCGCGGTGGCCGATCGTGCAGGTTGCCGACTGCCGGGGCGCTGCTGGCCGGGCGGGCGCTGCGTCCAGACACACGCTCGAAGCGGTGGGCGGCGCCCCTCAGTAGGCAGCCAGCCGGCGCATCGCGGCGGCGATCTTCTGTGGCGAGGGCATGAAGGCGTCCTCCAGCGGTTTGGCGAAGGGCATGGCGGGGACGTCCGGTCCGCCGATACGCAGCACGGGCGCGTCGAGTTGCTCAAAGGCGTGCTCGGCGATCAAGGCCGCGACCTCGCCGCCAAAACCGCCCGTCAGGTTATCCTCGTGCACGATCAGCGCCTTGCTCGTGCGGCGCACACTACCGATGATCGTCGCGACGTCGAGTGGCCGCAGGGTGCGCAGGTCCACCACCTCCACGCTCACGCCCTCGGCGGCCAGGGCCTGGGCGGCCTCCAGGCAGTAGTGCAGCATCAGGCCATACGCGAAGACGCTCAGATCCTCGCCGGGGCGCTTGATATCGGCGGGGCCAATCGGCACGCGGTAATCATGCTCGGGCACCTGGCCCTTGATCAGGCGATAGGTCTTCTTGTGCTCAAGGAAGAGCACCGGGTTCGGGTCTTCGATCGCGCTCTTGAGCAGGCCCTTGGCATCGTAGGGGGTGGCGGGGGCCACCACCTTCAGGCCGGGCACGTGGGCGAAGGTGGCCTCGATACTCTGGCTATGGTAGAGCGCGCCGTGGATGCCGCCGCCCCAGGGCGCCCGGATGACCATCGGCACCGTCCAGTCGCCGTTGGAGCGATAGTGGATACGGGCGGCCTCCTGCACAATCTGGTTGAACGCCGGGGCAATAAAGTCGGCAAACTGGATCTCGGCGATCGGGCGCGTATCGTTCATCGCGGCGCCCACGCAAGCTCCAACGATCACACTCTCGGCCAGGGGCGAGTCGATGATCCGCATCGGGCCGTACTTGTCGATCAGTCCTTCGGTAACGCGAAACACCCCACCGCGCCGGCCGACATCCTCACCGAACACGAAGATCCGCTCGTCCTGGGCCATCATCTCGTCGATGGCCTGGCGGATCGCTTCGAGCAGATTGATCTCAGGCATAGGAATGTGCTGTGCAGTGCTCGCCGCACCATCCACAATGGCGCCTGGCGCAGCGTGCTGGTTGCCTCTATGACTGGGCGTACACGTGGTTGAGCAGGCTCTCCGGCTCGGGTAGCGGGGCGCGCTCGGCGGCCTCGGTGGCGGCATCGACCTCGGCGGCAACCTGAGCGCGCAGCTCGCGCTCTTCGGCCTCGCTCAGGAGATCGTGTTCGTGCAGATAGGCGGCGAAGCGGGCGATCGGATCGCTGCGGCGAGTACTCTGGAGCTCCCGGGGCGAGCGATAGGTGCGGTCGTTGTCGTCGGAGCTGTGGGCCGTCAGGCGCACAACGCGGGCCTCAATCAGGGTGGGGCCATCGCCGCGGCGCGCGCGCTCGACGGCGCGGCGCGTCACCTCGTAGACGGCGAGCACGTCGGTGCCATCCACACTGATACCGGGGATGCCGTAGGCCGGGCCACGATCAGCCACACTGCGCACGGCCATCTGCTGATGCTGGGGCACACTGATGGCGTACTCGTTATTTTCGCACTGGAAGATCACCGGCAGGCGATGGACCGCAGCCAGATTGATGCCCTCGTGGAAGTCGCCCTGGCTGGTGGTACCCTCGCCGAAGCTCGTCCAGACCACGGCATCGCCGCCTTTGATCTTCTCGGCGAGGCCCACCCCGGCCGCGTGGGGGATCTGGGTTCCCACCGGTGAGGACTGGGTGATGATCTTGAGGCGGCGGCTGGAGTAGTGGGCGGGCATCTGGCGACCGCCGGAGTTCGGGTCGGTAGCGCGGGCGAAGAGGGCGAGCATCACCTCCTCGGGCGTCATGCCCATCACCAGCACGGTGGCGAGGCCGCGATAGTATGGCAGGGTAACGTCTTTGCCGCGCGTGAGGGCGAAGGCGGCGCCCACCTGAGCCGCTTCGTGGCCCTGGCAGGAGATCACGAAGGGGGCCTTCCCGGCCCGGTTCAGCAGCCACATGCGTTCATCGAGCGCGCGCGCGAGCACCATGCAGCGAAACATCTCGCGCAGGGTCGTGGCAGGCAGCTCGGCCCCCGCGTCGGCGGTACCCGGTGCGTGATCCGTGATCGATACGGCCATCGCTTGAGCTCCTCCCGAATGTGCCAAATAGCAAACGCCCCGTGCGGCGGCACTGGGGCGTTGGTGCGCGTGTGTCAGCCAGGGTGCGCAGATGCATCCACCGCCGACCAGCGCCGTCCCCATTGACGGCCTCTCATGCCCGCAGTGTAGCACAGACTGCGCCACCACGCAAAAGGGGTGGCAGATCGGGGGTGCTGCACCGTCGCCCTTCCCCCCTCACCCCGTCCCCTGTGCGCGGTCACCGCGCGTGCCGCAGCGGTGAGGCCCAGGGCGGGCTGGCGGGTGGGACGGGACCTCACACCCGCAGATCGGCCCCTACTCGGTCGGCGCGCCGGCGGCGAGCCAGGCGGCGATGCGGGCCCGCTCCTCGTCGGTCATTCCGGTGCGGTTGGCCAGGGGCATGGCCTGTGAAACGACGACCTGGGTGTGGATCTGCTCGGCGTAGCGCCGCAGTTGCTCGGGCGAAGTGAGCACGACGCCCCCCGGCGGCGCGTTGAAGAGCGGGTCGGTTGGCTGCTCGGCGTGGCAGCTCACGCAGCGCCGCTCCACGATCGCCTGGACCTCGCTGAATGGCACGGGCGCTGCCACAGTGCTCGGCGCCGCCCAGGGCCGGAGCATCAGCACGAAGGCCAGGGCGGCGCCCGCCACTCCCGCGCCTATCGTCCAGGGGAGCCACTGCTTCCAGGTGAAGCGGCTGTTCATGCCGTGGCGCACCAGGGCGCTCGAGAGCATTAGCACGCTCAGGATCAGCCAGCCGAGCGAGCTCCCGTAGGTGCTCGGGTAGTGATTGCTGATCATGATGAAGATCACCGGGAAGGTCATGTAGTTGTTATGAATAGAGCGCAGCTTGGCCCGTTGGGAGAGGGCGGGATCTTGCGGCTGGCCGGCCCTGGTGGCGGCCACGAGCGCTCGCTGCGAGGGGACGATGTAGAACCAGACGTTGCCTGTCATCAGGGTGCCGAGCATGGCGCCTACGTGCATGTAGGCGGCCCGCCCGCTGAGGAGCTGCGAGAGGCCGTAGCTCAGGCCAACCAGCAGCGCCATGGAGATGGCGAAGGCCAGGGGGCCGTTCTGGCCAAGCGGCGAGCGCCAGAGCAGGTCGTAGATGAGCCAGCCGCCCACCAGGGTGCCCACGCCGATGGCGATCGCCGTTGCCGGATCGATCCGCGCCACGTTCGGGTCGAGCATGTAGGCGGCATCGCCCATGTAGTAGACAAGGACGAGCAGCGCAATGCCGGAGACCCAGGTGGTGAGGTTCTGGAACATGAACCAGTGCAAGGGGCTGGGTAGCTTGCCAGGCGGCAGCAGCGTCTTCTCCACCTCGTAGAAGGCGCCGCTGTGGAGCAGCCACGTCTTGCCGAAGGACTCGGGGTAGCGCGTCTCGTCGCGGGTGAGCACACGGTCCAGCCAGTTGAAGAGCAGCGAGTTGCCGATCCACATAATCCCGGCGATCACGTGGGTCCAGCGGATCAGTAAGTCGAGTAGCTCGCGAAACGTTGGTCCAGGGTCCATGGGCGTTTGCTTCTCTGTCTGCGGCGGGTAAGCTCTATGATAGCCGATTGCGCGATGGTACGCAGCGACTGATGGCGTCGTCGCGCCAGTTCGCCCTCATGCACCGCTGGCGGACGGCACGGTACGTGCGCCACGCGGCGTACGCTGCTTCGGCTGCGACCGAAGGTGCGCGAGCGTGGTGGATAGGGTTCGGGATGGTACGACTGCCGGTCGTGCGAAAGGTTGACAAGTCCACCTTCCGCCGGGATAATGGCGCGGCACCAGGTTGCACCCACGAGCCCCCCTAGTATGCGGAGCAGAGCGATGCCTGAGCCCACCGATTTCAAGGGCCTGCTGGAGTGGCGCTGCATTGGCCCATTCCGTGGCGGGCGCGTTGTTGCCGTAGCCGGCGACCCGCGCGACCGCAATGTGTTCTACTTTGGCGCCGTGGCCGGCGGCGTCTGGAAGACGACCGACGCCGGCACGTATTGGGAGTGTGTCTCCGACGGCTTCTTCAACACTGCCTCGGTGGGTGCCCTCGCCGTGGCCGACTCCGACCCGAATGTGATCTATGCCGGCACCGGCGAGACGACCATCCGCATCGATGTGAGCCACGGCGACGGCGTTTACAAATCCACCGACGCGGGCCGCACATGGCGCCATATGGGCCTGGCCGACACGCGCCACATCGGGAAGATCCGCGTGCATCCGCAGAACCCGGACGTGGTCTATGTGGCGGCGCTCGGCCACGCCTTCGGCCCCAACCCCGAGCGCGGCGTCTTTAAATCGACCGATGGCGGTGAGACGTGGCGCAAGGTGCTGTTCCGGAGCGAGCGGGCCGGTGCGGTGGATCTGAGCCTGGATCCGAACAACCCGCGCATCCTCTACGCGGCGATCTGGCAGGCCTACCGCAGCTTCTGGCAAATCTCGAGCGGTGGCCCCGAGAGCGGCCTCTGGATGTCCCAGGATGGCGGAGAGAGCTGGGAGGAGATTACTGGCCGCCCGGGCCTGCCGAAGGGCCTCTGGGGTAAGGTTGGCGTCAGCGCCTCGCCCGCTCGACCCGGCCGCGTGTGGGCGCTGATCGAGCACCGGAAGGAGGGCGGTCTCTACCGCTCCGACGACTACGGCGCCACCTGGGAGCGAGTGAGCGACAACCAGCACCTCGTCTCCCGCGCTTGGTACTACACCCACGTGACGGCGGACCCGGTGGACGCCGAGACGGTCTATGTGAACAACCTGGACCTGCACCGCTCCAACGATGGCGGCCGCAGTTTTCACACCATCCCCACCCCCCACGGCGACAACCACGATATCTGGATCGACCCGAATGATAACTGGCGGATGATCCAGGGCAACGATGGTGGCGCCAACGTCTCGCTCAATGGCGGCAGCACCTGGTCGACGATCTACAACCAGCCCACGGCCCAGTTTTACCATATCGCCGCCGATACGCGCCTGCCCTACTACGTCTATGGCACCCAGCAGGACAATACGAGTATCGCGGTGCCCTCGCGCACCCGGCACAATGGCATCGGCTGGCGCGATTGCTTTGTGGCTGGCACCGGCGAGAGCGGCTACATTGCTGTGCGCCCCGATGACCCGAATATTGTCTATGTCGGCGCGATCGGCTCCTCGCCAGGCGGCGGCAATGCCCTGCAGCGCTACGACCATCGAACCCGCCAGCTACGGCTGATTACCACCTGGCCCGAGTACGCGAGTGGGGTGGGCGCGGGTGAGCACAAGTACCGCTTCGCCTGGACCTACCCGATCATCATTTCGTCCCACGACCCGGGCACGCTCTACATTGGTGGCAATCTGGTCTTCCGCTCCACCGATGAGGGCCAGAGTTGGCAGCCGATCAGCCCCGACCTCACCCGCGCCGACCCGGAGACGCTCAAGCCCACCGGCGGCCCGGTGAACCTCGACGCGATCGGCGCCGAGACCTATGCCACCGTCTTTGCGCTCGCCGAGTCACCCCATGAGCGGGGCGTGCTCTGGGCCGGCTCCGACGATGGCCTGATGCACATCACGCGCGATGGGGGCGCCAGCTGGACGGAGATCACCCCGCCGGAGTTGCCCCCCTTCACCATGATCAGCTGCATCGAGCTCTCGCCCTTCGACAGGGCAACGGCCTATGTAGCCGCCACGCGCTATAAGCACGATGACTACAAGCCCTACCTGTTCAAGACGAGCGACTACGGCGCCAGCTGGCAGCGGATTGACACTGGCATCCCCGAGCACGACTTCACGCGGGTGATCCGCTGCGACCCGGTGCGCCAGGGCCTGCTCTTTGCCGGCACCGAGACAGGGATATACCTCTCGCTCGACGATGGGGCTTCGTGGTCCCGCTTCCAGTTGAACCTGCCGGTGAGCCCGATCCACGACCTGCTGATCAAAGATGGCGACCTGATCGCCGGCACGCATGGCCGCTCGATCTGGGTGCTGGACGATCTGACGCCGCTGCGCGAGCTGCCCGCCGAGCTGGGGGCAGCCTACCTGGCGCCCACGCGCCCGGCCATCCGTTACCTGATCGGCGTAGACTGGACGCAGCCCGAGCCGGGAACCAACTATATCGGCTCGATCGGCGGCGCCTTTCGGATGGCGAAAGACGCCAGCGGCGAGTTGCAGCGCAAAGACCTGGACGTGGGCACCAACCCGCCCAGAGGCGCGGTGATTGGCTACTACCTGGCCGAGGCGCCCGGCGAGCCGATCAGCCTGCGGATCAGCGACGCGGCAGGCAACGAGCTGCGTCACTTCACCAGCAAGCCCGAGCCGGCCACGCCGGCGGAGGGTGAGGGCGAGGGCCAGCAGGAGCCGAAGCCCGACGATAAGGCCCCAAAGCTGCCCGCAAAGGCCGGCTGGAATCGCTTCGTGTGGGATCTGCGGATCGCCCCCGCAACGAAGATCGAGGGCACTGACCCGGTGGCAGAGGCCGAGGTGCCCGGCCCACGGGTGCCCCCCGGCACCTACCAACTCACGCTGACGGTGGGTGGGCAGAGCTACACCCGTGCGCTCCAGGTCGTCAAGGAGCCGGACATCACCACCAGCGACGCCGACATCCAGGCGCAGACCGACCTGGCCATGCGCATTCACCGGACCCTGGACGGCGCCTGCAAGGCGGTGAACCGCATGCGCGATCTGCGGGCTCAGCTCGATGGCTGGGTCAAGCGGGCCGAGGGCGTGAAGGGTGGTGAGAGCGTGCGCGAGGCGGCCAGGAGCTTGCGCGATAGCGTGCTGGAGATCGAGAAGACGCTCGTGGTGCCGGGCCTCCGCCCTGGCTGGGCCGATAATCTGAACCACGGCGTACGGCTGCTGGAAAAGCTGAAATCTCTCCCCGCGGTCGTGGAGTTGGGCGAGTACCGGCCTACCGATGCGGCCGAGGCGGTGTACGCCCACCTGGCCGGGCAGATCGAGGAGCAGATCGGTCGCTTTAACGCCCTGGTCGAGTCGGCGCTGCCTGGCCTCAACGCGCGCATCGCCGAGCTTGGGCCGGGCGCGGTGATGGCGCGGCCATAGGGGATGGTGGTGCGCCGCAGTGGGTGTGCAGCGTGAGACCGTGACGTCCGGACACCAGTGGGTGGCACGTGGCGGGCTGGGTCGTTCCCGGGCCCCCCGCCTGCGCGGAGGGGTCTGGAGGCCCGCTTGCGCGGGGGTGCCAGCGGTGCGAGGGTGTAGCCCCGCCTGCGGGGGGCGGCCTGGACGCCCGCGTTCGCGGGCGTGACAGCCGTGCGGGGGAGGTAGGCGGTGGCAGCAACAAGAGGTGGTACAAAAGGCCATGACACCAGAGCAGACCGAAGCCTTTCTAGCGCGCCATGCGGGGCGGAACTTCTGGCTGAACGTGCTGGATGGCAGCGCGTTCTTGCTGGGTATCAGCATGGTGTCGCGGTTTACGGTGCTGCCGCTGGTGGTTGAGCGCCTCTCCGACGCCCGCTGGCTGCAGGGGTTGATCCCGGCGATCTTCTACGCGGGCTGGCTCCTGCCGGGGCTGTTTATGGCTCCGCTCGTGGCCTCGCTGCCGCGCCGCAAGCCGCTGATCCTTACCGCCACTCTTGGTGAGCGCCTGCCGTTCCTGGTGCTGGGCCTGGTGCTGCTGCTGGCGCCCGGGCTGGCGCCGGCCACGCTGCTGGTGATCATCTTCGGGCTCTACGCGATCTTCTCAGTGTGCGCCGGGCTGACCTCGACGGCCTGGCAGGATTTCATCTCGCGGATCATCCCCGAGCGCTCCTGGGGGATCTTCTTCGGGCTCCAGGCGGGCCTGGGCGGCCTGCTGGGTGTGGGCGGCGGCGCCATTGCGGGCGCGCTGCTAGCCAGCCAGCCCTTCCCCCAGAGCGCGGGCATGCTGGCTTTGCTCTGCTTTGGTTGTATGGCGATCTCCTACGTCTTCCTGGCGGCCACGCTAGAGGCGCCGCAGCCCGCCCGGCCCCGCGAGCCGCTGGTGGCCTTCCTGCGGGGGATCGGCCCGCTCCTGCGCCGCGACACGCGCTTCCGGCGCTACCTGCTCTGCCGGGCCGCGATCTCCCTGGGCCTGGTGGGGCACGCCTTCCTCACCGCAGCCGCCCTGGAGCGCTTCGATCCGCCGGCGGCCCAGATCGGGCTCTTCACCGGGGTTCTCCTCGGGGCCCAGGCTCTCGGCAATCTCGGTCTGGGTGCCCTGGCCGATCGCTGGGGCCACAAGCAGGTATTGGAGCTCTCCACCGCCCTCGGCATGCTCGCGCTGCTGCTGGCGCTGGTAGCCCCGGCTGCCTCCTGGTTTACGGTGATCTTCGCTCTAGTGGGGGCCTCGCAGGCAGGCTTTCAACTCTCGGGCTTCACGCTCGTTTTTGCCTTCAGCCCGCCGGCCGAGCGCCCCACCTACATCGGCGTGGCCAACACCGCCCTGGCGCCGGTGGCAGCGCTTGGTCCGCTCGTGGCTGGCGCTCTGGCCGGCATTACCGGCTACCCGACCGTCTTCGCGCTCCTCGCCCTCGTCGGGCTTGCCGGCCTAGCCGCACTCCACTGGCAGGTGGTTGCTCCCGCCGCAGCGGAGCCACGCCAGGCGGGCCAGTAGCGTCTCACCCACGGTCGCGGTGTGCAACTCCCTGCGCTACGGCCTCCTCAGGGTGCGTAACGGTAGGCCACGAGCATACACTTGAGCGGCGCGCCAGGCGGGCCGGTGGGCGCTCCGCCCGGCCGAGCCCCCCTGGCGCGCCGTGGGCCGCTATCGCCTCCGCTCGTTGGCCACGCCGGAGATGATGGCGATCGCTTCCGGCACCGGCATCAGTTGCGGGCCGGATCGCCAGGGTGGGGGCCGCCCGGGCGACTGTGCAGATCCATCAGCGTATCCGGCAGGTCTGCGCTGGGGCGCATGTAGGCCCCGAGGAGCGCCTGGGGCAGTACACCCTGGACGATCAGGTCGATCGTTCGGGGCGACACCTGGGCGCCACTGGCGCGCACGGCCGCTACCACCTCGCGGACGAGGGCGGCGCGAGCCATGGCATGGGCCTCACCGGTGATGGCGATCTCCTCGGCTCGCCCCTGGGCACGCAACATCGTCTCACGGCTGGCCATCGTCGCGCTGGCCTCATCGGGCTCCACCTGGAGCAGATTGCACTCGAGGATCTCGAGGCCGAGGTTGGTTGCCTCGGCCCGCAGCCTTGCGAGCACCGCCGCCTCGATCCGCTCGCGCTGATGGCGCACCTCCAGGGCCGTCAGCCCCGAGCGGTGAACCTCCGTGCGCACAATGCGCTCGGTGATGTCGGCCAGGGCGTGGCGCCACGCCGCCGACCAGAAGCGCCGGTCACGCATGGCCGCCGGCATGGCCGCCCCGGCCTCGGTAGCTGCCGCGCGGAAGATCGCTTCCTGGTTATGCACGCCGAAGATCCGCAGGCAGTTGGCGGGGTGCAGCTGGAAGACCAGTTCGACCACCAGTTCGTCGATATTCTCGCCGACCTCGCCCAGGGGCCCGGGCTGGGGCCGGGTGTTCACGCGGGTGAGCCGCAGCTCGTACTCCTGCTGGTAGCACGGCATGAGTGCCAGTGGCTCCACCGCCCCGGCAACGGGGTAGAACCATGCCGGGCCCTGTACGACCCCGAAGCCGCCGTTCTGCGGGTAGATCACCACCAGCAACTCGTTGAAGAAGACGCGCTGCAGCCGGCTACGAATCCAGGCCTGGAGGCCCAGTGTCAGGCCCATTGCCACGATTGCCATCGCCAGCCCCGCTGCGGGGCTCAGCCAGAGGGCTCGGGTGGCCAGGCCGTAGCCCACCCCACCTGCCGTGACCACGCTGAGCGCCGCCAGCAGACCATAGCTGGTGAAGAGGCCCAGTGCCGCCAGTACGCCGCCGATCACGAAGAGCGCCAGGCAGAGCACGAGGGTCGTCGGCTCGGGGTAGAGCCGGGCGATACCGATCAGGGTAAGGCTGTGGATCAACAGCAGAACGAAGCCGAGCGTGCGCATACTGGCCTCCTTCACTCTGGGCGCGGCGGTAGCCACGCCGTGCGCTCGACGGAGCCTTCGGGGAGGTTGGGGGATGGCGCTGCTCTGTCGGTATGCGTACTCTAGCCCATAAGCCGGGGAGCCCTCAAGGCCATCGGTGTGGAGAGATTCCGGAAGCCCCGTGGGGGTGTGGATATCTTGTGGATAGCAGCACACAATTGACGTGCGCGCTCACTTCGGCCATAATTGCGCAGATTGCACGTACGACAATGTATCGCAGAGCCAGCATGGCGTGGTGAGGCCTGCGCGCTCCGTGGACCGAGAGAGCGGTGGCTGCGCCGTGCGACCTGCCGTCGCGGCCCGCCCGATGGTGAGGATCAGGCTGTGTAGCAGTATGAGGCAAGGGCCTATGAGCCAGGTACCGAACGACCCGCTGGCCATTCTGCTGGTCGAGGATGAGAGCGGCATTATGGGCTTGCTGCGGCGCCTTATGCGCGACCTCGCGCGGGCCTACGAGATCGTCCCCTGCACCAATGGTCGCATCGCCCTCGACGAGCTTGGCCGGCGCCAGGTAGCGATGGTGATCACCGACTATCGCATGCCCGAGCTCGATGGCCTGGAGCTCACGCGCCACGTCAAGGCCGCCCGGCCTCACCTCCCAGTCCTGATGATCAGTGCCTACGCCTACCCCGACTTGCAGCGTCGCGCGATGGAGGCAGGCGTCGATCGTTTTATAGGCAAACCTTTCACGCTGGAGTTACTCGAGGAAACCATCCAGCAGTTGCTCCTTCCGACCGCCCCTTAGCGCCACGTCCCCGTTGACTTTGCCCCGCACCCTGGGTACAATACGACACCATGTCGTATCCATGACCGTACTGCCATGTGAGTTGGCATGCCCTTATCTCGCGCGACGTTCCTCGAGCGCCGGGGATTCCATCGCGACCCCTTCGACACCGTCCGGGCGGAGCGCGAGCGCGATCTATTGCCCGCATGGTTTGTGCCAAGCGAGCTCTTCACCACGATCGTCGGTACGCCAACGCGCCCCGAGCCCTGCCTCGTCTTTGCCCCGACCGGCCACGGTAAGACGAGCCACCGTATCGAGATGGCCCGGCGCGTGCAGGAGCGCGCCGACGATCCGGCCCTGGCCGTGAGCCTCACCGACTTCAGCGGTGTGCTCGGCGCCGGTGCCCCTCCTCCCGATCTAGACTACTACCTCACCCAGTTGCGGGTGCTGGTGGTGGAGGCCCTGGCCGATCAGCTGCGCGCCTCGGGGGAGCGGCTGCGCCGGATGCAGGCCGACAGCGCCGCCTACGCCCGCTTCTGTGCTCTGCTCGCCCTCTTCGCCCCCGACCGGCAGCCAGCCTTCTTTCTGCCGCCCAATCTCGAGGGCATGATCCAGCACTATCGCCAGCAGCCGCCCAGCGCCCAGCGCTGGCTTGGCCTGCTGGTAGGCCTCACCCGTAGCGCTGGCTTTGCCAGCCTCTACGTGCTGGTGGACGGAGTGGACGAGTGGCACGAGACCCGTGACGATCTGGAGCTCCAGGCGCGAGTGCTCGCGCCGCTGCTGAACGCCGCCGGCCTGCTCGATAGCGAGGGGGTCGCGTTCAAGTTCTTTCTGCCCATCGCCTTACGCGAGCTGCTCCTCGCCCAGCGCATCGGCCGCCTTGAGATTATGCGCAGCCTGATGCTGGAGTGGCGTCCCCAGGATCTGGTGGCGATGCTCGAGCAGCGGCTGATTATCTGTAGCCAGTTGAGCCAGACGTCCCAGGGGAGTACCCGTTGTTTTAGCGACCTCTGTGCCGCCGACTTTGATGTTGACCTGCACCTCGCCAAGCGGGCCGACTGCTCGCCCCGGGAGCTGTTGCGCCTCGCCGATATGGTGGTTACCAGGCACCTCGCCCGCAGCGACGACCCCGACGCCCCGATCGCGGCGGCCACCGTGCTGGAGGTCGCCCCCATGGCCGAGTACCAGCCTTCCGGCCTGGCTGTCGGTGGGCCCCCACCAGCGACGGTGCTCTCGCCCGAGCCGCCCCGACGCCTCCCGAACCCGGCCGCCGTCTCTACCGACCCACCGCTGCTCTTCGTCGACAAGCGGGGCGATGTCTGGCTGGGCGATCGACGGATCGCCCAGAAGCTTCCCCGGCTGCGCCAGCGCTGCCTGGACTACCTCTGGGCCCACCGGAACCGGCGGGTCTCCAGCAAGGAGTTGGCCGACGACGTGTATCGCGACGACCCCGACCCGGATCTGCGGGCCGACCCAACTGGCTCGCTGCGCAAGCTGATTCGTAACCTGCGCGAGGATCTGGAGCCCGAGGTGAAGAACTCGCTCACCTACATCGATAACGCGACCGGCTTCGGCTATGTGCTGCGCAACTTTCGTGACGAGTGAGGCCTGGGGGCCTGGTGGTGGAAGTTCCACGAGATTTCCACGGAACGGTCACTGCGCGACCTTGCGAGGGGGCGTTCTTTCGGGCAGTATAAGAAATTACAGGCCCTGTGCCGGTGCGGCAGGAGGCCTGCGCGCTGTCCTAAGCCGCCGGCCAGCAGCGATTGAGGCGCCATGAATCTCCGCGTCGAGAGCCGCCCCGGGCTGATCGATCTCCTGCGGCAGTTGCTCGCCAGCCCGGACAGTGAGCTGCCGGTGCTGAATCTGGTCGGCCCGTACGGGATGGGCAAGAGCTACCTGCTGCGCCAGGTGTTCGAGCAGGTAGCTTCGGACTACCCGGTAGCCGCCTTGAACTTCGCCGTGCCAGCGGGCACCTGGGCCACCGGCGCGGCGCCGTTGCGCGCATTGCTCCCGCCCGATGGGCCAACGCCTGAGCACCCGGAGCTGGCCCCGCTAGCGGTGAGTGTTTCCTGCGCGCTGCAGGCGCCCCGCCAGCCGGGACAGCCCTGGCTGCTCCTGATCGATGGCGTCGACGCGCTGGAGCAATGGCCAGTGCTCCAGCGGGCGCTGATCAAGCCGGTCGTTGAGCGCACCCGCGCCCTGGTGATCATCGCCAGCCGCTCGCCCGTGGCCTGGCACTTCTGGGAGCTGCGGGCCCGCTGTCGCCCGCTGAGTATCCCCCGGCTGGTGCCCGACGAGACGCTCGCGATGGCACGCCAGGCTGCCCGCACTCCCCTCGGCCTCCCCCTCCACGATCTGGCCCTTGGCCACCCTGCCGCCGTCGAGACCCTGCTGCGCCACTTCAGGGTTGACCCGCCGCCCGAGGGGCCCGAGCCCCGCCTCGATACGCTCAGCAAGGCTACGCGCGCGGTGGTCGGCGTAGTGGGGGTGATGCGTGCGGTGCACGTGCCCACGATGGAGCGGCTGCTCAGGCGCTTTCTGCCGGGCTGGAGCACCCTCGGTGATAGCTCCTCGCGGCACCTGCAGGAAGCTCTGCGGGAGCTGAAGGCCCGTGGCCATCTCGATTATAGCCGTGGCCACCGGACGGTCTTCACCCTGGCGCTGCGCCGGGCAGTCGAAGCCGATCTGCAACGCAGGAGCCCCCAGCGGCTGCTGGCGCTGTGGCGCGAGCTGGAGGCGATCTACTACGACCAGGCGCTCGGGCAGCCGATCACCGAGGCCCGCGCGGTCAATGAGTGGCTCTACTTTTCGGCGGCACCCCTGCGCACCAGCGGCGACCATGAGCCCTGGGCCCGGCGGTGGCGCCAGCTCTGTGAGCGGGCCGCGCTCGGCGGGGCCGACCTGCCCGCCCAGGTGTACCGCGACGAGGATCTGCTGGCGCGGCTGCAGGAAGCCGGCTGCCTGGAGGCTGTGCACGCGGCGCTGCAGGAATATGTGCCGATTGACGCGGCCGTCTTTACCCGCGACGAGGCCCGCTACGGTGCCTACGCCGCCGAGTTGCTGGGGCGCATGCTGAGCCCGGCCACCCACCAGGAGCGCGCGCGGCTACTGGCCCTGCTCGATGCGGCCCGTGCCATGCCCGACTCCTTTCAGGCAGCCGAGTTGGCCAGTGTGCTCGCCGCCCGCACGGGCGACTCCATCACCGGCATCCGGCGCGATCTGGCCGTACTGGTCGATCGGGGGTGCTGCTCGTATGATCCGGCGACGCGGGCCTATGCACTCCATCCGCTCATCCGCCGGTTGCTGCGCGACACACCACCCCGATCCGAGTAGTGCTGATGAGCGCCTTCAACCGCCTGCCAACCTATGTGGGCCGCGACGCCCTCAAGGAGCTGCTCTGTGCCTGGACGCTGGCGGCTGCCGGCGGCGAGGGTTGCCGGTTGCTCTCGGTGGAGGCCGGCGGTGGCCTGGGGAAGACGCGCCTCTTGCAGTGCTTCCCCGAGATTGTGCGCGCTACGTGCCCCGAGGTGCGCGTGGCGCCGATCGTCGACCTGTACGACTTTGAGAACCGCAGCGCCGAGGCGATCGAGGCGCGCCTGATCGCCGGCCTGGCGACCGATGATGCGGGGCTCTGGCACGGGTTTCCCGCCGCTCAGGTTGAGGCGGCCTTCGCCGCCTATCACCGGGCGGTCGCCGAGACTCGGGGTGAGCGGCAGTTTGGCGATCCGGAGCGCCGGCGTGGCCTGCGGCTGCGGGAGGCCTTCGTAGCTGGTTGGAACCATCTGGCTGCTGCGGCCCCGCTGGTGATGCGCTTCGACACCGTCGAGACGCTGCTCGACTCACCGGCGCCCCCCGGGGCGCTCGTGCACGCGGCCCAGGTGCTCAGCGAGCGCGAGCTCGTGCTGGGCTGGATGCGCACGGTGTTGCCGCAGCTCCGCCGTACGCTGGTGATCCTGAGCGGCCGCCCGCCCGAGAACGGGCAACTGCCGCTGCTCACCCGGCTGGAGGTGCAGGGGCTTGAGGCTATCGGGGTGCAGAAGATCGAGCCTTTCGGGCAGGCGGCTGAGATCCAGGCCTACCTGCGCGAACACGGACATCAGGTGGACACCGGCACGGCGGACTCCCTGCTTCAGATCACGGCGGGCCGGCCGCTGCTGCTCACCTGCTGGGCGGCCGCAGTGGAGCCTGATGGCGCGCCGCCATTCAGCGTCGGGAGCCTGCCCGAGTTCGAGGACTGGCTGGTTGACTCGGTGCTCGACCCGCTCTCGCCGCTGAGTCTGGCCGACCAGACGCGCGCCTACTGCCTCTACGTGCTCTCCTACGCGCGGCGTGGGCTGCGGGTGGGCGAGCTCCAGGCGCTGCTTGCCCACCTCGGGCTGGAGTACGATTACGTCGTCCTGGACCAGATCGGCGAACTGGCCCTGGTCAAAGCCGTAGCCGGGCCGGGCGGCGAGACGCTGCTCTTCCTGCACGACGAGGTTTACCAGCTGATCGATCAGAGTGGCAAACCCGACGACCTGGGGCTGCGTGGCCCCACCCTGGACTACCTGTGCGCCCTCAGCCGGGCCCAGGTGGAGCACGCCGGCGAGCTGATCTCGCTGCTGCGCGCGATGGCGAACCACGTCTCCTACGAGATGCGCCGCGATGTGGCGCGGGGTGGCTACACGAGCTACGCCATCTACGTGGAGCGCTTGCTGCGGGAGCGGGATGTCGAGGCGGCCCTGATCCTCTCCGATGTCTTCTGGCGCACCCTCACCCGGCGTCTGCGGCGGAACGGCCGCTATGTGCAGCCAGGGCTCGATGCCCTGCGCGAGTCTGAGTTGAGCCTGGAAGCGATCCTCCGGGACGAGCAGGTGCGGGCCGTGTGGCTCCTGCATGCGCAGGAGCAGCACCCGATGGCGCTGGAGCGGGCGAGCACGCTGATGGCGAGCTTCGCGGCCGATGGCGTTGCCTTTCCGGAGGATCTGGCGGCCATCGCCGCGCTGCCGGCCCGCTCGCGGCGGCTCTTTGTGAGCCTGGCGCTCGCCTGGGCCGTGAACGCCTCGCGGGTACACCTGGCCGACGAGCACGAGCTGATCGGCCGGCGTTGCTCGCAGGTGATTGCCGTCCTCGAGGACGTCGATGGCGCCACCCCCGACTTTCTGCTGCGCCTGCAGCGCGACTCGCAGCTTGGCCAGGCTCACCTCGTGCGAGGCCTCGTGCACGAGCAGCAGCTGCGCTTCTTTGAGGCGACCACCGACGCCAAGGCGGCGATGCGCGCCTTCCGCCAGTATCAAGCTCAGGGTGAGGCTGCGCCACCGGATCCGGTTGCGGCCGATCTGGTGCAGGCGACTCACCTCTACGCCTCGTTGCTCGCTCTGGACGGCGCGCTGGAGCGCGCTCTCCAGCTCTCCGCCGAGGTGCTGGCCGACCACGGTGCCAGCGCCACGCCCTACCGCCAGGCCCGCTACTACCATCGCCACGCCGTGCTGCTGCTGCGCCGTGGCGGTGACGATGCCGAGCTCGATGAGTTGCTGGAGCGGGCCGAACGCGCAGCCTTCGAGTCGGGCAGCCCGCGCGCCCGTGGTCTGGTGGCTCACTGCCGTGGCGTGCTTGCCCACCGGCGCATGCTCGCGCGCGGCACGCCAGACGTCGGCGCGACCCGCTGCTTTCAGGATGCGGTGCCGCTGCTGCAAGGCGAGCCCGCCGCCCGCATCGAGCTCGCGCGCGACTGGGCCGCCTATGATATCGACCTGGCCGAACTCTACGCAGACGCGCAGAACGAGGTGGCCGCCCGGCGCCACCGGCTCCTCGCCGCCGATCTGCTGGAGAGTGAGCTTGGCCAGCGGATCCCCCCCCTCCACGCGGCCGAGTTCCTCACGCTCAAGGCCGCCATCGCCCCGCCGGAGCAGGTGGCAAGCCTGCTGCGTGAGGCCGAAGGCCAGCTAGTGCCGCCGCTCCCCGCCTTCGCCCATGTGATCTGGGGGCGCACCGCGCTGCTGCGGGCCCGCCGCGCGAGCGTGGAGGGCGCCCAGGACGAGGCCATGCGCCAGTTTGTCCTGGCGCTCGCCCACCAGGAGGCCTTCGCGCCGCGCCACTACGATCTGGAGCACGCACAGGGACTTGCGCGCCGCTGGGCGGCTAGCCTGCCCTCGGACGAGCGCGCCCGCCTGCTTGCGATGCCCCGGGGCCAGACCGCAGGGCTCGCTGCCGCCACCTTTCTGGCCGCAACCCCAGAGCGCTGGGACGGGGCCTGGGAGCGGGCCATGGCGCTGCTGCGCGCGGCCCTGGCCTGAATGATGCTAAACCTTGATTGTGTACAAGCGGTTCTTGTGCCAGGGAGCCGCAGGCCCCTCCGCGCCACCCCGCCGGTGCAGATGATCAAGCCGGACGCGCTATGAAACCACGATTCGCGGTTGGCGCCTCGTAGCCGCAATCTGCTGCGTCGCGGCGCTGTCCACGGCTCGTCCCGCACAGCTCCTCCACATCTCCCCCGCCGATCCTGGCACTGTCCTGGCTGCCTGGTGCACAATCCAGGCATGAGCAACCCGATTGAGCAGGCAAAGCGCCAGCTAGCGCGCGCGTTCCAGGGCCAGGTGGGCCTCGTGGAGCAGCAGTTCGGTGGTTTCCCAGCCCACACAGCCATCGGTGAGCGAGACGCCGTAGCGCAGCTTCGAGCGATCGGCCAGGAGCGGCTGCTTGCCCTCCACCAGGTTGCTCTCGACCATCATACCGATGATCGGGGTGGGGGCGCTCACGGCCTGTTCCAGCACGTTATGCCAGACGGCCTCCTGGCGGCGGAAGTCGCCTCCGGCATTGGCGTGGCTGCAGTCCACCATGACTGCGGGCTGCACGTTGGCCTCGCGCATGAGGCGGGCGGCCTGCACCACGTACTCGGGGAAGTAGTTCGGGCCGTGGCGCCCGCCTCGGAGGATCACGAAGCCGTCGGGATTGCCGGTGGTCTTCACCACGGCGCTCTGGCCCCGCTCGTCGATGCCGAGGAAACTATGCTGGCCGGCGGCAGCCACGCAGGCATTCACGGCAACCTGGATGCCGCCGTCGGTGCCATTCTTGAAGCCGACCGGCATCGAGACGCCGCTGGCGAGGGCGCGGTGAGTCTGGGCCTCGGTGGTGCGGGCGCCGATCGTGGCGAGGCTGATCTGATCATCGAGATACTGGGGGCTGATCGGGTCGAGCATCTCGGTGGCCACGGGCAGGCCAAGCTCGTTGATCTCCAGCAGCAGGCGGCGGGCGATGGTGAGCCCGGCGCTCATGTCGAAGGAGCCGTCGAGGAAGGGGTCGTTGATCAGGCCGCGCCAACCGACGGTGGTGCGGGGCTTCTCCAGATAGGCGCGCATGATGATGAACAGCTGGCCGCTCAGCTCCTCGTGGAGCCGCCGCAGACGCCGGGCGTAGTCGAGGGCCGCGACGGTGTCGTGGATCGAGCAGGGGCCGATCACCACCAGCAGACGCTGGTCCTCGCCCCGGCGGATGCGCCGGATGGCCTCGCGGGCCTGGGTAACGGTGCGGGCCGCCGCAGGGCTCAGCGGCAGCCGCTGCTTGAGCTCCACGGGCGCCAGGAGCGGGGCCATCTCGCGCACGTGCAGGTTGGCCACCTGCCTGGAGAGGTCCGGGCTTGTATCCATCGCTCGCAGCTTTCTGCTTCATTGCTCTGGCACCAGTATAGCCGAGAGTCGTGAACCACAGATCAACACGCTCGCCAGCTATGAGCTGCAACGCAGACGCTGATCTAGAAACAGGCCCGACTATTGGCGGATTTCACGATCCATCTGGTGTCGTACACTGGCTAGTACGAGGGACCGGACCACGTGGGGGAAGAGGCCACGCGAAGGCGTGCGCTTACCAGAAAGGGAACGAGTCATGGTCAGCTCTCAGGCGGGTCGGACGCTCACCGACGGTGAGCTGCTCGCGCAGCTGATGGCGGGGGAGATCGAGGTCGATGAGCAGCAGTTCTCGCAGCTGCTGGCCGAGGGTGTGCCCGCGCCGCTAGCGGTGCGGCGCTCGGTACGGCGGCTGCGCGCCGGTGGGCTGGCGCTGGTGCTCGGTGGCGCGCTCGCGCTCAGCTCGACCGGACTGGCCCGGGCGAGCGAGCCCGCCCCCGCGACGGTGGCGGTCAGCGTGGCGGCGGCCGGGTCGGCCCTCGAGTTGGGGGCTCGTGGGGAGCGCGCGGTCGAGGCGGCTGACGCGGCAGCGCCTGCGGTGGCTATGGAACTGCGGGCCCGTGGCGAGCGCTCCGCATCGGCCGGGCTTGACGCGGCGGCCCTCGAACTGGCCCTTGATGCCATGGCCACCGAGCCCCTCGTGGCCAACACGGCCCTGATCCTGCCCGCCGTCGATGCCCACGGCACGGTGAACCAGCAGGGCACCGGCACCTACTACGTGGTGCGCCCCGGCGACACGCTCAGCGGTATCGCCTACGCCTTCTACGGCAACGGGGCGCTCTGGCGCACGATCTTCGACTACAACGCCAACCAGATCGCCAACGCCCACTGGATCTACCCGGGGCAGACCTTCTTCATCCCGACGATCGCGCCTGTGGTTTACCAGCCGACCGTCACGCCCGGCTCTTCGCAGCAGGGCCTGGGCCAGGGGATGTATACGGTGGTGAGCGGCGATAGTCTGTGGGCGATTGCCCAGCGCGCCTATGGCAACGGGGCCCTCTGGTACCTGATCTACCAGGCCAATCGGAGCCAGATCGTGAACCCCAACCTGATCTACCCCGGCCAGACGTTCAACATTCCCTCGCCTCAGACGGGGATGGGGCTGACGCTCAACACGCCCGGGCTGGCCGCGATTATGGGCCCGGCCTACACCGTGCAGCCCGGCGATAACCTCTGGAATATTGCCTGGGCCCGCTATAACGACCCGATGCGCTGGGTTGATATCTACTACGCGAATATCGACCGCATCGGCCCCAACCCGAACCTGATCTTCGCCGGCACGCAGCTCATGTTGCCCTGACAATGGTCCTGGCCATCCCGGGGAAACCGTTGGGACGGAGAGGGACGCAGCCCGCTGCGTCCCTCACCCCCGCTTACGCGGGGGCAAGCCCTGATCCCCGCTCCCAGCGCGGGAGTGGGGGAACGCCGCCCGTCAGGATGCGGTGAAGCGCTGCTCGAACCCGGGTTCTGTTCGCTCCTGCACAGGCGAGGGATGCTGGGTTCTCGCGTGCGCGGGACCGACAGCCCAACGTACGTCTGGCATGCCCATGCGGGGGGCGGGCGGAGGGCGGGGCGCGTCAGAACGCCATCCGCGTGCAGCTCTCCAGTTCCTGATTCTCGGTTCTCGCGCTATGCTCCTGGCACGGTGCGATGTTCCCGCACCCAGTCCGTGAGCTCCTCAGGGCGGAGGGCCAGCCAGAGGACGAGCTCGCCGGTCTCGGTGCCGGCGGCCAGGGTGCGGGCGTTGGGGCTGAAGGCCACCTGGATCACCGCGCTCTGGTGCTCAGCAAAGCGGGCGAGTTCCTGGCGGCTGGCGAGATCCCACAGACGCGCGCTGCGGTCGTTGCTGCCGCTGGCGAGGAGCCGCCCGTCGGCGCTGAAGGCGAGCGCCTGTACGGCCTGGGTATGCCCCCGGAGTACCGCCAGTTCGCGCCGCTGGGCGGTGTCCCATAGGCGCACGCTGCGATCCCAGGAGCCTGAGGCCAGCATAGTGCCATCGGGGCTCAGGGCCACCGAGGTGACGATGTCGCGGTGGCCGGGGAGTTCGGCCACCAGGCTGCCAGCGGCTGCGTCCCAGAGGCGTACCAGCCCGTCTTCCGAGCCGGTGACGGCCAGCGCGCCGTCGGCGCTCAGGGCGATGCTGCGGATCACGCCCCCGTCGCCTGTCAGGCGGCGCACGGGCGCGCAGTCGCCATCGGGCCTGGCCTGACTTCCGACAAGCAACAGGCTGCCGGCGCTGGCAACGGCTACCTGGTTCGATCCGGGGCTGAAGGCGGCGGTCTGGAAGTTGCCGACGCCACCGGGGAGCGCACAGCGCGGCTCGCCCGCGCCCACATCCCAGAGTAGGAGCAGCTCGCCGGTGCCAGAGCGTCCCTGGCCCACAGCGCTCGTATCGTCGACGAAGAGCACCGCCAGGCTTCCATCGGTGCTGAATGCGAGAGGGAATCCGGGCAACTGGCTAGCTGTAGGGCGGGCACTGCCGGACCCAGGCCAGCGACCGAGCGTTCCGAAGTTGTCCACCACCAGGAGCTCGCCGCCAGGGCCGAAGGCGAGCCCCAGGACCATCTCCAGGCTGGCGCCGTCAGGGAGCGCAAGGTCGGCAAGGCGCTGGCCGCCACGGAGATCCCACAGGCGCGCGGTGCCGTCGAAGGAGCCGGTTAGCACCTCGCCCCGCCTGCTGATCGCCAGGCTGTTCACCTCGCCCTCATGCCCTGCGTAGCTCCAGACCTGCACGCCAGAGGCGAGCTCCCAGAGGCGCGTGTTGTCGAAGCCGCTGCTGGCAACGTGCGCCCCATCGCGGCTGGCCGTCACCGCCAGCACGTTGCTGTCGTGGCAGCAGAGGGTGCCCAGCCAGCCCTCGGCCAGGCTCCAGTGGAGGAGCGCCCCGTCGCTACAGCCGGCGACCAGGCTCTGGCCGTCCGGCAGCATGGTCATGGCGGTAACCAGGCAGGGAGGCGGGAGCCCATCATCGCCCATTCCTGGCCCGGTCGGGTCGCGCAGCACGAAGCTGTCGATCGCGCTACCGCCGAGGGTCAGACGTTGGGCGGTGCCATCGCCGCCGACCACGAGTGCGCCGCCGTCGAGGAGGAAGGCGACGCCGGCGACGGGCTGGCCACCGGCGGGGCGCAGGTCGCCCTGGGCGCGCCGGGTGGCGAGATTCCAGAGCGTCGCCGCGCCATCCTCACCGCCACTCAACACCTGGCTGCCATCGGGGCTCACGGTGAGTTGGGTAATCGCGCCGCCGGCCGTTGGGGCGAAGCGGAGGCCCTCGGCGGCGCCGAGCTCGAGCAGCACCCCGTCGGCAGTCCCGACGACGATGCGGGTCGAGTCGGGGCTGTAGGCCGCGCTGGTGATCGCCCCTGGCGCGGTGAAACGGCGGCGCAACTCACCGCTGGCGCGATCCCAGACCGTGAGCTCACCGCCCTCGGTACCGGCGAGGAAGGTGTTGCCATCGGGGCTGAAGGCGACCACGCTGACGGGGGTGTCGAAGGGGCCGAGGGAAAGGCGGGCGCTGGCGTCGGCGGCCTCGGCGAGTACGAGGGCCGCCTGGCGCTGGTCGGCGTCGAGGGCGAGGGCCAGGGCCTCATCGGGGTCCTCGCGGCTCAGGGCGGCCTGGGCCCCGGCCACCAGGGCCCGGCTGCGGGCCTCGGCGGCGCTCGCCTCGGCGCGCGTGCGCTCGGCCTCGGCGGTGGCGCGCTGGGCCTCCGCGCGGCTCTCGGCGGTGAGAGCCAGGGCCTCCTGGCGGCGGGCCTCATCGCGCTGGCTTTGCGCCAGGACGGCCTGAGTCCGGGCCACCTGGGCGTTGCTGGCGGCCACACCGGCCTGAAAGGCCGCGAGGTAGGCCGCGAGGGCGGCGGCCACGAAGAAGGCTGCGGCGGCCAGCGAGACCCACGCCAGGGTGCGGGCGCGCGCCCGCGCCCGCTCGCGGGCCTGCTCAGCCTCTTGCTGGCTCTGCACGGCCCGCTCACGAGCCTGCTCGGCCTCGGCGCGGCGGGCCTCGGCCTCCTCGCGGAGCCTCTTCTCGCGGGCCAGTTGCTCGGCAGCGGCCTGTTCCTGGCGGGCGTGCAGGGCCCTGGAGGCGTCAAGGAAGCTCTGCTCACGAGCGTTGAGCGGCACGCGGGGGAGCTCGGCCAGGGCCTCGGCCTGGGCCAGGCGTCTGCCACTCCAGAGGAAGGACTCGTTGCCCTTGCTCTGCTCCCAGGCGATCGCCGCCTGGCGCAGCAGTTCGCGCTGCAGCAGGCTCTGCCGGTCGGTGGCCAGCCAGTCGCGCAGGCGCGGCCAGGAGCGGATGAGCGCCTCGTGGGCCAGTTCCACCGATGGTCCCGTCACGACGAGCAGGCGCGCCTCGGCCAGCTCGGCCACCAGTGCGCGCGTTGTCTCGGGGGCCTCGCCCGCCGGTACCAGGTCGTCCAGGGGTACGCGCTGGATGCTGTCACGCCATGTCTCCCCCTCTTCGTGGTTCGGGTCGAGGCGCGTCAGGCGCAGAAAAAGATCACGCAGCCGCTCGCGGCTCTCGGGCTGATGGGCGGTGTAGATCGCATCAGCGCTGTGGGCGAGGGCGCGCTGCACGCCGCCGATCTGCTCGTAGGCGTCGAAGCGCAGCCAGCGCCCCCGCCGGCGCAGCCAGAGCTCGCGGAGGGCATGCTGGAGCAAGGGCATCGCGCCGGGCTCATTGCGCACGTCGTCGATGATGCGCGTGCCGAGGTTGGCCTCAAAGCGCAGACCCACCAGTGCCGCCTGGCGCTCCATGGCCCGCCGCAGTTCTTCGGCCGTGAGCGGCTCAATCGGGGCCAGGTGGGGCTCGAGCAGGCTGCGCAGAGTGGGGTAGGCCGCGCACGCCTCCCAGAAATCGGTGCCCATGGTGAGCAGTAGCCCGTGGCGCTGGGGCAGGCGCTGCAGCGCCTCCACGAATGCCGCCCGCTCCTCCTCGTCGGTGCAGACGGTGAAGAGCTCCTCTAGCTGGTCGATAACCACCAGGATGGGCGCATCTGGCTCACCCTGGCGCTCGGCCTCGTAAAGCGCCAGATCCAGCGAGGCGAGGGGTAGGAAGCCGGGAGCGAAGACGGCGGCCCGCAACCCGGGCCGCCGGCGCTGGAGCTCGGGCAGCAGGCCGGCGAGCGTGAGTGACGACTTGCCGCTGCCGCTGTGGCCAATCAGGGCGAGTAGTCCCTCTGTGGCGAGCCGCTCGGTGAGCCGCTCGATGGCAGCCTCGCGCCCAAAGAAGAACTCGCGCTGTTCACTCTGGAAGGCCCGCAGACCAGGGAAGGGGCAGCGGCTGTCGTAGGCCGGGGGCGCTTGCAGGCCAAGAGCCAGCGCGTGCAGGCTCATCTCGGTGGCATCGACGCAGATGGTCGCAATCTGTTGGAGCGCGGCGGCATGTTCGGCCCGCCGCTCAGGGCTCATGCTGGCGGGGGCCACACCAGCGGCGGAGCGGAGTGTCTGGACCGCCGTATCGAACTCCGGCAGCAATGTGGGCGCCCGTTCCTCAAGCAGCGGGCGCAGTCGGGTGATGCCGACTTCCAGCTCGTCGTCGCGCAGGGGGCGCTCGACAGAGTCGGCGAAGAGCGGGCGGCCACCGAGGCGGCTGTAGATCACCGGCACGGTGATATCGGACTGCTCCTGTAAGCCGGCAGTGGCCTCTACCAGCGCCCGGTCGGGCTCGCCGTGCTCGCGCAGCAAGCGGTAGAAGGCGTTCGCCAGCCCGGTGGCGGTGGCGATGCTGATCGTGTCGGTCATAGCCACCACGGCGGGCATGCCGAGCTGGCTGACCATGCGCTGGGCCAGGCTGCCCAGGGCACCACTGGCCTCGGGGCTGGCACTCTCGCAGGTGGCCAGGAAGGTCATGTGGGGCAGCCCGTAGCCTTCCAGCGCGCTCAGGCGTGCCAGGAGATCAGTGGCCGGGATGGCGTGAACCTTGTGCTGGTCGTCGGGGCTGGCAAGGTAGATCACTGTCTCGCCATCGCCGATCACGCGCCCGTGGCAGATCACGTGGAGCAGGGTGTAAGGGTTCGCGGTGATCTGGGCACAGAGCGCATTGAGCGTGGGCGGGCCGGCGGCGTCGGGCAGGTCGGCGAGAACGGTGGCCGGGATCGGATCGAGGGCCGCGCGCACGCCGGCCACGCTCGCGGCGATGTCGAAGTGGGCGAGGCCGTAATCGCTCAGGCCGGCGGGGCTCGCGGCAAGCACCAGGGCTTTCAGGTCACTCCGGCCGATCGGTGGGTAGCGCCGGTCGGTCAGGCTGGGGAGGTAGTGTGAGAAGGGCAGGCGCTGGGTGCGGGCCAGCATGGGCCAGTCGCCGTCCACGGGTGCGCAGAGGCGCTCCCAGCGCAGCGCGCGGAGGGCGGGTTCCTCCACGTAGAGGAGTACGCGCATGCGCCCCACCCGGCCCAGGCACTCGGCGAAGGCATCGCGCAGGGGGCCGGTGAAGATCGCCTCGCCGAGGATGCGCCCGTAGCCGGCCAGGTCGGCTCCGGCAAGAGCGGCAGGATCGAAGGGCGGCAGGGTGCCCTCGCAGCGGACGGGCATCCCGTGGTCCGGGGCGGGGTACTCGGCCACAACCGGCCAGAGTGCCTGGCTCGCGCGCTGGATGGTGATCTCGAAGCTCTCCATGGCCGATTCCTCTGGCAAGTGGCGGGGGCGGTGGGCAGTCTCCCGGCTCCAATCGCCATAGGCTCGGGCGGTGGTCGAGATGGGATTGGCACGAGCGGTTACCGCCGGATGCGATCAGCACGGCGCGGGCCTGAGCAGCCCCTCGGGAGCGGACTCGGCGCCGACGCGCCGTGCTGGCTCCTCATCCGAGCGCATGCGCCGGGTCGCTGGGGGAGCCGATCGGACGGCGGGTGCGGACAGGTGTGACGCAACCGCGTGCTCGTTGGCGGGGGGCCCGCTCGGGTCCTTTGTGCAGGTGTGAGGGCGGACAGAGCGGGTGCGTGTAGGAGGAAGATGTCCTGGATGCCCCCACGTACGCGGGGAGCCTGCTCGCGTACGTGGGGAACGCACAAGCGGGCTGGCCGCCACAGGCGCGGAGGTGGCCGTGCAAAAGCGTACGGGACACCCGCGTGGCGGGATGCACGCTCAAGGTAGTGGAGTTACAGGCTGCTCCATCGTGCCAGTGTAGATGGCGCTCCTCTCGATAGAACCACAACCATACGTCCGGTCGCATGTGCAGGGGGGCAGCATGCGGCATCGCCGAGGTGCCGAAAGCGCGCCGTGGTTTCATAGAGACAGTAGCGCACGATAGCGGGCTGTGTCAAGACGATTGATCAGGGCAGCCGCGCGGCGATGGGGCTCGGGTGGCAGCCAGCGCAGGCACTGCGAGCGGCGGTGGCTCTGGCCACGCTCAACTGGCCCTGGCGGGCATAGTCGATCGCCTCGCCAAGGATGCGGGTAGCCTCCTGGGGAGCGTGGAAGCCCATGGAGTTCTCGGCCGAGACGAAGTCCAGCCGCCACTGAGCCCGGCGCTGGAGTGCCCTGGCCTCGGTGAGTTGCTCGTCCGGCACACCGGCGTCCATGGCAGCCTTCAGATCCGTGATCAGCGCCACAACGGCCTGCTCGGCCCGCAGCATCATGCCCGCCGTACGGTCCTGGATGGTCTGGACCCGGGCAGTGAGCTCCGCAGCGTCGAGGTTGTGGCAGGTCTGGCAGGCAATGGCGTCGGCCAGCAGCGGGCTGCGCACCTGGTGGTCGCTCACCTTGACCGCGCCCTCGCGCCGGTAGGGCATATGGCAATCGGCGCAGGCCACACCGCTTTGGGCATGGATGCCCTGGCTCCAGAGCTCGAACTCGGGATGCTGGGCCTTGAGCACCAGGGCGGCCGTGTCGGAGTGCTGCCAGTCCTTGTGGGCCACCTCGTCGTAGTAGGCCTCAATCTGCTCAACGGTCAGGCCCTTCTGCCAGGGGTAGGTGAGGAGCTTCTCAGCGCCCTGAAAGTAGTATTCCACGTGGCACTGGCCGCAGACGAAGCTACGCATCTCCTGGCGCGACGCCCAGACATTGGGGTCGTAGACGCCCTCGCCGCCCTCGTTGCGCCAGCGCTCGATGCTCGGCAGGTGCGGCACCGGCGCGCCGCTTTCAGCGAGGGCCTGGATGCCCAGGAAGAAGCCGGGGCGCGTCACCCGGAGGTTCATCGTGTCCGGGTCGTGGCAGTCGAGGCAGGTGACCGGGTGGGTCACCAGGGTGGTGGCCTGACTGTAGGGCATGGTGTTGATGATCTCGAAGCCGCGCATAATCGCCGCGTGGCGGTCGTCGGCGGGGACTCCGGCGGCGACGCCCTGGGCATAGTACGCCGGGATGACTGAGGCGTGGCAGTGGAGGCAGGTGCCCGGCTGCTTGAACTGCCGCACGCGCTCGGTCTCGCGCTGATCGATCAGCATGTAGGCGTGGCCGCGATCTTCGCGGAAGTCTACCGCGAAGGGGTAGCCGTTCCAGATCGTGCGCCACGCCTCGTACGGGCCGTCGATCTTCGAGATCGACTCGCTGCCGCCGTAACGGGTGCGGGCGATATCCGCCGTGCGCAGGTAGCTATCGTACTGGCGCGGGTAGTTCTGGCCCCAGACGGCGGCATCTTCGGTGCTTTCGTCCAGGGCGACAACGCGAAACACATCCTGGCGGGCCTCCTCCTGGCGCGTGGCGATGTTCTGGAGCAGGAGCAGGAGCAGTACGGTGGCGGTGGCTACACCCACGATTGCGCCAAGGTAGACCCAGCCGGGCAGTGCGGTGATACGCTGGCGCATACGGTGCTCCTTCCTACAAGCTTACCTGGCCTTTTTCGGGTGGCGTGAGGCCGAATCGAGATGACGGCTCCGCATCAGTTCGGGCCGTGACCAACGCCCGCGTGGCAGTTGATGCAATCGAGCTGCTGCTGGGGGTCATCCTGGTGGCCCACCAGGGTGTCAACGAGCTGGCGGTGGCAGTCCACGCAGTTGGCGAGCACGATCGCCCGGCTCGACTCGCGCATGCGGATCGTCTCGGGGAAGTCCTGGAAGGTGAAGGCGCGCGAGTGATGGAAGCCGTTCT
The DNA here is from genome assembly GCA_004367505.1 of Chloroflexi bacterium OHK40. Taxonomy (GTDB): domain Bacteria; phylum Chloroflexota; class Chloroflexia; order Chloroflexales; family Chloroflexaceae; genus OHK40. The sequence goes on along the minus strand of SFCB01000291.1, from coordinate 48,062 downwards.
CGGCCTTGGTGTAGTACTTGCCGATGAGATCGTGAGGGACGTGGCAGCTATTGCATGTGGCAACGGCGTGGTGGCTGCTGGCCTGCCATGCAGCAAACTGCGGGCGCATCACGTGGCAGTTCACACAGGCGGCGGGGTCGTCGGAGAGGTAGGAGGCGCCACGGGCGTACCAGAACGTGTAGCCCCCGAGGCCGACGAAGAGGCCGAAGGCGACGCAGAGTGTCAGCAGCAGTGCGTGACTCGGGGCGAGGCGCATGGGACCTCCCTTCGCTCCTGGGGCTGGTGATCTCGATCATAGGAGCCCGGTGAGGTGCCTTTGCGGTGATCAAGATCACACAGCGGGGAAGGTTGCGGGATCTTTACCGTGCGCAACCAGGCGCCGCAGTCGGTGGTCACGCTGTAGTTGACAGCGTGCCACTTCTCTGTTATAAACTCAACAATCCAGGGCGATATTATCAACAATGGCGCCGGGCGTCGCCAGCCGCCGGCGCAGAGGCGATGGCAACAAGCAGCTACCCGATCATCCTGACGGATCTCGCCACGGCCCGCTGTGTGGTGGTAGGCGGCGGCCAGGTGGCCGAGCGGAAGGTTGCGGGCTTGATCGCGGCGGGCGCCCGCCCGCTGGTGATCAGCCCGGTGCTCACCCCCACCCTCGCCGCCTGGCGCGATGCCGGCCAGCTCGACCAGCTCCCACGCCGTTTCAAGGAAGACGATCTGGCAGGCGCCGTGCTGGTGATCGCTGCCACCGACGAGCGGGCGACGAACGCCCGGATTGCCGTAGAGGCGCGCCGCTGCGGTGTCCTGGTGAATGTGGCCGACGATCCGGGCGCCGGTAGTTTCCACACCGTAGCCACGCTGCGCCGCGGCGCCCTGCTGCTCACCGTCTCGACGGGCGGTAGCAGTCCCGCGCTGGCCGCCCGGCTGCGGAGCGAGCTCGCTGGGCGCTACGGCCCCGAGTACACCCGTGTGCTCTCGTTCGCGGCGGCCCTGCGCGATCTGCCGGAGAGCCGCCTGCCCGGCGCTCTCCGGGACGCGCTGCTCGCCTGGCTCTGCTCCGAGCAGGCCCTGGGCTGGCTGCGCGAGGGCAGCGACGATCTGGTGGCCGCCGTGATCCAGGGCGCCCTCGGCCCGCAGCGTGCCGAGGTGGCCGCATGAGCCCTGGCCTGGTCTCCCTGGTGGGCGCCGGCCCCGGCGACCCCGAGCTAATCACCGTCAAGGGCCTGCGCCGCCTGCGCGCCGCCGACGTGGTGGTCCACGATGCGCTGATCGGCCACGAGTTGCTCGATGAGTGCCGGCCCGGCGCCGAGATCGTGGACGCGGGCAAACGGGCTGGTGGCCCTACGCGCCCCCAGGCCTGGATCAACCGGCTGCTGGTGGAGCGGGCCCGCGCTGGCCTGTACGTGGTGCGGCTGAAGGGCGGCGACCCCTTCGTGTTCGGGCGGGGCGGCGAGGAGGCCGAGGCCCTGCAGGAGGCCGGCGTGCCGTGGGAGGTAGTGCCCGGCGTGAGCTCCGCGATCGCCGCGCCGGCCTACGCGGGGATTCCTCTCACTCACCGTAGCCACGCCGCATCCTTCGCCGTCGTCTCTGGCCACGAGCCCGCCGACCGGGAGGAGTCGCGGCTGCGCTGGCAGGCTCTGGCCCGGGGCATCGATACGCTCGTCTTCCTGATGGGCACCGGCCGCCTGGGCGTGATCAGCGCGCAGCTGATCGCCCACGGCCGTGCCGCCGAGACACCCGCCGCCGTGGTGCGCTGGGGCACCACCGTCGAGCAGGCCCTGGTGGTAGCGACGCTCGGCACGATCGCGGCTGCCGTGTCCCGCGCCGGCCTGGAGCCACCGGCGCTGCTGGTGGTGGGTGAGGTGGTTGGCCTCCACGCGGCGCTGGCCTGGTTCGATCCGAGCCGGGCGCTGCGGGTCGATCGCCCTGCCGCAGCCGACTGAGCACTGGCCGTGCGCGCACTGCTCCTTGTTGGCCACGGTAGTCTTCGCCCCGGCTCGGGGGCGGCCATGCTGCGCCTGGCTGCCCGGCTTCGCGAGGCCGGCACGGCACCGCTGGTGGGCGCTGGATTCCTCAACTACAGTCGCCCGCCCCTCGCCGAGGCCCTCGCTCGCCTGCGTGCCCGTGGCGCCACGGCCGTTACGGTGCTGCCCTACTTCCTTGTGCCCGGCTACTTTACCGGCGCGGCTCTGCCTCGCGCCCTCGATGGGCTGCGGGCCGCCAATCCTGATCTGCCCATAACCCAGGTTGAGCCCCTCGGCGCCCATCCCGCCCTCGCTGATCTGGTGCGCCGGCGGGCGGTGGCGGCGGGAGCGGTGCCCGGTAGCGCCGTGCTCCTTGCCGCCCACGGTAGCCCCGACCCGGCGAGCAATACGCCTGTGTACACGGTGGCCCGGATGCTCGCTGCCCAGGGCGCCTTCGCCGCTGTAGGGGTCTGCTTCCTTGGCCTGAATGAGCCGGATATCCCGACTGCCATCGCCGCTCACGTGGCTCGCGGCGATGACTCGATCGTCGTGGTGCCCTACCTGCTGCAGCTTGGTGGCCACGCGGCCGAGGATCTGCCAGCCGCCATTGCTGAAGCGCAGGCGCGCCACCCCGCCGCGCATCTCGTGCTCGCCGCCTACCTCGGCTACGACCCTGCCATCGCCGAGGTGCTGGTGGCACGGGCCGCAGGCGCGGTCGATGATGGTTTATCTTGACAATGTAGATCAAATATATTAGGATTGCCTCGTTCGTAACCCGCCGTTGCCATCACCACACGGACGCGCCCATAGTTGCTGAGAGGAACGCGATGGTCATGCTGTCGGAGAAGCTTGCGGCCTGGAGCTCTGAGGAGCTGGAGGCCCTCAATGAGCGCTTCCGGGAGCGCCCGCCGGAGGAGTTGCTCGCCTGGGCGGCCGATACATTTGCCGGGCGGGCCGTGCTCACCTGCAGTTTCGGTGGTGCCGCCGGAATGGTGCTGCTCGACATCGTCGCCCGGCAGCGCCTGCCGATTGCCGTGGTTTTTCTCGACACCGACCTGCTCTTCCCGGAGACCTACGCCCTGGCCCGGGAGGCCGCCCGCCATTACGATATCGCGATCGAGTGGCGTCGCCCGGCGCTTACCCCCGACGAGCAAGAGCGCCAGTACGGCCCCCAGCTCTACGCACGTGACCCCGACCGCTGTTGTGGGATCCGCAAGGTGGCCCCGCTGGCCGCTGCTCTGCGCCCCTACCAGGCCTGGGTGAGCGGCATCCGCCGCGACCAGACGGCCCAACGGGCTGCCACGGAGCCTGTGCAGTGGAGCGCGAAACATGGGTTGCTCAAGCTGAGCCCCCTGGCTTACTGGACCGAGCGCCAGGTCTGGGCCTACATCCATGCCAACGGTGTCCCTTACAATCCGCTGCTCGACCGGGGCTACCCGAGCCTCGGCTGCGTGCCCTGCACGCGCGCGGCCAGCGCCGACAACCCACGGGGCGGGCGCTGGGCCGGCACCGGAAAGACCGAGTGCGGCATCCATCTGTAGGAGTCCCGGGCGGCGCCGCCATACACGCGCAGCGTTGCGCTCACCCTCAACCGCCAGTTGTCAAGCTGCACCCAGGAGATTGCGCGTGACCACGAACCCAACCATTCCGCCCCATGGCGGCACGCTGACGGACCGCGTGCTGCGGGGCTCCGCCCGCGATGAGGCCATCGCCCGCGCCCGCCAGGCCCCCCGGGTTACCCTGAACGAGGTGGGCCTCTCCGATCTGGAGCTGATCGCGACGGGGGTCTTCAGCCCGCTCAAGGGCTTCCTCGGCCGGGCCGACTATGAGCGCGTGGTGGGCGAGGCGCGCCTCGCCGACGGGACACTCTGGCCCATCCCGATCACCCTGGCGGTGGACGAGGCGCAGGCCCGTGCGCTGCGGGAAGGCGAGCCCGTGGCCCTCCACGCCGGCGATGGCGCCCTGGTGGGCCTGCTGGAGCTGCACGAGCGCTACCACGCCGATCCGCGCCGCGAGGCTGCGGAGGTCTACCGCACCACCGATGCGGCCCACCCCGGCGTGGCCCGTCTCTACGGCCAGGGCCCCGTGCTGCTGGGCGGCGATGTGTGGCTGATCGAGCCGCCCCGGCGCCCCTTCCCCACCCTCCATCTGACTCCCGCCGAGAGCCGTCGGGCCTTCGCCGAGCGGGGCTGGCGCAGCGTCGTTGGCTTCCAGACTCGCAACCCCATCCACCGCGCCCACGAGTACATCCAGAAGGCTGCCCTGGAGCTTGTGGATGGTCTCTTCCTCCACCCGCTGGTCGGCGCTACCAAGGACGACGATCTGCCCGCCGAGGTGCGGGTGCGCTCCTACGAGGTGCTGCTGCAGGGTTACTACCCGGCCACCCGTACCTTGCTGGCCGTCTTCCCCGCTGCGATGCGTTACGCCGGCCCGCGCGAGGCGCTGCTCCACGCCATCGCCCGCCAGAACTACGGCTGCACGCACTTTATCGTTGGGCGCGACCACGCGGGCGTGGGCAGCTATTACGGCACCTACGATGCCCAGCGGATCTTCGACACGCTCCGGCCCGGTGACCTGGCGATCACGCCGCTGCGCTTCGAGCATACCTTCTACTGCCGCACCTGCGCCAGCGTGGCATCCTCGCGCACCTGCCCCCACGACGGCGCCCACCACCTGACCCTGAGCGGCACCAGGGTGCGCGAGTTGCTGCGCGCGGGCGAGGCGCCGCCTCCTGAGTTTACCCGCCCGGAGGTAGCCCGGGTGCTGATCGAGGCCCTGCGGGCCGCATGAGAAAGGGTGGCCCTGTCGTGCTCTCTCGTGGTCTTCCATCGTGATGACGCGCGCCCTATACTATGTGCACTTCCGGCGTCTGCACCTCTGCGTCCGTCCGCCTGCTGCTCGTTCAGCGAGGAGGCACGACCGTGAACGGACGAGGATCTAGCCGGTCCCTGCTCGCGCTCCTGCTGCCGCTGCTGCTCGTGGTTGCGGCTTGTGGCCGTGGCGCTCCGGCTGCCCCGGGCCCCGATGGGTCGATCACGCTCCGCCTGGCCTTCTTTCCTAACCTTACCCACGCCGTGGCCCTGGTGGGCAGCGCCAGGGGTACGTTTCAGGAGGCCCTCGGGCCAAACGTCACCCTCGACCTGAAGACCTTCAATGCCGGCCCCGCCCTGATCGAAGCGCTCTTCGCCGGCGAGATCGATATCGGCTATGTTGGCCCCAACCCCGCTATCAACGGCTATGTGCGCAGCAATGGCCAGGCCTTGCGGATCATCGCCGGGGCGTGTAGCGGTGGCGCCAGCTTGATCGTGCGCCCCGATGCTGGTATCGCCAGCCCCGCCGACCTTGCGGGTAAGACCTTCGCCACGCCGCAGTTCGGTGGCACCCAGGATGTGGCCATGCGCCACCTGCTGCGGGCGCATGGCCTGAAGACCGCCGATCAGGGCGGGACGGTGACCGTCCTACCCACCCAGAACCCCGAGATCCTCACGCTCTTCCAGCAGGGTGCGATCGACGGTGCCTGGGTGCCTGAGCCCTGGGCAACCCGCCTCATCCAGGAAGCCGGCGGAAAGGTCTTTATCGATGAGCGCAGCCAGTGGCCCGATGGCTCTTTCGTGACAACCCACGTGATCGTCAGTACCGCGTTCCTCAACGCGCGGCCCGACCTGGTGGAGGCCTTCCTGCGCGGCCACGTTGCCACGGTGCGCGACATCCAGGAAGACCCCGAGGCGGCCAGGAGCCTCGTCAACCAGGAGATCGAGCGCCTCACCAGCGTCCCGCTGCCCAGCCAGGTGCTCGACCAGGCGCTGACAACCCTGGCGTTTACCTACGACCCTCTGGCGAGCACCCTGTTCGTTATGGCCGGCCACGCCTTTGAGCTTGGCTTTCTGGGCGACGAGCAGCCCGACCTGAGCGGGATCTACGACCTGGGGCCGCTCAATGCCGTGCTCGCCGAGGAGGGCCTTGACCCGATCGCGCTCCCCTGATGCGCGCCGGCTGATAGCGAGAGGAGGCGCCGATGGTTGATCAGACGGCTCGTGAATCACGGCAGGTGGTTGCGCGGGCAGTGGCGGAGCCGCAGGCCAAGGGTGAGGGCATCCCCCTGCGGATCGTCGGCGTCCATAAGACCTTCGCGGACCGCGACCGCCGCATTCCGGCGTTGCAGCCGATCGACCTGGAGGTCGGCGCCGGGGAGTTCGTCTGCTTGCTGGGCCCGAGCGGCTGCGGCAAATCCACCCTGTTGAGCATCGTGGCCGGGCTCGAGCCCGCCAGCGGTGGTAGCGTCTGGGCGGGCGAGCGCGAGGTACGTGGTACCGACACCGACCGGGTGTTGCTCTTCCAGGAGGCGGCCCTCTTCCCCTGGCTGGACGTGCAGCACAATGTCGAGTTTGGTCTGCGCCAGGCTGGCATGCCCAGGGCCGAGCGCGCGGCAGTGGCGCGACGTTTCATTGATCTGGTGCACCTTGGCGGTTTTGAGCGCAGCTATGTGCACCAGCTCTCCGGCGGCATGCGCCAGCGGGTGGCCCTGGCCCGGGCGCTCGCGATCAATCCCGCCGTGCTGCTGATGGACGAGCCCTTCGGCGCGTTGGATGCCCTTACCCGTGATCGGCTGCAGGCCGAACTGGAGGCGATCTGGGCCGCGACCCGCAAGACGATCCTCTTTGTAACCCACAACGTGCGCGAGGCGGTGGCCCTGGGCGACCGGGTGCTGGTCTTCTCGCCCCGGCCTGGGCGGATCGTGCGTGAGTTCCGGATCCGCCTGCCGCGCCCGCGTCGCCTGGAAGACCACGCCCTGGTGGACCAGGCGGCCGAGATTCTGGCGGTGCTCCACGCCGCCGCCGAGATGGAAGGAGGGCGCCATGGCCGCTGAGATCTTGCGCAACCGGCCCCGGGCCGCCGGCCCGAGCCGCGCTGCTCTGCTGCCGTGGGTGCGCCGGCTGGGCTTTTACCTGGCGCTCCTGGCCCTCTGGGAGGGCGTGGCCCGCGCGGGGTTCTGGCCACCCTGGATCCTGCCCGGACCGCTCACCGTCATCGAGACGCTGGTCGAAGGGGTGCAGCGGGGGACGTTCGTCACCGGCGCCGTGGTGAGCCTGCGGCGCCTGGCGATCGGCTACGGCATCTCGCTGGCCCTCGGCCTAGTGCTGGGCCTGCTGATCGGGCGGATCAAGGTGCTGGACGAGACGCTGGGGTCGCTGGTGCTCGGTCTGCAGGCCCTGCCGAGTGTCTGCTGGCTGCCGCTCGCCATCCTCTGGTTCGGCCTCAACGAGCGGGCGATCATCTTCGTGGTGGTGCTCGGAGCGCTCTTCTCGATCATCCTCGGGGTCCAGGCTGGCGTGAAGAACACCCCGCCGCTCTACCTCAAGGCGGCGCGCAATCTCGGTGCGCGGGGGCCCGCCGTCTACACCCAGGTGGTGCTACCGGCGGCCCTCCCGGCCATCCTCAGCGGGCTCAAGCAGGGCTGGTCCTTCGCCTGGCGCTCGCTGATGGCCGGGGAGTTGCTCTACTTCACGCTGAGCCTCGGCAACCTGCTCCAGATCGGCCGCGACCTGAACGACGCCGCCCAGGTGATGGCGGTGATGTTGCTCATCGTGATCATCGGTGTGTGTATTGACCAGATCCTCTTCGCGCCATTCGAGCGCCGGGTGCGCGAGCGTTGGGGATTGGCCTAGCCGCGCTGGCGGCGACCGTGATCCCAATCGCCGCGAATCGGCGATGTATGACAGGAGTGCATGTGCTCATGACCACTGGCTTCACGCTCTGGTTCACCGGCCTCTCGGGCGCCGGCAAGACCACCCTCGCCACGCTTGTTGAGCGCGAGCTGCGCGCCCGGGGCCGCAAGGTGGAGGTGCTCGACGGTGACGTTGTACGGACCCATCTTTCGAAGGGGCTCGGCTTCTCCCGCGAGGACCGCGACACCAACATCCGGCGGATCGGCTGGGTCTGCGAGGTGCTTACCCGCAACGATGTCGTCGCGATCGCCGCCGCGATCTCGCCCTTCCGCGCGGTGCGCGACGAGGTGCGCGAGCGGATCGGACGTTTCGTCGAGGTGTTCGTTGATGTGCCTCTAGAGACGGCGATCGCCCGCGATGTGAAGGGCCTCTACAAGAAGGCCCTGGCCGGCGAGATCCCCCAGTTCACCGGCGTGAGCGACCCGTACGAGCCGCCTCTGGACCCCGAGGTGACGATCCGGAGCGCGGAGGAGCGCCCCGAGCAGAGCGTCGCCCGCATCCTGGCGGCCCTCGAAGCGCTCGGCTATCTGGAGCCTGCCCGCGCTCGCGCCGCCGATTGATCGTCACCGTGCCGCGTTACACCTGGCGCGTATGGGCCGCCTGGTCATCGTACGCTGGAGGCCCACTGGATCGCCGCGCGCTGCCTGGGGTGGCTCCCAGGATCGTGGCACCCCGGTATCCGAGCTCCAGGTTCCAACCCATCGCAGAGGAAGTACCATGAGTATCGCCGACCCTGTGAGGCCACTGTCGCACGTCGAAGAGATCAAGCTCGCCAACCCTGGATTCGGGGGGGTGCTGCTGGAGGAACTGGCCGACCTGAGCCGGCCGAACCTGGGCGACGATGCCGAGGTGCTGCTCAAATCTCACGGGAGTTACCAGCAGGACGATCGCGACGAGCGGCAGGCGCGCAAGAAGGCTGGCCAGGAGCGGGCCTGGCAGTTTATGGTGCGCACCCGCGCCCCCGGCGGCCGGATGACGGCCGAGCAGTACTTGCTGGCAGACGAGCTTGCGGGCAGCTACGCGAACGGCACTCTGCGCATCACCACCCGCCAGGCCCTGCAGTTCCACGGTGTGGGCAAGGCCAACCTCAAACCTCTGATCAAGGCCCTCAATGAGCGCCTGGTGACCACTTACGCCGCCTGTGGCGACGTGGCTCGCAATATCGTGACGTGCCCGGTGGCCGATCTCTTGCCGGGCCACGCCTTCGACCTCCAGGCGGTGGCCGCGCAGCTCAACGAGCGCTTCCTGCCCGAGAGTACCGCTTACTACGAGCTCTGGCTCGATGGGGAGAAGGTGCTGGCCGATGGCAAGCGGGTAAAGGTGACGCCCAACCGCGAGGAGTCGTTCTACGGCCCGAGCTACATGCCGCGCAAGCACAAGATGGCGATCGGCCTGCCCCAGGATAACTGCGTCGATCTCTTTACCCACGATGTGGCCTTGGAGGCAGTGGTCGCGGATGGCCAGTTGCTAGGCTTCAATCTGGTGGCTGGCGGCGGCCTGGGCAGCACCCACGGCAAGGCCGAGACCTTCCCGCGCCTCGGCGATCGGGTGGGCTTTCTGCCGCCCGAGCAGGCCCTCGCCGTGGTCGAAGCTGCCAGCGCGATCTACCGTGATGAGGGCGATCGCACCAACCGTAAGCACGCCCGGCTCAAGTACGTGCTGGAGGAGCGTGGCGTGGAGTGGTTCCGCGCCGAGTTGGCCCGCCGTCTGGGCCAGGCCCTTGCGGCGCCGGCCGAGGTTGGCTCCTACGCCGCTCACGACCACCTGGGCTGGCAGCAGCAGGCCGACGGCAACTGGCTGGTGGGGATCTGGGTGGACAGCGGGCGCGTAAAGGACGCGGGCCCGCTGCGGGTGCGCTCGGGCCTGCGCGCGATTATTGCCGCCACCGGCGCCGAAGTGCGCCTGACGGCGCAGCAGAATATTGTGCTGGCCCGGATCGCGCCGGCGCAGCGGCCACTGGTGGAGGCGCTGATCGCCGAGTACGGCCTGGCAACCCGGGAGGGTGAGGCCGGGCTGAGCGCGCTGCGGCGTGGGGCGCTGGCATGCCCGGCCCTGCCCACCTGCGGTCAGGCTGTGGCGGAGGCTGAGCGCTACCTGCCCGAGTTGCTTGGCGCCCTGGAGGCACGGGGCCTCGGTAGTGAGCACGTAAGCTTCCGGCTCAGCGGCTGCCCCAACAGCTGCTCGCGCCCGCCGAGTGCTGAGCTCGGGGTGATCGGCCGCAGCCTGGGGCTCTACAACGTCTACGTAGGCGGAAGCCCCGCAGGTACACGCCTGGCCCGCCTCTACCGGGCCGGAGTGCGCTCTTCCGAGCTACCCGGGTTGCTCGGCGAGCTACTTGAGCGCTGGCGCGCCGAACGCGAGCCCGGCGAGCCTTTCGGCGATTGGGCTACCCGCGCCGGGCTTGGCGAGGGCTGGCACGCGCCAAAGACTCGCGGCGAGGGCTGAGTCAATGACGGAACGAACACTCACGCTGAGGGTGCTGCCGGGCTCCCTGGCCGTCTGCCGGCTGGCTCCGGGCGAGGCCCTGCCCGCCTGGGCCACGTCGGGCGGCTTCTGGTCGATCACCCGCACCCTCGACGAGCTCTCGGTGGTGTGCGCCGCCGAGGCTGTGCCCGAGGGCGTGCGCCAGGTAGGGCCCTGGCGGGCGCTCCAGGTTGCCGGGCCGCTGGATTTCGCGCTCACCGGCATCCTCAGCGCCCTGGCGACACCCCTGGCGGCGGCGGGCCTGAGCCTCTTTGCCATCGCCACCTACGATACCGATTATCTCCTGGTGCGGGCGGAGGCGTTGGAGGCGGCGGTGGCGGCGCTGCGCGGGGCCGGGCACCACGTGCTGCCCTGACCCCCGCCTGCGCGGAGGTGCCAGACGTGCGTTAGGCTGTCGTTCCGCGCGGAAGCGGGAACCCAGGTCGCCCGCTTGCGCGAGGGCAGCTCCCCACTTGGGTGGGGCCGGCACGCGGGCGTTCCTGCCTGGACGCCCGCCTGCGCGGGCGTGACATGTATAGCGGCACCCGGCCCGCCATGCAGGCCCCTGGACGCCCGCCAGCGCGGGGGTGCCAGACGTGCGCCGTTGGGTTGCGAAGGCGCCTGTTTCCTTTGCTTGTCTCCCCGCCGCTGCGCGTTCTCAAGCCAAACTTGATAGACTACCCCATCAACGTGATGGCCCCGCGAGGGTTCCCATTCATCTCTCACCGCTCCGCAACGCCTTGTGTAGGGCGGTCGCGCCGGAGAGATAACACCGAGCACTACGAGGCTGCAATCCCCATTGGCATCATGGACATGCCAGGCGGCCACATTCTTGCTATACTGAGGTCTATGGTTGCAGCAAGCTGCTTTGATGAGTAGCGTATTCGCCGGAACCATAACCGTCCCTGGGCACGCTGTGCAGATGCAACACGATGCGCTCCCGTCGCTCCCGGACGATGTTTGTGGCCATCTGATGCCAGGCTATGGTTGGTAACCCACAGTAGCCGTACGAAACGCTTATGGATGCCGGCTCCTCTGCGGCCCTTGTACTCCTCGTCGAGGATGACTACGCCATCCGCGAGTCGTTTGCGCAGATCCTTGAGGAGGAAGGCTATCGCACCGCTCAGGCCGCCAATGGCCGGGAAGCGCTCACCTATCTCCTCCAGGCTTCGCAGCGCCCCTGCGTGATCCTGCTCGACCTGATGATGCCCGTGATGAACGGGTGGGACTTTCGCGCCGAGCAGCAGCGCAATCCCGCCATCGCCGACATCCCGGTGGTCGTGATCTCGGCCGACCGTACCGCCGGCCAGGCGGTGGGTCCCCTTGGCGTCCACGATTTCCTGGCGAAGCCGGTAGATATCCCCAGGCTCCTCGCGACCGTCAAGTCTGCCTGCCAGTAGCTCATGCCTCTGTGGGCGGGGTGGCGCTCCTGTGGCGCACGGCCCAGGCCCGCGGCGAAAGGCCCGTCCAGCGGCGGAAGGCCCGGGTGAAGGCGCTCTGGTCGCTGTAGCCGAGCTCGTAGGCGATCTCGGCCAGCGAGTGTTCGCGGGCACGGAGCATGCGCTGGGCCTCCTCCAGGCGGTTTGCCGTATCCTGACGGGCGGGGCTCCCCCGCTCCCACTCGCGGGAGAGGGGGACAGGGGCCTTCCCCCGCGAAAGCGGGGGTGAGGGCCTGCAGCGTGTCCCAACACCGTGAACCATGATTCTGACCAGACGTACTGTCTGCCCTTAACGGGGGCCGCCCGATGACGGCGTTCACCCTGGATGTGGCGCATGCCACTGGCCCGGTGCCAGTGGTCCGTGCGCGGCGCTGGCTATTCATCGCGGTGCGCAGCGCCCTTGCCTGCGTGGCGTTGCTGATGTTGCTGCTCACGACGGCGCAGCGGGCATGGCCCCTGGTAGGCCACGGGTAGCGATCACGGGGGTGGGGGGAGCGCCACGGGCAACTCCCTCCGCGCAATCCGTCCCGGGATGGAGGGCCGCCGACAGCCGTGCCGTGTATACTGGGCGCATCGCCGTGAGAGGAGCCCCGATGATGAGCCTGCACCGCCCCCGTCCGCCCTGTTAGAACCGACCTTCATCCCGGCTGATCCGGGCAGCCCGAACCGCCGCTGAGCTCCGGGCCGCTTCTGGTTGCGTGCCGGGCCGGCGTGTTCTCCCCCGCTCGCTGAAACCTACCCCCGACGATCTTGACGGCGCTTGAGAGCGACCGTCGCTTTGCCGTGCCCGCGCTCCCCCGCCCGCTGCCATCACGACCCTCGATTGGACGTGATAGCACCAGAAAGGTGGAGCGATGGAGCGGATCGAAGGGACCAACCGCCGCACGCTGGACCGGGCCGGGCTGCTCGCCCGCGCCGCGGCGTATCCGTACGTCTGGCTGGATCTTGGCACCGGCGACGGGCGTTACGTGTCGCATCTCGCCACGGCCCTGCCGCGCTGGCTCGTCGTGGGTGTGGATGCCTGCCGGGAGCCTCTCCGGGAGCGATCGGCTAAGGCCGCGCCCAACGCCCTCTTCGTGATCGCCAACGCCCTTGCCCTCCCCGGCGAGCTCGATGGCATCGCCCAACGGGTGAGCATCAACTTCCCCTGGGGCAGCTTGCTGGAGGGGCTGGTCGAGGGCGACCAGGGGCTCCTGGAGGGGCTGCGCCGGGTCTCGCAGCCGGAGACGCTGCTGGAGTTGCGCCTGAATGGCGGCGCTGTCGCCGAGCAGGGGCTCAGCCCCGAGGCATGCCTGGGCCGTGTGCGGCACCTGCTCTCCGCCGCCGGCTGGAGCTGCGGCCAGGTGGCGGAGCTACGGGAGCGCCAGCTCCGCAGCCTGCCGAGTACCTGGGCGCGCCGGTTGGCCCACGGTCCTCACCCCTGGGCCCTGGCCCTGCGGGCCGTGCGTGTCGAGCGGCTCGCCGTGGGGGCGTCGTTACTGACGGGCCAGGTGACGGGGCGTTCGCCCCACGGGGCCTGACGCCTCGCCTGGCCACCCTCCACCGGCCCTGGTTATCGCCGGGGCCGGTGGTGGCAGTGAAATAATTGTCATTTCCGATCGTCTTGCGTAGTGAGCTGCTGATCATCCAACACTGCTATGATTGTGGCGATACGCCTCCCGCAGCGCCGCAGTGGAAAGGATATCCGATGGGCCACACAGTGCGTTTGATCATTGCGCTTACGCTCCTCGCCGGGTTCGCTCTTGCTGCTCCCGCTGCAGCCCAGGCCGACCAGCGTTGCTTCGCCGAGACCGGTCTGTGCATCAGCGGGCCGATCCGCGCCTACTGGGAGCGAGGTGGTGGGTTGCCCGTCTTCGGCCTGCCCATCACCCCCCAGAGCGTCGAGCTGGTCGAGGGCCAGCCGCTCCAGGCCCAGTGGTTCGAGCGCGACCGGCTCGAGATCCAGGCCGATGGCCGCGTGACGGCGGGCCGGCTGGGTGTTGAGCGGCTCGCGCAGCTGGGCACGCCCTGGCAGCCCGGCCCGGGTGCACCGGCCAGCCCCGGCTGCGCCGCCTTTCCCGAGACGGGCCACCAGGTTTGCGGGGCGTTTGCCGCCTACTGGCGGGCCAACGGTGGTCTGGAGCGCTTCGGCCTCCCCGTAACGGGCGAGTTCACCACCGAGCTGGAAGGCCGCCCCTACACGGTGCAATACTTCGAGCGTCGCCGCTTCGAGCTGCACCCCGAAATCGGGCCGAGCGCCGTGCTCCTGGGCCTGCTCGGTTCCGAGGTGCGGGCGAACGCGGCGCCAGCCCAGCCGCCGCCAGCGCCCCAGCCTCCGCCGCCAAGCTACAACAACTGTCAGGCTGACCCAAACGCTGATGTGGCGCCCAACTTCCCGGTGAGGATCGTCGGCATCGACGATCATCGCGAGGAGGTGTTGCTCCGGAACGTGAGCGATGCAGTCGTCAACCTGGATGGCTGGATCATGTGCAGCATCCGGGGCAACCAGCGCCATGATGGTATTGGCGGCACCCTGGCGCCAGGTGAGACGCGGACCTACCGTTATGCTGGCAGCGGCACGATCTGGAGCAATGGTGAGGACGACGACGGGGCGCTTTACAATCCCCAGGGCCAGTTGATCAGCTACTGGCGCGACTGAGGTCGTTCAGGGTGGTGTATCAGGAGTGCGCCAGCCTTCCCCGTGGCGCGAGTGGCTGCCGTTCCGGCAGGCGCTCGCGCTGCCGCCGGGCGCCGATAGGTCTACGCGGGGACGCAGATCGAACAAGGTGTCGCGGCGGGCGTGATCCCCTGTGCGCTCGCCGCGTGCCTGGGCGCCACCAGGTGCGTGGCCAGCGCGCGGGCGCTGCGGCGGGCGTGATCTCCTGTGCGCTCGCCGCGTGACGTTCCTGGTTCCCCCTGCGCGCTCCCCTGCCGGCTAGGGCTGCCACGGGTTGACCACCGGGACCCCCGCCTGCCGGAAGTGGCCGTCGTTGCGGGTGACGAGGGTGAAGCCGCCCTCGAGCACAATCGCGGCGATCAGTGAGTCGATCGCCGGGAGCATCACCCCGGCTCGCTCCAGCCGGCCCGTCAGCTCACCCCAGGCGAGCATCGTTGCCGTGGAGATGCCGGCGATCCGGCCAGCGAAGCGGGCAAGCAGATCGCCTTCCAGCCAACGCCGCAGATCCTCGCGCCGTGGCGATGGGGGGAGCTTCGCGATCCCCTTGCGGATCTCGCCGATGGTGATCACGCTCAGGTAGAGTCGTTCATCCTCCAGGCCATCCACCCAGGCTACCACCCGCTGCTCCGGACGCCGGGCCACGAGCTCGGAGATGACGTTCGTGTCCAGCAGGTAGTTCATAGCTCCGGGTCGCCCCGGGGCGGGCTCGTGTCGCGCTCCAGGTCCAGGGCAGTGTAGGCCAGCGGCGACTCGCGGAGGAAGGCCGAGAGTGGCTGGCGCCTGGCGCGCAGCTCGCGATATGCGGCATAGGACAGTACCACCGCCGTCTCCGCTCCCCGGCGGGTGATCACCTGCGGGCCGTCCCGCAGCGCTTCGTCGATGACTTCACTGAGCCGGTTCTTCGCCTCTTGAAGCTGCCATACCTTGCCCATCCACACCTCCTGGCTAGACTGTCTAGATGATAGCACTCGATCGAGCCAGCGTCAAGCTGTGTGAGGGTGTCGCATGTCCTGGTGCGGCCACCGCCCCTTTGCTGATCTACAATGGCGGGTGTGCCGGCACGCAGCGCCAGGTAGCTGCCCCCGACGACCCGGCTCATCAACGAGGTATCGCATGGCCCATCCCCAGCGCATCTCTGTGGAGCGGATCGCCCGCGCGATGGAGGTGATCGACCCAGTCTTTCTGAATACCCCGCAGTATGTGGCCGAGAGCCTCGGCGCCCTTCTGGGCTGCCGGCTCCTGGTGAAGGTGGAGACAGTCAACCCGATCCGCTCCTTCAAGGGGCGTGGAGCGGAGTTGCTCTGTGCAGGCATGGAGGCCGGGGCACAGGTGGTGTGTGCCAGCGCGGGGAACTTCGGCCAGGGGATGGCCTTCGCGGCGCGCAAGCGGGGCCTCGAGCTCACGGTGTTCGCCGCCACCAACGCCAACCCGCTCAAGGTGGCGCGCATGCGGGCCCTCGGCGCTGAGGTGCGGCTGGAGGGCGACGACTTCGACGCGGCGAAGCAGGCCGCGCGGGCCTACGCTGAGGGCGCGGGCGCGCGCTTCGTCGAGGATAGCCGCGATGTGGAGACGGCCGAGGGCGCCGGGACGATCGGGCTGGAGCTGCTGCGCTGGCCCGAGCCCCTGGACGCGCTGCTGGTGCCGCTGGGAAATGGCGCGCTGCTGGCCGGGGTGGCCCACTGGGTCAAGGCCCACAGCCCGCGCACGGAGGTGATTGGTGTGAGCGCCGCTGGCGCGCCGGCCATGGAGCGCTCCTGGCGCGCGGGTAGCCTCATCACCACCGAGCGAGCCGAGACGATCGCCGACGGGATCGCCGTGCGGGTGCCAGTGCCCGAGGCCCTGGCCGACCTGTCCGGTGTGGTCGATGAAGTGATACTGGTCGACGATGAGGGGCTGGTGAAGGGGATGGGCCTGGCCCACACCCACCTCGGGCTGGTGCTCGAACCGTCCGGCGTCTGCGGTGTAGCGGCGCTGCTTGCCAACCCGGAGCGCTTCGCGGGCCGGCTGGTGGCGAGCATCCTCTGCGGCGGGAACCTGACGCCCGAGCAGATGATCAGGTGGCTCGCCACAGGCTAGAGGCCCTCCCGCCGATCCCGCTGCGACACCCCATCGGGGTGTCGCAGCGGAGATCCGTGCCGCACCTCCTCCCTCGCCGATCCGGGCAGCGCTGGTCCTTTCTCACACCCGCTTCCGCGCGGTGATCACCCCGGTGTTGAGGCCAACCGTGCTCAGGCCGCCGAAGAATCGGGCGTGCTCGATCTTGACGCAGGCGTCCATCACCACAGCGAGCCCGGCCTCACGCGCGCGCCGCGCCGCCGCCTCGTTGATCACCCCGAGCTGCATCCAGATCACCTTTGCGCCGCGCTCGATCGCCTCCTCGACGATCGCCGGCACCGCCGCCGGCTCGCGGAAGATATCCACGATCTCCAGGGGGCCTGGCACCTCTCGCAGCGATGGGTAGGCGGTGCGCCCCAGGATCTCGCGCTCACGCGGGTTGACAGGCGTTACCTCATAGCCCTCGGCGAGCAGGTAGACCGCCGCGAAGTGGCTGGGCCGGTAGGGGTTGCTGCTCAGGCCAACCATCGCGATGCGCCGGTAGCGCTGCAGGATGCGGAGCCGCTCGAAGGCGCTGGTGGCGAACTCGCTGCTGTTGACGGGGCTGCCTGAGCTGACGGCGCCGGTTGGTGGGTGGGTAGCCATTGGTCCGTACTTTCTGCGATGAGCATGCGCTAGCGTAGGGCCTGATCGAGATCCCACAGCAGGTCGTCGATGTCCTCCAGGCCGACGGAGAGACGCACCATCTCGGGGAGCACGCCAGCAGCCCGCTGCTCTTCGTCGCTCAGCTGCTGGTGGGTGGTGGAGGCGGGGTGGATCACCAGGCTCCTGGCGTCGCCCACATTGGCCAGGTGCGACCAGAGTTGCAGCCGCTCGATGAAGCGCGCGCCGGCCTTGCGACCGCCCGTGACGCCGAAGGTGAGGATGGCGCCAGGCCCCTTCGGCATGTAGCGCTGGGCGAGGGCGTGGTAGGGGCTGCCTGGCAGCCCCGGGTAGTTCACCCAGCTTACCGCCGGGTGCTCGGCCAGAAAGCTCGCTACCGCTTGCGCGTTGGCTACGTGGCGCTCCATGCGGATACCGAGCGTCTCCAGGCCCTGGAGGAAGAGGAAGGCGTTGAACGGGCTCAGGGCCGGCCCGAGATCGCGCAGCCCCTCGACGCGGGCCTTCATAATGAAGGCGAAGTCGCCGAAGGTCTCGTAGAATCGTACGCCGTGGTAGCCCTTGCTGGGCTCAAGCAGCTGGGGAAAGGGCCCCTGATCCCAGCGGAAACGCCCGCTATCAACAATCACGCCGCCGATCGAGGTGCCATGGCCGCCGAGGAACTTGGTGGCGGAATGGACGACGATATCGGCGCCGTGCTCGATCGGGCGGCAGAGGTAGGGGGTGGCGAAGGTGCTGTCGATCACCAGCGGCAGGTTGTGCGCGTGGGCCACCTGCGCAACGGCAGCGATATCGAGCACGTTGATGCGCGGGTTGGCGATCGTCTCACCGTAGAGCAGGCGGGTGCGGGGCGTAATCGCGCGGCGGAAGGCCTCGGGGTCGTCCGGGTCCACAAAGATGGTGTTGATCCCGAAGCGGCGCATGCTCACGTCGAGCTGGGTGTAGGTGCCGCCATAGAGCGTGCTGGCGGCCACAATCTCGTCGCCGGCCTCGCAGAGGCTCGCGAAGACGATCAGCTGGGCGGCCTGGCCGCTGCCTACCGCCAGAGCACCTACGCCGCCCTCCAGCGCCGCGACGCGCTCCTCGAAGACGGCGGTGGTGGGGTTGGAGATGCGGGTATAGATGTGGCCGAGGCGCTGAAGGTTGAAGAGCGCGGCGGCGTGCTCCGGGTCGTCGAAGACGTAGGAGCTCGTCTGGTAGATCGGCACGGCCCGCGCACCGGTGGTCGGGTCGGGACGCTGGCCGGCGTGGAGGGCACGGGTGTTGAAGCCAAACTGGCGGTCATACTGGGACATGCTCGCTCCCTTCGATCGCTCGCGACAGTGGGGGCGCCTGCTCTCCCCGTCCTCTCCCGCTCTCGCCCCCGCGCCTCATGTTAATTGATCCCGCGCTCCCTGCCCTCCCAGAATCGCTCCCTGAGCCTGAACTTCTGAATCTTGCCGGTGGAGGTTTTGGGTAGATCGCCGAACACAACCGCCTTGGGGCACTTGTAGGCGGCCAGGCGCTCACGGCAGAAGGCGATCAGTTCGGCTTCACCCAGTTCGGCACCGGCCTTGAGGGTGACGAAGGCCACCGGCACCTCGCCCCAGAGCTCATCGGGGCGGGCCACCACGGCCACCTCGAGCACGGCCTCGTGCTGATAGATCGCTTGCTCCACTTCGATCGTGGAGATATTTTCACCGCCGGAGATGATAATATCTTTGGCGCGGTCGCGCAGTTCAATATAGCCGTCGGGGTGCATCACGCCCACGTCGCCGCTATGGAACCAGCCGCCACGGAAGGCCTGAGCGGTGGCCTCTTCCTGGCGGTAGTAGCCCTGCATCACGTTGTTGCCGCGCATCACCATCTCGCCGAGGGTGGTGCCGTCGGCTGGCACGTCGTTCATCTGGTCGTCCACCACGCGCAGCTCCTGGGCGTGGTGGTAGGGTACGCCCTGGCGGGCCTTAAGGCGGGCGCGGCGCTCGGGGGGCAGGGCGTCCCACTCGGGGTGCCACTCGCAGACCGTATGGGGGCCGTAGGTTTCGGTGAGACCATAGACGTGCGTGATGGTGGCGCCAAGGGCTTCGACGGCGGCGAGCACGGTGGGGGAGGGCGGGGCGGCAGCGGTGACGATATGTAGCGGGACCTTGAGGGTCAGTTCGGTGATGGCCGGGCTGTTGAGCAGCATGATCAGCACGGTGGGGGCGGCGCAGAAGTGGCTCACGCCGTGCTCGGCGATCAGGCGCACCACGGCGGCCGGGTCGAAGCGACGCATGCAGACGTGGGTCGCCCCCATCGCGGTGACGGCCCAGGGGAAACACCAGCCGTTGCAGTGGAACATGGGCAGCGTCCAGAGGTAGACGCTGCGGCTATCGAGGCGAGCGGTGATCACTTCGCCGAGGGCGTTGAGGGCGGCGCCACGGTGGGAGTACATCACGCCCTTGGGGCGGCCGGTGGTGCCGCTGGTGTAGTTAATGCTGATCGTGTCAGTCTCCCGCACGGGCGCCGCTTCGTCCCAGCCGAGGGGCTCGCTGGCCGCCAGCAAGGCCTCGTACTCGGGGCCTTCGAGGCGCTGGCCGGGGGCACCGGCTTCGGCGTCGGCGATGGTGATGGCGGCCTGGAGGGTGGCCACCGTGCCCAGGTGTGGCGCGGCGAGGTGGGCCAGTTCGCTATCGACGAAGAGCAGCTTCGCGCCGGAGTGGTCGAGAATGTAGCCGACCTCCCCGGCGTTGAGGCGCGTATTGATCGCCACGAGCACGGCGCCGATCAGCGGGGCGGCGAAGTGAGCTTCGAGCAGCGGCGGGATATTGGGGCAGAGGAAGGCCACCCTGTCACCGGGGCCCACGCCGAGGCTACGCATTGCGGCGGCGAGCCGGCGCACCCGCTCATCAAGCTCGCGGTAGCTGAAGCGCCGCGCACCGTAGATCACGGCCGAGCGCTCGGGGAAGACGCGGGCACTGCGCTGCAAGAAGCTCCGTGGTGTCAGCGCGGCAAGCCAGACATCGCCGAAGGGGATTTCGTTGGTCACCGTGCGCCTCCTATGTGGATCACGAAACCCGGTCGGTACACGCGGGGCGGACAGAACGGCTGGTCGGAACCGTGGTGTACGGCATTGGGGTACGCTGCTGGCCCTCCCCCCGCTTGGGCGGAGGCAGGCCCTTCCCGCTTGGGCAGGACGACTTGCATCGCCGCGCCGCCAGGTGCCGGTGTGGGTCGCTGCCGCCGACGTGCAATAGGGTACGTCACTCCGCCAGCCTGCCGGTAAGGCTGGCAGGGTAAGCCCGCCACCACCGATCCTGGCTCGTTGCCCTGGTGCAATCAGCGTTCGCGGGCACCTACAGCGTGTCATTGAGCCGGTAGCCGAGGTGTGGCTCGGTAAGCAGGTAGCGCGGGTGGGCCGGATCGGGCTCGAGCTTGACCCGCAACCGCCTGATCACCCCTTTGACATAGTCGGTAGCATCGCTGTACTGCGGCCCCCAGACCCGCTGGAGCAGCTGGCGCGAGGTGACAACCCGCCCGACGTTGGTCGCCAGTTCGGCAAGCACCGCGTACTCCGTTGGGGTCAGGGCCACAGGTTGCCCTGCGCGTGATACGCTCCGCTGGTCGGTATCAATCTCGAGATCCTGGCAAATGACGAGGCGGCTCGCGATGCGGCTCCCCCGGCGCAAGACGGCGCGCACGCGCGCCAGCAGTTCACTGAGCCGGAACGGCTTGACCAGATAGTCATCGGCGCCGCTATCGAGTACGCTGACGATGTCGGCCTCCGAACCCTTGACGCTCAGCACGATAATCGGCGTCGCCGCGCGCTGGCGGATCCTCCGGCAGACATCGAGCCCGCTCGCCCGTGGCATCACCAGGTCGAGCAGCACCAGGTGTGGTGCCGTATGCTCAAACGCGGCGAGCGCCGCCTCGCCGTCTCCGGTGCTGACAACCTCGAAGGCGTGAGCTTCGAGCGCCGCGCGGATCGCCTCGACAATCCCGGGGTCGTCGTCGGCGAGCAGAATGCGCTGGCCGCCGCTCATCGTCCGGCCCCCCCTTTGCTTGTCGTGAGCCCTGGCGGGGCGGGCTCAGATCGGTGCAGGGCCACCAGATCTGGCGTGGCCAGCGGCAATGCGACCCGGAAGACGCTGCCGCCGCCGGGCCGATCGTCCACCCAGATCTGCCCGCCGTGAGCCTCAACGACTCCACGGCAGATCGCCAGGCCAAGGCCGCTACCGGCGATCTGGGCACGCCGATCCCGATCGAGGCGCACGAAGTGGTTGAAAATGCGCGTGCGATCCTGCGGCGCAACCCCGGGGCCACGATCGGCCACGCTGATCAATACCCGGGCGCCGGTACAAAAGGCCTCGACTCGGATCGGCCCCTGGGGCGGCCCGTATTTCTGAGCGTTCTCCAGCAAATTCCAGAACACCTGGACTGTCAGAGCCTGGTCGAGGTAGAGCAGGGGCAGGTCTGGCGAGAAAGCCCGCTCGACCACACAGGCAGGGGCGCGGCGCTGGAACGAGCTCAGCACGTCATCGAGCATGGCGGCCACCTCGACCCACTCACGGTCAATGGCGAGTGTGCCCGCCTCGATCCGCGACAGGTCGAGCAGTTGGTCCACGAAGCGCCCCAGCCTGCCTGCCTGGCGGGAGATATTCTGGAGCAGCCCGACAGCCTCGCTCGCCGGGACCGGGCTGGCCCGATCGAGGAGCCCCTCGACCGAGGCGCGGATGGCCGTCAGTGGGGAGCGCAGCTCATGGGTGACCATGGCCAGAAACGCGCTCTTGAGCTGGTCGGCCTCGCGGAGGGCTTCGTTCTCGCTGGCGGCTCGGCGCAGGCGGGCGTTGCTGAGCGTCAGGGCAAGCTGTTGCGCGATCGTCTGGAAGAGGAGCAAGGCTTCTCGGCTCATCTGGTGGTGGCGGCGATGGGCCACCACCAGCACTCCCAGCCTGCTGGTGTTCTGGGTGAGCGGCACAGCCACAACGTCGCAGACACCCATCGCGACGAGTACCTCGGCCTCCTGCTCGGACTCGTGCTGGCGGCAGAGCAGCAGCGCTTGTCCGGTCAGGTCCACCGCCTCTACCAGCTGTATCAGGGCGGGCGGCAGCGGCGGGTGCGGCTCAGTTGTTGGAACGGACAGAGCATAGACGGCGGCGGGGGTAAGGGCTCCGTCAGGCGTACTCCGGAGGCAAATCAGGCCGGCATCACGATCGGTAATCTCAATAATCTGGCGCAGTATCAACTCGAGGTGCTGGCCGGGGTCGAGGAGGGTGTTCAGAAAGACCGTCAGGGTGTTGAGCGCCTCGGTATGCGCCGCATAGGCTCGTAGCATCGTAAACTGCCGGGCGTTCTCGAGGGCAATCGCCGCGTGGGAGGCCAGGGCCTGGCCAAGCTGTACCTCATCCGCTGCCCAGCGCGCAGCGCCAGGCTGTGGGGCGGCGATCAGGCCGAATGGGCCCCGTGGCGCGACGAGTGGGAAGAGTGCCAGGGCCCCGAGGTTCGCCTGCGCCCAGGGTGCCACTAGCTCCGGCGGTAGTTGGGCCGGACCGGCCAGCAGGACTGGCTCCTTGTGCGCCAGCCATGCCGTGGCAACGGGCGCGCGGAGCAGCGCTGTGAGTGTTGGGCCGAGGGCGGTGGTGCGCGGGTTCTCGCCCACCCAGATCCGGATCACCGGGCCGTCCGGGCTATCGAGGAGCGCCACACCGGCACAGGGCAGCCCGAGCGACAGCCCCACCTGAGCCGCTACACGATCGAGTGTCAGCCCGAGATCAAGCCCCGAACTCATCACGCTGGTCGCGGCGGCGAGCCGCTCGGCCGGGGAGCCGCGCCAGGAACCGCCACCATGGGCCGGCTGCGGCAGCGTAAGGCCCGGGGCCTCCTGGGCAGTGGGCGGCGGAACGGCAACACCGGCGAATCGAACGGGGGCCTGCTCTTCGCGCTGGCCGGCAATCAGGCCACGCTGCACCTCGAGCGCGGCGGCGGCGAGCATCCCACTGAGGAATGGCTGCGCGAGCCGATAGTCGCCGGTGATATCGAGCACCCCCACCAGGGCGCCGCTGCCGGGGTGCCGGATCGGCGCGGCAGTGCATGTGACATCCTGCCAGCCGGCGCAGTAGTGCTCGGCGGCTAGCAACTGCACCACCCGCCCGGTGGCCAGGGCCGTGCCGATCGCGTTCGTGCCCGCCGTTGCCTCGCTCCAGTTGCTCCCGGGGAGCAGCCCCTTCCGTGCCAGCCGGCGGCGGCACTCGGGATCGCCCGCGACCTCGAGCAGGTTGCCCGCCGCGTCGCCAAGGGCGACGACATAGCCAATATCGGCGAGCATCGCCACGAGCCTGGCCAGCACCGGGCCAGCCGCCAGCAGCAGCCCCTCGTTGCGCGCCCGGAGCTCGGCGAGTTGCTGGTCGCTTGCGGCGCCGAAGCCGGCAAGGTTGCGCTCGGCATCGACCGCAAGGGCCCGGCAGCGCCGCCACGAGTCGTAGATCAGCGTCCGTGGCTGGAGCCGCCCGGTGCTCCCGGTGGCCAGGAACGCCTCGCGCATCGCCGCCAGACGCCGTGCGAATTGCTCGATGTCGAGGGACGACGACAAAGCAAGGCTTGTTCGCCCGGTTTGCTCCATTGCGCCCGCACCCTTGCATCGCGGCTGCGTACAGCTCCTGGGGATGTGCACGTTATAGCACAAGCCGTGGGCGAGGTCTATACCACTGCGGCAAATTTTCACCCGGTTTTCACTGGGCCCCGGTTGTCGCCGCCTGCCCACCCTGCTAAGATGCGGCTAACCCTTGGTGTCAGAGGCTAGAGCGTTCTTCCCCGGTCCCGGCGAGTCGTCGGGGCCACTCCTTCCATGCACCGACGCTGCCTTCAGGGTGGATCGCGGCGAATGGTCTCAGGGCAATGAAGCAGAGGAGGACGGTATGTATCGCATGGCCGATGGTAGTGAGCTCTTCGTCATTGATGCCCACACACACCTCTGGGACGCTAGCCCCGCAAACCAGCTCAACCAGTATGGTAAAGGTTGGATCGACTGTTTCTACGCCTATCACAAGAATCTCTCGCCGCCCGATCGGGTCTGGACCCTCGAGCACTACGAGAAGTACTCGGTTAACGACATGGCCAGGGATCTGTTTGTCGATGGCTATGTCGATATGTGCATCCTGCAGACGACCAACCTCTTCGACTTCTACAAAACCGGCTTCAACCCGATCGAGCGCAACTACCAGCTAAAGAAGGCCTATCCCGACCGCGTGATCCTCAACGGCTCCTTCGATCCCCGCCACGGTGAGGATGGCCCGCTCGGTCTGAACGCCCTGCGCCGTGCCAGGCAGGAGTATGGGATCCCGGGCGTAAAGCTCTACACCGCCGAGTGGAACAATGGCTCGAAGGGCTGGAAGCTGACCGACCCCGAGGCCCAGCCGTTCTTCGCCG
Source organism: Chloroflexi bacterium OHK40 (assembly GCA_004367505.1). Classification (GTDB taxonomy): domain Bacteria; phylum Chloroflexota; class Chloroflexia; order Chloroflexales; family Chloroflexaceae; genus OHK40. The sequence goes on along the minus strand of SFCB01000291.1, from coordinate 23,719 downwards.
AGTGCGAGAAGCTCGGGATCACCCGGATCCACGTGCACAAGGGTCCCACGATCTGGCCGCTCAACCGCGACGCCTTCGACGTCGCCGATGTTGACGAGGTTGCCACGCGCTACCAGGGCCTGACCTTTATCGTTGAGCATTGCGGCCTGCCACGGCTCGAGGACTTCTGTTGGATCGCCACCCAGGAGACGAACGTTTGGGGCGGTCTGGCCGTTGCACTGCCCTTCATCCACTCGCGCCCGCGCTACTTTGCCGAGGTGATCGCCAACCTGCTCTACTGGCTCGGCCCCGACAAGCTGACCTTCGCCAGCGACTATGCGCTCTGGACCCCCGGCTGGCTGATCGATAAGTTTATGGCCTTCGAGCTGCCCGAGGATATTAAGGCGGAGTACGGCGTCGATCTGACCGCCGAGACGAAGGCCAAGATCCTTGGGCTCAACGCCGCTCGCCTCTACGGTATCGACGTTGAGCAGAAGGCGGCCCAGCTCCGTGGCGCGCCCGTGACCCTCGGTGAAGATGATGTGAGCGAGGAGCCGTCGCGCCTCGAGCCGGCGATCTAACCGATGAGCACGATCAGCAGTGTGCCGCTCTCGCGCGATCAGGTCTTCGCCGCCCTCGATCAGGTCTACGATCCTGAGCTCGATGCGCCGCTCACCCGCCTCGGCTTCATCGACGAGGTGACGATCACCGGTGGCCACGTAACTGTGCGCTACACCGTGCCGACCTTCTGGTGCGCCCCCAACTTCGTCTTCCTGATGTCCTCCGACATCCGCCATGAAGTCGCCCGAGTGCCGGGGGTCGCGGCAGTCACGGTGCTCGTGCGCAATAACTGCGCCGAGAACGAGATCAACGCGGGGATCAACGCGGGCAAGTCCTTCGCCGAGACCTTTCCGGACGATCTGGTGGACGAGGGGCTCGAGGCGCTCAGGCATACCTTCACTCTGAAGGGCTTCCTCGCTCGCCAGGATGTGCTCTTGCGCCGGCTGCGTCAGGCCGGGATCGATGAAGCTACCGCCCTCGCCCTCAGGGTCGGTGCGCTGACGCCTCAGGGTGAAGATGTGCGTGTCGTGACGCCGGATGGGACGGCCCTGCGGGTGCCCCTGGCCGCCGCTGACCTGGAGAAGTACCTGCACAAGCGCCGCAAGCTCGGCCTTGCCCAGGCCCCTGAGGCGCTGCTTTTTACCACTACAGAGGGGCAGCCGCTGGCCGAGGTGGATCTGGCTGCCTACCTGCGGCGCTCGCGGGCAGCCCGGCTCAATATCGCCTTCAACACGACGCTGTGCGAGGGCTTGTTGCGTACCCAGTTTCGCCCCGAGCAGGCCGGCTGCCACGGAAGCGTCGGCGATGCCCTGCTCGTCGGGCCGGCTCTGAATGGCCCGGGGGACTAACTCCCGGCTGCTCCTCGCCATTGTGCTCCGTCATCGGCTGAGGACCATCCGCTGTCTGGCGCGATCAGCGGGGCGGCTGGGTTTCCACACTGTCGGCAAGGAATCGGCCACGATGGCGCCGGATGGGGGCCTCGGGGCGTCGCTGGTGGGCGCCCTCCCGGCCATCCCGCATCAGCACCGTGGCCGATCACGAGCGCATTGCTCGAAATGGTTGCGCCATCTGCGGAGAGCTAAAGCGCGCCGGAATACCGTCCGCTTGCGGTTCCCCGGTTCCCGGTTCTTGCTTTGTAAGGAGGCTGGAGATGAGAGCTGCGCGCCTGTATGAGTACGACGAGCACATGAATGTCGAGCTCAAGCTCGACAATATTCCCGCGCCGCAGATCAGCAAGCCGGGCGAAGTCATCGTGCGCGTGGGCGCGGCGGGCCTCTGCCGTACCGACCTGCACATCATCGAGGGCGTCTGGAAGGATATCCAGGACCCGCAGCGCACCCTGCTGCCCTACGTGCTCGGCCACGAGAACGCCGGCTGGGTCGAAGATGTCGGCCCCGGGGTTACCTCGGTCAAGGTGGGCGATCCGGTGATCTGCCATCCGCTGCGCTCCTGCGGTGTCTGCCTCGGCTGCCGGCGAGGCGAGGACATGTACTGCGAGCACGGCAGTTTCCCTGGCCTGAACTGCGATGGTGGCTTCGCCGACTATCTGCTCACCAACGAGCGGGCGCTGATCAAGCTCAACCCCAATGTCGCCCCGGTGGATGTGGCGCCCCTGGCCGACGCTGGCATCACGGCCTACCGGGTTGCGAAGAAGGCGGCCAGAAAGCTCACACCCGGCCAGTACTGCGTGGTGCTCGGCGTGGGTGGCCTGGGCCACGTTGCCCTGCAATCCCTCCACGAGCTGTGCGGTGCCCGCACCATCGCCGTCGATCGCTCTGAGAACGCTCGCAAGCTGGCGCGGGAGCTGGGTGCCCACCACGTGCTCGACGGCGGCGATCATGTGGTCCAGGAGGTGCGGGAGCTCACTCGGGGCGGCGCGCACGCCGTAATCGACTTCGTGGGCGAGCTGGGGGCCGAGCAACTCTCCTGGCAGATGCTGCGCCAGGGCGGCACCCACTACATTGTTGGCTACGGTGGTGCGGTGCAGGTGCCTACCGTGCATATGGTGATCAGCGAGATCGCGATCGAGGGGAGCCTGGTGGGCAACTACCTCGAGCTCGTTGAGCTGATGGAGCTGAACGCCGAGGGCCGCGTGAAGCTGCACGGCCAGCACTACCGGCTCGAGCAGATTAATACCGCTATCGACGACTTCAAACACCGGCGTATCATCGGGCGCGGGGTGATCATCCCCTAATAGCGCTGATCGACCGTCTGCGCTATCATTCTGGCAGGCGACGTTCCCCCGCTCCCGCTCTGGGAGCGGGGGCCAGGGATCTGCCCCCGCGCAGGCGGGGGTGGTGGGTTCCCGCTTCCGCGAGAACGACACCCCCGTCGCCCTTGTGTCACGCCCGCGCCAGCGGGCGGCCAGGGGCCCGCATGGCGGGCCGGGTGTCGCGGTGCATGTCACGCCCGCGCCAGCGGGCGTCCAGGGAGGAATGCCTGCGGGCCTGCCCCACCCAAGTGGGGGCCTGCCCCCGCGCAAGCGGGGGACGCTGGGTTCCCGCGTGCGCGGGAACGACAGCCCAACACACGCCTGGCACCTCCGCGCCAGCGGGCGTCCAGGGGTCTGCATGGCGGGCCGGGTGCCGCTATACATGTCACGCCCGCGCAGGCGGGCGTCCAGGGAGGAATGCCTGCGGGCCTGCCCCCGGCGCAGGTGGGGGTGAGGGTCAGCAGTGTCTCCCAACGCCGTAAACCACGCCTCCGACGGACGTGCTGTCTGCCCTTGTATGCCCCGCAGGGGCACGCGACTTGCCCAGGGGAACCTGGTGTCGGGCACAAACTGAGAACCGGAACTGGAGCACCACACGTGGACGGCGTTCTGGCGCGCTCCAGCTCTCCGCAGACGGCGCAACCTTCCTGAACATGAGGGCGCCCCGTGGCGCGCCGGGAGAACTCATTGCGGATCGACGACCTTCACCCCACCGACACCGGCGCCATCCGCGAGGCGGCGGCCCTGCTCGTCGAGGGCTTCCGCGAGCACTGGCCGGATGCCTGGCCTGATCTCGCGTCCGCCCTGGAAGAGCTCCACGATGCCCTGGAGCCCGGCAAGATCTGCCGCGCCGCCCGCGACGAGGCCGGCGCCGTGCTCGGCTGGATCGGCGGCGTGCCCGAGTATGATGGCAATGTCTGGGAGCTCCACCCCCTCGTCGTGCGCGCCGATGCCCGTGGCCGGGGCCTGGGCCGCGCCCTGGTGGCCGACTTCGAGCGCCAGGTGGCCGCCCGTGGCGGCCTCACAATTACCCTCGGCACCGATGACCAGGCCGGCATGACCAGCCTCAGCGGTGTGGAGCTCTTTCCCGACCCCTGGCCACACATCGCCGCCATCCGCAACCTGCGCGGCCATCCCTACGAGTTCTACCAGCGCTGCGGCTTCGTGATTGTGGGAGTCGTGCCCGACGCCAACGGCCCCGGCAGGCCTGACATCCTTATGGCAAAGCGGGTGGCGCGGCGGTAGGCCTCTGTTTCCCCTCGAAGATGATCGTAGCCGGACTACCACCGTCCGGCTTCTGCCCGTACACACGATCGCTAGTGCAGAAACAGCCGAGCTGTTCGGGCATGGGAGATTCGGGGAGGGCTTCGCCCTCCCCGAGTCCATCCTCGATGCCCAACCGCTAAGGTTGGAACAGCACTAGCTGAAAATGGCGGGGGCATATCGGGAGTCCTGTGGGTTCGCCGCTGGCTACCCGGCGGGGTAACGCGAGTGTGGGCAACATGCCTCGCACCCGGCGCATCCGGCCCGCCTCCTCCCTCCGCATTGTCGTGGAGAGGTGCCAGCGATCGGCATCATCCCGTGGCGCCGGTGCGTCACGGTCGCCATAGATACAGGGGGACTCCCGCATGGCTGTGCATCCGTCCAGCGAGACCTTTCCGCTTGAGCTCCGCGCCATTGGCAACTTCCGCCGGCGAATCGCCGGCGAGCTCATCCTCCGTGGCGAGCCCGGCTACGAGGAGGCCCGCCAGCACTGGAACGCCCAGGTAGACCGCTACCCAGGCTTTATCGTTCGCCCGCGCGACGCCGGCGATATCGCGACGGCCATCGCCTTCGCCCGGGCCTTCGATCTGCCTCTGGCGGTGCGCAGCGGCGGCCACAACGGTGCGGGCCTCGCCCTCTGCGACGACGGCGTAGTGGTGGATCTCTCCCGCTTCGATGCGGTAACGTTGGATCCCACGCGTCGGATCGCTCGCGCCCAGCCCGGCGCCACCAATGGCAAGTTCGTGAGCGCCGCCGCCGCTCACGGTCTCGCCACCACCACCGGCAACGCCGCAGGTGTGGGCCTCGGCGGCCTGACCCTCGGCGGCGGCATTGGCTGGCTGATGGGCAAGCACGGGCTGACGATCGACAACGTCCGCTCCTTTCAGATCGTCACCGCCGACGGCCAGTTGCGTACCGCCAGCGCGAGCGAGCATCCCGAGCTCTTCTGGGCCCTGCGCGGCGGTGGCGGCAATTTTGGGATCGTCACGGAGATCGAGTACCAGCTCCATCCGCTTGAGCGCGTACTCGCTGGCCGGGTTGTCATCCCGCTCGCCGATGCCCGTGCTGGCCTCCAGGCTCTGCGTGCCCTCGACCTGGCCGCGCCGGATGAGTTGACGACGATGGCCCGGCTCGTGACTCCGCCCCGGATCGGTCCAGCCCTGGTGGTTGACGTCTGCTACAGCGGCGACGACCTGGCGGCGGGCGAGCGCCTGCTGGCGCCCCTACGCGCCTCTGGCCTGCCCGCCGCCGACAGCGTAGCACCGATGGCCTACGCCAACCTCTACGCCGAGGCTGAGCCAATGCCCGTCGGGCTCCGCTTCAGCGGGGTCACCACGACCCTCCCTGTGCTCAGCGACGGTGCCGTGGAGGCCCTGCTGGTGGCGGCGGCTAGCAGGCCCACACCCTTCGCCACGATCATGCTGCAGCGCCTGCACGGCGCCGCCTCGCGGGTGGCGACCGAGGCTACCGCCTTTGCCCTGCGCGCCCCGCAGTACTTTCTCACCGCCACGGCGGCGTGGCAGAGCGGCCCCGCAGAGCCCCAGTTGGCCTGGGCCGGCGGCGTGAAGGAGCTCCTGCGGCCCTACGCGGGCAGCGGTAGCTACGTGAACTTCCTTGGGCGGGGGGAGCCCCATGAGGTGCGCGACGCCTACGGGCCGAACCTGGCGCGCCTGGCCGCGATCAAAGCTCGGTATGACCCCGAGAACATCTTCCGGCTCAACCAGAATATCCCGCCGCAGCGGTGATCGTCTCTGGCCCCGCGCAACTCAGGGAACCACACGGCACGTTCGGTACCGCGTCGATACCGCACGCTGCGCCCCGGCGCATGTGACCGGACGATGGCCGCGCTTCGATTGAGTCGCTGTCCATACGCTGGACATGCCTGCAGATCACGTGGCGGCATGGCTCGCCATGGCTCTAACGAGCCAGCGAGCCATGCCGCGTATCCTCGGCAAGATGGTCAATCCGGGCGATCCGCTCCTGGTTGCGTGCTGCTATCCTCTCCGCAGGCCCGAGCAGAGCTACGCAAAAACCTCAGGAGCAACAACGATGTCCGGCCCTCTCGCCACAAATATCAAGTTCGCGATCACCAACAACGCCGACGGTCGTCTCGAGGCCTTCGCGCGTGGGGCCGATAACGCCCTCTACCACATCTGGCAGACCGCCCCTGGGGGCGCCTGGGCTACCTGGGCCTCACGCGGCGGGATCGTCCAGGGCAACCCGGCCGCTGCCCGCAACGCCGACGGGCGCCTGGCGGTGTTCGTGCGCGGCTCCAACAACCGGCTCTACATGGCGCACCAGATCGTCCCCAACGGTAACTGGACCAACTGGATCGACCTGGGCGGCCAGATCTTCGACGAGCCGGTGGCCCAGACGGTGCGCCGCGATGGCCGGATCGCCGTGTTCGTGCGCGGTACCGACAACCGGCTCTTCTACCGCATCCAGAACAAGCCTAACGGTGAGTTCGGCGACTGGGTGAACCTCGGCGGCTACATCACCAGCGCGCCGGTGATCGGCCAGCACAGCGATGGACGCATGGAGGTGATCGTTCGTGGGACCGAGGGCAACATCTACCTGCAGCGCGAGGCCAACAACGGCTTCAGCGGCGGCTGGGTGAACCTCGGCGGGATCGTCACCAGCTACATGGCCCTGGGCTATCACGCCGATGGGCGCATGGCCATCTTTGCCCGTGGCACCGACATGGGCCTCTACGTCAAGTCGCAGCTCACCCCGGGCGGTGCCTATGGCGAATGGCTGCGGCTCGGCGGCCACCTCACCAGCAACCCCGCTGTGGCCCGCTACGCTGATGGCCGGCTCGCCGCCTTCGTGCGTGGCGCCAACGGCGCGCTCTACCAGATCCAGCAGTCCGCGCCCAACGGCCGGTGGATCGAGTGGCGCTCCCACGGCGGCTACCTGACGAATAACCCCGCCACCGCCCTGCAGAGCGATGGGCGCATGGCGGTGGTGGTTCAGGGCACGGCCGACGTGGCCTACTTCTCCAGCCAGATCGCGCTGGGCAAGGGCTGGTCGGGCTGGCTACAGCTCGAGCGGGCCCGCGCCGTGAGCGGCATGGCCGAGAAGCTGCTGGTGGCCAGCAACATGGCCGACGCCGACGCAGCGGTTCCCGAGCCCGTCGAGGGCGAGGACGTGATGCCCGGTGTAGAGCCTGGGACGCTCATCCCCGATCTGGCTGAGTAGCCCGCGCCCCCTCTCCGTGTCGATGCCCCGCTCCCACCCTGTGGGGGTGGGGCATCGCGCCGTCTGACTGATCTGGTGAGCGTCAGGTGAGCGCTGATTGGCACAAAAATGGCGGGGCAGCCGGCACCCCGTTTCGCTACCCTGGGCGCAGGTGCTCGCCGGAGTTGAACAGGAGCGAAGCATGCTGCGCAACGAGAACGAGCTGATCGCGGCGGTGCTGGCTGGCGACGAAGTGGCCCTGGGCGAGATCTACGACCGCTACCACCGGCTACTCTACACGATCGCGCTGCGCATCACCGGCGATCGTGGGGTGGCCGAGGAGGTGTTGCAGGACACCTTCTATTCGGCCTGGCGCTCGGCGGCCCAGTTCCGCGCCGGCGCCTCGCTGGTTGCCTGGCTGATCGGTCTGGCTCGCCACCGCGCGATCGATGCCGTGCGCTCGCGCACCTTCCAGGCGCGCCAGCGTGAGCAGTGGCTCCCCGACGCAGACGCCGCTCCGGGCGATGGGGAGGGTGGTAGCGATGCCCAGCTCGTGCGCGTGGCCGTGCGCGCCGCGTTTCGGGTGCTGACGCCCGACCAGCGCCAGGTGATCGACCTGGCCTACTACGGTGGCCTCACCCAGGCCGAGATCGCCACCTGTATGCAGATCCCCCTTGGCACGGTGAAGACGCGGATGCGCACCGGGTTCGAGCGCCTGCGCCGCGAGCTCAGCCCGGTCGTCTCCGGATAGCCGCCGCGCCGTTCGCCCCGGCAATCCCGTCTTCTGGCCGATCGCGCTTCACGCCACGTGAGGCGCTATGCGTGCCTCCAAAGGTACGCGCCGTGGGTGTGAACCCACACGATCGGGAGGGGATCCGTGATGCGGTTTCAGATTGTTGATGCCGAGCGGGCCTACCAGCGGCGTACCGGGCAGTCGGTGGTTGAAGCGACCTTCGTGACCGCTGATGAGATCATCGCCCGCTCGGGCTTCTTCGCTTGACAGCGGCGGCGGCTGGATCTACAATGCCAACAATGTTGCGCTAGATAGTAATCAACGCCCTGCTTGCCTGCTCAAGGGAGGCCACGATGGCAACCCCTCCCGCCACGGCGCGTCCCGCCCCGCCGGTTGATCGCACGGCCCTGCGCGTCAATCAGGCCGCGATCGTCACCCTGCTCCTGGGAAGCTTTCTCTTCGACCAGATCTGGCTGGTAGCTACCGTCGCCGTCGTGATGGCGCTGGGCACGCTCACCCCCCGCCTGGCACTCTTCCAACGCCTCTACCGCGACGTGCTACGGCCAGCGGGCCTGCTCAAGCCAGATCTCCACGAGGAGGATGCCGCCCCTCACCGCTTCGCGCAGGGTATGGGTGCTGGCGTGCTCGGCCTCGCGCTGCTCGCCTTCCTGGCTGGCGCGGCGGCTCTGGGCTGGGCACTTGTGCTGCTGGTAGTGGCGCTGGCGGCGGTCAACCTGCTCTTCGGCTTTTGCGCGGGCTGCTTCGTCTTCTTCCAGCTACAGCGATTGCGGGGGCGCTGATGTTCGAGCGGCTGCTGATCCTGCTCCTCGTCGCCGGGACCATAGCGGCCTTGCTGGGCGCGCTGCGGTACTGGCACGCCCGGCGCCTCGCCCGACTGGCCGCCGAGACGCCCTTCGCCGCGATCATCCCGCCCGGCCGGCCCGCCGTGATCGCTTTCTCGGCGCCCAACTGCGCCGAGTGCCGCACCCGGCAAGGGCCGGCCCTGGAGCGCCTGGCCGCCGAGTGGGGCGAGGCGGTCGTCATCCGGAGCCTGGCCGCCCCCGCCTACCCCGAGCTCGTTGATCGCCTCGGGCTCCTCACCGTGCCGGCCACGGCGGTGGTTGACTCGCGGGGCCGGGTGCGCGCGCTGAACCTCGGCTACGCTCCCGCTGAACAGCTCGCCGCTCAGCTCCGCGCGCTCTAGCGCGAGAGTCAGGAAGCCCCCCGGGCGACCGCGATGATGATCGGCGGCTGATGGATCTGCCACCGGCCCCTACGCGCCAGGAAACCCTGCCGGAGATCCCGCCGTGGGCCAGGAGTCCTCGGACCAAGTGTCGGCGCTCGCCTTTCCGCCTGGCTTCCTCTGGGGCGCCGCCACCTCGGCCTACCAGATCGAGGGGGCCGTCGCCGAGGACGGGCGCGGCGAGAGTATCTGGGATCGCTTCTGCCGCATGCCTGGCCGCGTGGCCGGTGGCGCAAGCGGCGAAGTGGCCTGCGACCACTACCATCGCTGGCCCGACGACGTGGCGCTCATGGAAGAGCTCGGCCTGCGGGCCTACCGCTTCAGCATTGCCTGGCCGCGAATCTTCCCCACCGGAGGCGGCCGGCCCAACCAGGCCGGGATCGACTTCTACCGGCGGCTCGTCGCCGCCCTGCGCGAGCGTGGCATCGTGCCCATGGCGACGCTCTACCACTGGGACCTGCCGCAGGCGCTGCAGGAGCGGGGTGGTTGGGCCAGCCGGGAGACGGCCCTGCGCTTCGCCGAGTACGCGGCCTGCCTTTTCGAGCGCCTGGGTCACGATGTGCCGCTCTGGGCGACGATCAACGAGCCGATGCTGGTGGCCTATGCCGGCTATGCCGGTGGAACAAAGGCGCCCGGGCTGCGCCGGCCTCGCCTGCTCCTGGCCGTCGCCCATCATCTGCTGCTCGCCCACGGGTTGGCGGTGGGCGCCTATCGCCAGCTCGTGCCCGCTCCATCCCCCGGCGCTCACGCCGGCATCGGCATTGCGCTCAACCTGCGCCCCTGCCACCCCGCCAGCCCCCAGCCGGGCGACGTACGGGCCGCCGCCACGCTCGACGCTCTGACGAACCGCCTCTTTCTGGAGCCGCTCTTCCGGGGCCGCTACCCCGAGGCGGCGCTGCGCTTCTTTGGCCGGCGCACCCTGCGGCTGCCGGCGCTCCCCGGCGATCTGGCCGTGATCGGGGCGCCAATTGATTTCCTCGGCCTGAACATCTACACCCGCACCCTGGCCACGCGGGATCGCAACCCCCTGCGCGGCGTGCGCGCCCTCCCGGGCCCCGGCCCGCGCACGGCGATGGGCTGGGAGATCTACCCGCCCTGCATCACCGAGGCCCTCGCCCTGGCGACCGAGTATACCCCGCTGCCGCTCTACATTACCGAGAACGGCGCTGCTTTCGCAGATAGGCCAGGCCCGGACGGGGCCATCCACGACCCATCACGGATTGCTTACCTGCGCGACCATCTTGCGGCGGCCCACAAGGCCCTCGCGGCAGGGACAAACCTGCGGGGCTACTTTGTCTGGTCGCTGCTGGATAACTTCGAATGGGAGGATGGCTACGGGCCGCGCTTCGGGCTGGTGCGGGTGGACTATGCCACCCTGGCGCGTACGCCCCGAGCATCGGCCTCCTGGTACCGCGCCGTTATCGCCCGCAACGGGTTGGCGTAAGGGCTGCGGAGCCGCCACCGCAACCAGGCGGGCTGCCGCCGGCTACAGGTACAACACCCCGCGGATAACTACCACCGCCGCGCCGCCCACCCGTACGGTGCGGATCGCCTCCGGCGGGCCGATTACCTCGACCGTCGCCTGGCCCGGGCGGCCCATCCAGTGCCCTTGCTCGGCAACCCACTCGGGCGTGTCGATCAGGCCGTAGTGCCAGAGGTAGGCGGCCATCCCGCCAGTGGCCGAGCCAGTGAAGGGGTCCTCGGGAGTGTCGGGCGGCAGACCGAAGTGGCGCGCAAAGGTCCGGCCCGTCGCCGTTGCCCCGCCGAGACAGAAGAGGTGCGGGCTGAAGAAGTCGCCCCGGGCGCGTAGCGCCGCGAAGGAGGTGGGATTAACCCTGGTGCGGCGCAGGGCCTCATGGCTGCGCAGGGGGATCATCAGCTGGGGCGTGCCGGTGCTCACCGTCTGGATCGGCGCGCCGGGAAGCAGGTCGTCCGGGGTGAGGCCGAACACAGGCAACACATCGACCGGGCTGTAGGTGGCCAGAAAACGGGGTGCGAGTTGGCTCATCACCACGCGGCGCGCGCGGCCACCCTCGGCCTCGACGACCACGTCGATCACGCCGGCGGGGAGCTCAAGCGTGACCAGCGTCTCGGGGCCGCGCAGGGCGATGCGGCCGGCGTCCACAAGCGCGAAGATCGTCGCGATGGTGGGGTGGCCGGCCAGGGGGATCTCCTCGACGGGCGTGAAGTAGCGGGCGCCGACATCGGCCACCGCCGAGCCCCGCGCGAAGGCTGTCTCGGAGAGGTTCATCTCACGGGCGATCGCCTGCATGGTGGCGTCGTCGAGGGCCGCTGTGTCGAAGAGCACCGCACAGGGGTTGCCGCCAAGGGGCCGGTCGGTGAAGGCATCAACGAGCACGTAGGGCAAGGATGGCATAGGGGTCACTCCAGATCGGGGCCTCGCGTTGCGGGCGGCGGGCCGGTGTGGCCCGGGCACCTGGTCCGGCACGATCGTAGCAGTGGCCGCCGTGGGTGTCGAGCGACAAAGCGCACCAGGCGCACGGGCACAAAGGCAGCGCTTCAGCAACGTCGTCGAGCGAACATCTTTATGATACGCGCTGCGCGCTCCTCAGGGCGCGGAATCTCGGGGTGTTGCTCAAGCTCCGGCACAACGAGGGAGCGCTTGCCCACACGCGGGCCCGGGTGTACGATTGTTCAGGGGCGGACAGTTCGATCAACGGTTTGCCGCATCCTGACGGGCTGTGCCCCTCCTCTCCTGTACGCGGGAGAGGGGGTCAGGGGTCTGCCCCCGCGCAGGCCGGGGTGAGGGCCAGCAGCGTGTCCTAACGCGGAGCATCACGTTTCGGTCCGCCAGTTCTGTCCACCCCTGAACGCGCAGGCGGGGGGCTGGTCGCCAGCAGAGAGGGTTCCATGCCGATCGTCTTCGTTCATGGTGCCGGCACCCGCGAGTACTACCGGCGCTACCACGTCGACTCGGCCCATGTGCTGGCCCACCTGCGGCACTACGTGGCTCCCGTGATCGCGCCGGACCCCCAGAACGTCGCGATCAGCGTGGCCTACTGGGGCGACATCGGCGTCGAGTTGCGCCTGGACGGCACAAGCCTGCCGCCGACGCCGCCACCGGTGATCCGCAATCACCCCCTGCTCACCCTGCTTCCCCGGGGGCGTCGGCGCCACCTGCTCGCCGAGCTCTGGCTGCGGCTCTCGGCGACCCTCGGCTACTACCTGGGGCGGATCGCGGCCATGCTCGGGCGGCCGCAATCCCGGCTGACCGCCATGTTCATCGGCGATGCGCTCTACTACTTCGCCCACCGGGGAACCGCCGAGCGGCCCGGGGCCATCCCCGCTCGGGTGCTCGGCGCGCTACGGGCGGCCCGCGAGAACCAGCTCCAGCGCGGGGGCGAGCCCCTGATCGTCTTCACCCACAGCCTTGGCGGCAGCATCTTCTACGATGTGCTCACCCACTTTCTGCCAAACACACCGGGCTGCGAGGCCATCCACGTGGACTTCTGGGCCTCGCTCGCGTCCCAGGTGGGGCTCTTCGAAGAGATGCAGCTCTTCCTGGCGAGCGACCCGGCCCACGGGAAGGGGCGGGCGGCGCCCTTCCCCGACCGTCGTCACCTCGGGGCCTGGTGGAACGTCTGGGACCCCCACGACTTCCTGAGCTTCAGCGTGCGCGGCGTGATCGAGGGCGTCGATGACGAGTTCTTTGATAGTGGCCTCTCGGTGACGGCGGCCCACCTGGCCTGTCTGCGCATCTCGTCGTTCTACGCGGTACTTGGGCGCAAGGTGGCCGCCTCTCTTGCATCGGGAAGGGCGCGATAGGTCATCGCGAAGGGTGGGAAGGGACGGTTCACCCGGATGTTGCGCCGCCCGCACCCTCCGGCGGCAGCGCTGAGCCTGCCGCGAGCTCAGCCACTACCCGCGCGGCGATCGTATGGGCTGCCCGGGGTCGCCCGATCTGGCTGGCCTGGGCGCGCATGGTAGCCAGGCGTTCCGGCTGGGCGAGCAGCAGCCGCACCGCCCACGGTACCAGCTCGGGAACACGGATCTGCAGGCCCGCCCCGCTGCCGGCCACCACGTCGGCGTTCCACTCCTCCTGGCCGGGCACCGGGTCGATCACGATCAATGGGGTGCCTCGGGCCAGCACCTCGCTGGTGATCAGCCCCCCAGGCTTGGTGATCACCAGGTCGCTCGCCGCCACCAGATCATCGACATAATCGATGAAGGTGAGCAGGCGCAGTTCCACGCGCGGCCCACTCGCGAGGTCGGCGAGGGCCTCGCCGAGCTCATGGTTGCGACCAGCAACCACCACCACGGTCGCCGGAGTGTCACCGAGGAGCAACTCCGCCACCATATGCCGCACCCGCTCGGTCGCCACACCACCGCCAAAAACCGTGATCAGCGGTCGATCCAGCGGCAAGCCGTGGCGGGCGCGCATCGCGGCGGGCTCCTTTGGCTCGGCGATCTCCAGCCGCACGGGGATGCCGGTCACGTGGATGCGCTCAGGCGCCACCCCGCGCGCCAGGAGCACATCGCGGGTGAGCTCGCTAGCCACGAAGTAACCGTCCACACCCTCTCGCAGCCAGCTACTCTGGACCGAGAAGTCGGTGATCACGGCGTACTCGGGCACCCCGTGGGCCGCAGCGTAATCTTGCAGCACGTGGAGCGGCCACTGCATCGTACAGATGATCGCGTCGGGCCGGAGCGTGGCCACATGGTGCTCGAAGCGCCGCAGGAAGGGCTGGCCCACGCGCTTCATCGCCGCGTTGGCCTTCAAGGCGTCGCCAGGGTCCGCGATGTTGATCCGCGAGTGGACCATCGCATACAGCGGCTGCAGGTGGGTCGAGAGTTCGTTGTAGGCAGCGGTGATCAGCTTACGGGCCGGCGCGTTCACGTAGTCGAACACGTCCTCGACGAGCGGCTCGACACCCGGGTGGAGCGCCAGGGCCGCGCCAATGGCCCGGGCCGCGCTGCTGTGGCCGGTGCCCGCAGAGACGTGGAACACCCCGATTCGTGGCATGGCGCCTCCTTTGCTCACGCGCGGCCGCGCTGCTTGCTATTGTATCCGCCGGGGTTCAGAACCGGAACCCGTCCCGCTGCCCGCCCCCGCGACGGGTAGCGTTCGATGTTCCACCGTCTCGTGCCCCGGGGATGCCAGGCCCTTGACAAACCGAGAAAGGCGTGTATTATTGTGAATACCATTCACTAAAGAGATGAATCATCTCGAAAGTGTCAAATATTCACAGAGAGGAAGGCATGTCACGACGTGAGCGAGCCCGCGAGGCCACCCGCGAGGAGATCAAGGCCGTAGCGCGTCGCCAGATGGCTGCCAGCGGCACCGCCTCGCTCTCACTCACGGCAGTGGCCCGCGAGATGGAGCTCGTGCCCTCGGCACTCTACCGCTACTACCCCGACCGCGACGCGCTGATCACGGCCCTGTTGCTCGACGCCTTCGCCGACCTGGCCGCCGCGCTGCACATCGCCGTGGAAAGCTTCCCCGCTCATGCCTACGGTGCCCGGCTCAAGGCCGCATCCCTCGCCTACCGCGCCTGGTCGCTCGCCCACCCGGTCGACTTCCAGCTGATCTTCGGCAACCCCATCCCCGGCTATCACGGGCCAGTCGAGCTGACGGGGCCGGCCATGCAGCGCGTCTTCGGCGTATTTCTAGACATCATCAACGAGGCTTACAGCGCGGGCCGGCTGCGCCCCGTACCCGACTTCACCCCCGCCGCCCTGTGCCTGCCGTCCCCAGGCAACCCGTTCGCCCACTATGCGCCCCCCGTCATGTACAGTGGCCTCGCGGGATGGACCACCATGCACGGCGTCGTCACCCTCGAGCTGTTCGGCTTTCTGCCCCACTCCCTCCACGACCCGGAGACCTTCTTCCGTGGCCGGATGGAGCTCTACCTTGCGTCGGTTGGCCTCGAGCCCTGATGCAAGGCGCAGGATCTCTGATCTCCACGGAAGCGAGGCTGCCAGTGAGTCGTCCCCTCTCCGGCTCCGTCCAGGTGTTCGTGATCGGGCGTGTAGCCGAGCGCTTCGGCGAGGGAGCGATGGTCGCCATCGGGCTGCTCACCACCGCCATCGCGCTGGGCGCCCTGGCCCTCACCGACGCGATCCCGCTCAGCCTCCTTGGCGTCACGGCCCTGGTGATCGGGATGGCGCCCCTGCGGCCCGCCGTGGCCGCCGAAGAGCCCCTGGCCGACGAACAGCGCCTCGCCGCCGACCCCATGCATCCAGGTTGATGGCGCGTCAGAAGGCCCTCCCCGCGACGCGGCGCCCCACCGGGGCGTCTGGACCGCTCTCATCTTCCGTTTGCTCACCTCAAAGGAAAGGCCCCCATGACCACTCAGGCATCGGCCCGGCCTATGCCGGCTCGTCCGGACCACTGGCTCCACCGCGCGTGGCGCTTCAACCCGACCCTGGTGATCTTCGTAATCGCGAGCCTGGGGCTGCTCCTTGTGGGCAGCGTGGGCATGATCGTCGACCCGCGGATCGTGCTCGGTATGCCCAACTGGGCCAAGAGCACCAAGTTTGGCATCTCGCTCTTGCTCTACGGAGCCACGCTGCTCTGGATCTTGCCGCTGATCACCAGGCGCCCCCGCCTGGCCCAGTTCGTGGCCCACGCTACCGGCGCGATCCTCACCCTGGAGATTGTGCTGCTCGCGCTCCAGGCCACTCGTGGCGTCCCGATGCACTTCAATGTTGCCACGCCCTTCGACGCCGCCCTCTGGCAGATCATGAGCGTGTCGATCATGCTCTTCTGGCTCGTCACAGTTGTGGGGGTCATTCTCTTGCTCGTGCAGCCCATGCCAAACCGGGTGCTGGCCTGGAGCGTGCGCCTCGGGATGCTCATTACCCTCGTGGGCCTCACCCAGGGCTTCCTGATGCCGTCGCCCAACGCTACGCAGCAGGCCATGCTCGCTGCTGGCCAGCAACTCGACCTGATTGGCGCCCACACCGTCGGCGGCCTCGACGGGGGGCCTGGCTTGCCTCTGCTCGGCTGGAGCACCGAACACGGCGACCTGCGAATCGGCCACTTCGTCGGCATCCATGGCGCGCAGACGATCCCGCTGCTCGGCTTTCTGCTGCTGCAACTCCGCGCCGGTGGGCTGCGGGTGGGCCATAAACTTGCCTTGCTCGTCATCGGCGCCGCCGCCCACCTCGGCCTCGTGGTGCTCGTTACCTGGCAGGCCCTGCGGGATCAGCCGCTGCTCCAGCCCGACGGGCTCACTCTTGGCGCCCTGGCCGGGTTGATCGCGGCGGCCGTGCTCGCCGCCGGTGTCGTACTGATCCACGCCAGGGCTACCGCACCTGGGAGCGATGATGCGCCGCAGGCCCTGCAGTCTGGAGAACAGCCGTAGGGTCGCGCTCCGGCTGCTCGCCTGGTCGCAGCGAACGACGCATCCCACATCGACGTGCTGGCAACGCCTTGGCTCAACTCCCACCGCTCCACCGCGCTCCAGATCGGCCTGCAGAGCGGTGGAGCGGTGGCGGATCGTGCGGGACACCACATGTATCTGGTAGAACAAATCACGAGGAGCACGCCCGTGGACATGATCTTTGCGCTATCGAACCTCACGGTGATGCCGTTCTGGCTACTGATGATCTTCCTGCCCGGCTGGTCGCTCACCCGCCGGGTGATCGCTTCGCCGCTCGTGGCCGCCCTGCCCGCGCTGATCTATGCCGCGCTTGTGTTGCCCCGCATCGGGCCGCTCTTCGCAGCCGTGAGCAGCCCGGAGCTCGCTGGTGTGGCCGCGCTGCTCGGCACGCCTGAAGGCGCCACCATCGCGTGGGCCCACTTTCTCGCCTTCGACCTGCTCGTGGGCCGCTGGGCCTACCTGGAGAGCCGCGAACGGCGCATCAGCCCCTGGCTCATGGCCCCCGTGCTCTTCTTGATCCTGATGCTCGGCCCGCTGGGTTTTCTGCTCTACCTCGGCCTGCGCGCCGCCTCCGGGCTCGCCAGCCGCCAGAGTAGAACGCCCCGCCGCGATGGATCGCACATGCCACAGGGCTCCGTGCCCGAGTAGCGCCTCATAGCGAACATTCGCCACAGGGCGCCCACGAGGAGCACCCCAACCGGCGCACCGGCTGGCGCTCGGTGAGCCTCCACCTGGCTGGTGGCATGCTGATCGCACGGGCCCGCCGGTGCGCTACAATAGGCGCAGGCCCACCGCACAATGCCCGCCGCTAGCGCCGTCGCCCGGCGGGGTGAGGTTGCTCTATGCCTGCCAGCCTGCGCGCGCTCCTGGAACAACTGATCGACTACGCTGGCCTCTTCCCGCCCGCCAGTCTGCCCCTTGAGCCGGCCCTCCGCAACTATGCCGCCTACCGTGGCGGCCCCGATGCGTGGATGCTCGGCCGGTTCCTCTGCCCAGCCTCCCGTCTGGCCGAGCTCGATCCCCTGGTGCCGCTCTTCGCCGCTGGTCCACCGCTCGCCCTCACCGTGATCGCGCGCCGCGCGCCCGCGATCGCTGCTGCTCCCGGCGATCTCTCCGCCGATCTGGCCCGCCTGCACGCGCTCCGCGCCCGCCACGGGCCCGTTGTGGCCGCCGAGGTGCTGGAGCTGCCGCTGCCGCCTGGCCCCCCGGGCGCGATCCTCGCGACGGCCACCGAGTTGGCCCGCGCCGCCGGCTTGCGCCTCTTCTGCGAGCCGGCGGTTCACCCGGCCGAGCCGGGCTGGGAGGAGGCGGTTCATGCGACGGTGGCCGCGCTCGCCGCCCACAACGCCTGCGGCGGGCCTCCCGCCGGCCTCAAGCTTCGGGCCGGCGGGGTGACTGCCGACGCCTTCCCTTCCCCTGACCAACTGGCCGCTGCCCTGGTGGCCGCCCGCGACGCTGGCCTGGCACTCAAATGCACCGCTGGGCTGCACCACCCCTTCCGGCAGTACCGGGCCGAGGTGGCGACGCCGATGCACGGCTTCGTCAATGTGTTCGTGGCCGGTATCCTCGCCCATCTGCACGGGCTACAAGCCGCCGAGGTGGCCGCCATCCTCGCCGACGAAGACCCGGGCTCGTTCCGTTTTGCCGACGATGGCCTGGCCTGGCGCGAGCTGGTTGCGCCTACCGCCGAGGTAGCCCGGCTCCGCGCGGAGGCGCTGATCGGCTACGGTAGCTGTAGCTTCGATGAGCCCCGCGACGACCTGCGCGCCCTGCGCATCCTCTAAATGGAACCATACGCATCGTTCAGGCGCCCGCGCAGGAATGCGGCGTGCTACGTCTCCGAGCTGCCGGAAGCGAAACCTGGTTTCATAGAACGCCTCGCTCGGAACGGTTGAGTCGTCTCTGTGGGTTGGAGCGCCCGGAACGCTTCCACTTGCGGTTCGCCGATCCTGGTGCACGGCCCTTGCTCAAACCCCGAGGTGCCCTATGCTCCGCTCCTTTGTCGAGGTTGCGCCCGACTCGCACTTCCCCATCCAGAACCTGCCCTTCGGCGTCTTTCGCCCGCGCGCCGGTGGCCCGGGCCGGGTCGGTGTGGCAATCGGCGACTACGTGCTCGATATGGCCGCGCTCGAGGAGGCTGGCCACTTCCGTGGCACGCCCCTGGATGGCCGGGCTGTTTTCGCTCGCCCGTCTCTCAACGCGCTCATGGCCCTTGGTCGGCCCGCCTGGCGCGCCGCCCGCGCCGTGGCTGCCCACCTGCTCGACGCCAACGAGCCCGCCCTGCGCGACACCCCCGCCCTGCGCGAGGCAGCCCTGTGGCCCATGGGTGCGGTGGAGTTGCTGCTGCCCGCCGAGATTGGCGACTACACCGACTTCTACTCCTCACGCTTCCACGCCAGCAACGTCGGCGCGATGTTCCGTGGCGGCGAGAACCCCCTGCTCCCGAACTGGCGTCACCTGCCGGTGGGCTATCACGGGCGCAGCAGCTCGATCGTGCTGAGCGGGGCCGCTGTACGCCGGCCATGGGGGCAGCTCCGCCCGCCTGACGGAGGCGCACCCCTGTTCGGGCCTACTCGCCAGCTCGACTTCGAGCTGGAGCTCGGCTTCTTCGTTGGCCCCGGTAACCCCCTTGGCGAGCCGGTGCCGATCGAGCGGGCCGAGGAGCAGATCTTCGGCCTCGTACTCGTGAACGATTGGAGCGCCCGCGACATCCAGGCCTGGGAGTATCAGCCGCTCGGCCCCTTCCTCGCCAAAAATTTCTGCACCACCATCTCACCCTGGGTGGTCACCCTCGACGCGCTCGAGCCCTTCCGTGTGGCCGGGGAGCCCCAGGAGCCCGAGCCGCTGCCCTACCTGCGCCAGCAGGGGCCCGGCGCCTTCGACATCACCCTCGATGTGCTGATCCAGTCGCCCACCATGGCCGACCCTGCCCGCATCGCTCGCAGCAACGCTCGCCACCTCTACTGGAGCATGGCCCAGCAGCTCGCCCACCATACCGTCGGTGGGTGTAACTTGCGCCCGGGCGACTTGCTGGCCTCAGGCACGATCAGCGGGCCTGAGCGTGAGAGCCGTGGTTGCCTGCTGGAGTTGGCCTGGCGCGGCACCGAGCCGCTCACGCTCCCGAATGGCGAGACGCGGATCTGGCTCGAGGACGGCGACCTGCTGACGCTGACGGGTTGGGCTCAAGGCGATGGCTATCGCGTCGGTTTTGGGGAGGCGACAGGGCGCGTGCTGCCCGCCCAGGGCTGACGCGCGTGTGGATGCGAGCGCACACCCGCTCGCCGTCGTGGCTGTTTACGGACCTCCTGCACGCGCGGGCTGGAGGCTTGCAACGGAGCGACGAGGGCGCCGCGCCCTCATGTCCTGGCACGGATGTGGCCCCACGCGCCAACACCTGTACGCCGCCGGTATGGCGTACGATCGTGTACGCCAGCATGCCCCCGCGCAAGCGGAGGGTGTCACGGCCGTAACGCGCGCAGCTCCTCCCCCGCGCAAGCGAGGCGCAGGCCGCCACCGGCGGCCCTGGGAGCCCGCGCAGGCGGGCTTCGCCGCCCCAGAGCCGCGCGCTTCAGCGCCACGGCCCGTGGGTGGGCAGGAACTTTCGCCACACTCACCCCCCGCCGAGCACTGGCGCGTTCGTGGCCACTTGTGGTAGCATAGCGCGTCAGCGGATCAGCTTAACATACGCCCATGATCGTTGCAATTGGGAACCCCGTGTACGACTACATCCGCACCCCGGCCGTCACGACGGGGGAGCGGGTGCTTTCTGGCTGCTCGACCAACGGGTGCCTCGCACTCGCGCGCCTTGGCCGCCCCACCGCCCTCGTTGGTCGGGTTGGCGCCGACTACCATGCCCGGTTGATCGGCGACCTGCGGCGCTACGGGGTTGAGCCGCACGTCGCGCTTTGCGCTGAGACGGGCGGTTTCTCGCTGATCTACGACGAGCGGGGAGGCCGCACCCTCGACGTACTGGGCCGCGCCGATGCGGTTGAGGAGCTCCCCGCCGTACTCGGCGGGGCCGAGGCGGTCATCGTCGGGCCCATCCTCGGGGAGACGCCCCCAGACCTGATCGAGCGCATCCGGGCCGCTACCGATGCCCCGCTCCTGCTCGACCCGCAGGGCATGCTGCGGCGGATCGGGCCCGACGGGCGCGTAGAGCATCACCCGCTTCCTGAGCTCGCGCGCCTGGCGCCGCTCTTCCAGGTGATCAAGGCCAATGAGCTCGAAGCGCAGGTGATCACCGGGGTGGACCCACGGGTCGATGGCCCGGAGGCGGTGGCCCGCCTGCGGGCGCTTGGCTGCGCGATCGCCATCGTCACGCTCGCCGAGGCCGGCTCGCTCATCGATGATGGCGCGCGCCAGTACCGCATCCCCGCCTACGCCACCGACGCGCGCGACCCGACCGGCGCTGGTGACACCTACATGGCCGGTTTTCTGCACGCCTATCTTCGCAACCCGGGCGATCTCTACGCTGCGGGCTGCACGGGGGCCGCTACGGCCTCGATCTGGATCGAGCATACCGGGCCTGATGCGCCGATCACTCCCGGCGAGGTTGAGCGGCGCACGGAAACGCTGCTGGCAGGAGGAACCGCGCGATGATGCCGATCCTGGCCCGCTTCCGTGGCCGCTACGAGGAGGTTACGCTGCCTCTGGGCCGCCTCTGCCTGCAACTCGGGCTTACACCGAACGCCCTCACTACCCTGAGCCTGCTCCTCGGCATCCTCGCCGGCTACATCCTCGCCCGTGGGGCCTACTGGCAGACGATCGGCGTCATCCTGCTCGTGGGCCTCGCCGATGTCGCTGATGGGGCCGCGGCGCGGGCTGGTGGCATGGCTTCGCCCTATGGCATGGTGCTGGACCATACGGTGGACCGCTACGTGGAGTTTATGGTGCTGCTCGGCGCGGCCTGGAGCGGCGCCGTCGATCCGCGCTGGGCGCTCTTTACGCTCTTCGGCATGGTGATGGCGAGCTATGTGCGCGCGCGCGCTGAGTCCACTGGCCTGGTCGGCTCGGCCAATGTGGGGCTCGCCGGTCGCCAGGAGAAGCTCGCGCTGCTCTTGATCGGCTTGCTGTTGCAGCCGCTGCTCCCTGGCGCTCGCCCCCTCGAATGGGCGGTGATTGCCGCCGGCGCAATCTCGCACCTGACCGCCTGGCAGCGCCTGCGCTTCACCCGCCGCACGATCGTGGGACGCTAGTGCCGTTTGGGGCGCGGGCCAGCAGCACGTCCCAACGCCGTGAACCACGGCTCCGGCCAGACGTGCTGTCCGCTCCTGCATGTGTCAGCGAGGGAGCGTAGCGCCGCGTGCTGCGTCGGTCCAACGCGGCAAAACTCGCCCGGACGCGGATGATCTGTGCCCGCTCAAGCGGGCTGCTCTGCATGCGCGGGAGTGGGTGTCTGTACCCGGGTGCTGCGCGTGTGTGGCCCCCGCAGAACGCTGCGTCACACCGCACCGTCCCTTCCTCCCAGCGGCGCGCCGCCTCGTGCTACAATAGGCCCGCCGTTCGCCCCGTGACGGCAGCCGGCCAGTCGAGCATCGCTCCGAAAGCTAGAGCCCGTCTGAGCAGTATCCGATTCCGGTTCGCGGTTCTCCGGTTCTGGGTTCGCGGTTCTCCGGTTCTTGCTCTCGAACTGACTCATAGGAGGGATGGGTATGACCGAGGCAGCTGGCGAGGGCCAGGCCATCCGCACCGGTGGCGCCGTGAGCTTTGCCACCAGGCTTCGCAGCATCCAGGGCCTTAGCTCTGAGCTTGTGGCCAGGCTTGCGGACCACGGGATCGCCGACAATGCTACCTTGCTCGATCGTGCCGCCCGGCCCGAGGCCCGCGAGGCCCTCTGTGCCGCCACCGGGCTCGACCAGGTGGAGTTGCTACAGGCGCTCTATATGATGGATCTGGAGCGCGTGGACGGAGTCTCCTGGATCAGCGCGCGCCTGCTGACGGCTGCCGGCGTGACGACCGTGCCCGACCTGGCCTTCCGCAACCCCGATGACCTGTTGCCTCAGCTCCAGCGGGCCAACGCCGAGCTCGGGCTCGTTAAGCGCCTTCCATCGGCCAGAGTACTCAAGGGCTGGATCGACCACGCCCGCTCGCTTCCCCAGGTCATCTTCTTCGGGGGCAACGGCGAGGTGTACTGAGAGCCTTTCCGGATACCCTGGTTGTCCAGAGAGGCTCTGGGAGGGCCAGGCCCTCCCAGAGCCTCCCGGTGGGGGCATGCGAGGATCTTTCGGATAGGCTCCTGGCGGGGGGCTGGCGCCGCAAAAGGCCGGGGATGTCTGGTTTCGTGCTCCTCGCCTCGCGGATCTGCCCCGCCGATCCGAACTCCTATCACGTCCCGCTGGATCGGGTGCATCGGCGGGGGCTCGGAGGGGCCGCATGCCCCTGTGCAGCACAACGTCGCGCACCCGATCAAACCGGGTTTGCAGGCCCCCTACGGCTGGAGCACCGGCAGAAAGACCTGGGCCCGGGGTGTGACGAAGCTGGCGCGCGCCGTGGCCGCTGCGGCACCGGTAATCCCGCGGGAGCTGATGCTGAAGGTGTAGGCGGTGGTCGGGTCGAGCCCGCCGATCTCGACTTGGTGCTGCTGGGTGGCCGCGCAGAGTTCGCCGCGCGCTGTCCGGTCCTCGTCATCGCCCTCGGCCCGGTAGAACACCACCCCGCTGGCGGGCTGGTCGGTGCTCCAGGTAACGGTGGCGCGAGCGGCCCGCACATCCAGCTGCACGTCAGCGATCGCTGGTGGACCGGCTGGCATGCCCCGCGCCTGAGCGTCATCGTCGCTGCCGCCGCCCGAGATGAAGGCGTTGACGCCAAGGGCGAATGGCTCGCCGCTCTCGGCGGCGGTGCCGCTGAGGCAGAAGTGCAGGTTGGCGTGCTGGCGTACCCCGGTGGTGACAAGCGTATAGGTGCCGCTCACTGTCACCTCGCCGCTGGCCCCTGGAGCCAGGCTGAGTGGCAAATCGGTCGTGCTACCGGTCGCCTCGGGCCCCTGCCCACCCGGGCGCGGTGTCGTGTGGGTCAGGCGCAGCCGATCGATGACGATTCCAGCCTCACTGGTGGCCAGATTCTCGATCGCGACGGTAAAGGTGTAGACGCCGCTGCTAGGTGCATTGGTGCAGCGCAGTGCACTGTCGTGGTTGACGGTCGTGCCGGGGGCAACCGTCTCCGCGCTGCGCTCCTCGACGGCCATCGCGTCACAGGTGGCGTCGCCC
>SFCB01000104.1 GCA_004367505.1 Chloroflexi bacterium OHK40 | reverse complement strand
TCGTGAAGCTCAAGCGGTGGCTCCTGTGGTCAGACTTTCTGGGTTGGCGCTCGAAAGTATGCCACAGAAGCCACCGTGCCGCTTATTTGAAAGGTATTGATTTTAGGATACAATTAGTAGCTATGATTGGGCACCTCTCGGGCCTGAGAAATCCCGCGCTGTTGTCCTCGGTGAGTGCAAAAAGGCATCCTGGCACTCGTTTGTATTCCTTACCTGAGGTTGCGGTGGAGTCGTCGTACGCAACACGGGCGTTCCGGCTCGTCTACGCAGCAGATGATCCATCCTTCCTGGCCGGTACCCGCTGACGTGATTCTGTACGGAGGCCTTTAATGGTAGACCTGAAGAAGTATACGCTCGATGTTGACCTCAAGCAGGGTGTGGTGCCGATCTCAAAGGCGGCCTCATCGCTGGCCGCGCTGATCAAGCGCTCGCGCGCTAATCACCAGCCGATTATTGTGACCCAGAAGGGCTACCCCACCGGCGTGATCCTCGACGTCGAGCTCTTCACCGCACTGCGCCAACTGGCCGATCTGCACCTCCAGGAGGAGGAGAGCGCCGCTGAGGAGCCCCGGGCCGAGTAGCGCCGCTCGCCCTCCCACCCTTCCAGCACGAGGCAGACGCCTCGTGCTGTTATTTTGGCCACATCATCGCGCTCTCCGATCACTGGCCTGGAATTGCCCCCCCCACATAGGCAGGGCGCGCCGGCTCGCGCGGAACCATCCAGCACCCCGCCCACTCGCGCTTGCCGAAATGCTTAAGCTTTGATATACTCAACATTGTTGAATATCTAGCGCCTACAGGAATGGCCAGGATGAAGGCATGACGGCTGTGACGCGTGAGCAGCAGACCACCGGCGAGCGAGGGCCCGTCGAAGAGGTCGAGCGCATGATCATGCAGTTGAGCTGGCTGGCCCAGCGTCAGCTGCTCCAGCTCCTCGACGACGACCGCTTTCGCCTCACCCTGCCCCAATTCTATACTCTCCTCTACCTCTACCAGCAGGACGCCGAGGTCAAAATGTCGGACCTGGCCGAGGCGACGCAGCAGTCAGCCGCCTCGCTCACCGGAGTCGTGGATCGGCTCGCAGAGAAGCAGCTCGTCGACCGCTCGCGCTCCGAGCGGGATCGGCGCCAGGTGGTGGTGGCGGTGAACACGCGGGGCCGCGAGCTGGTAAGTGAAGTGAAGCAAGCCCGCCGCGATCAGATGCAGGCGGCCCTCGCGCACCTGAGCGAGCTAGAGCTTGAGGCGCTGGTCCAGCTGCTCGACCGGGCCATGATCGGGATGGCCCGCGTACTCGAGCGGGCCGAGGGTGGTCGCCTGGCGTAGGCCAGGGCGGCGGCACGTTGATGAGTGGACCGATCGATCCGCCCTCGGATGTTCCGAGCGGGCGGCGGCGCGGAGACCAGGCAGTGCGACGCGCGTTTTCTGCTGGCACAACACCAGACCTATGATGCGTTCTCGACAGCTCGATCAGCGGCCCACCGCGCGCCTGGCATCACCGGGTGCGCTGGCGCTCCTGCTACGCCCCGAGGCCTTCCGCAGCGTCAGCTGGGGCCGGGTGCTGGCTTACCTGCGGCCCTACCGCTGGTGGATGATCGCTGCCCTGGTCGCGATGCTTGGCGCCAGCGCCGTCGGTCTGATCCTGCCCCTCGCGGTGGGCCAGCTCGTCAACGCGCTCGTCGCGGCGGGTGGCATCAGCCTCGGCGCGCTGGTGCTCGGCCTCATGGCCGTTGTCGCGGTGCAGGGCCTCTTCAGCCTTGTGCAATCTTACGCGCTCTCCTTTGTTGGCGAGCGCGTCGTGAGTGACCTGCGGGTGGAGGCGTACCGCCACCTGCAGCGGCTCTCGATCGGCTTCTTCAGCAACCAGCGCACCGGAGAGCTCACCAGCCGGATCACGAACGACGTCACGCTGATCCAGACGACCGTCACCAGCAACCTGGCCAGCCTGTTACAGGGGCTGATCCAGTTCGTGGGCGCCCTCGCCTTGATGATCGCCGTCTCCTGGCAACTCAGCACCATGGCGCTCCTGCTGGTGCCCGCCGTCACCGTGCTCGGCATGGTCTTCGGTCGGCTCATCCGCCGGATCTCCACCGAGGTGCAGGACCGGCTGGCCGACGCTTCGAGCGTGCTGGAGGAGACCGTGTCGGGCGTGCGGGTGGTACAATCGTTCGGCCGTGAGCCTTATGAGGTGGAGCGATTCGGTGCCGCCGTCGAGGACACCTTTCGCGCGGCGATGCGGCGGGCCCGCATCCGCGCGATCTTCCAGCCGCTCTGGGTGCTCTGCGCCTGGGGCGCCATGGTAGGTGTGCTCTGGTTCGGTGGCAATCTGGTACTCTCCGGGCAGCTACGCCCGGGCGACCTGATCGCCTTTCTCTTTTACGCCGGCAGTATCGGCGGCACCATGATGACCTTCGCCAGCCTCTTCGGTCAACTCCAGGAGGCGCTCGGGGCGGTCACCCGCGTCTTTGAACTGCTCGACACCGAGCCCGAGATTGTTGACCGGCTAGGCGCGGTGGAGCTTGGCGAGGTGCAGGGGCGCGTCACGTTCGAGGATGTATCGTTTGCCTACCGTGAAGGCCAGGGGACGAGAGGAGCTGCGGAACAGGAGGCGACCACAATGCCCCCCTCCCCTGCCTCCCCGCCTGCCGTGCCGTCCGTTCTGCGGAATCTGTCGCTCAGGATCGAGCCCGGAGAAGTGCTCGCCCTGGTGGGCCCCAGCGGCGCGGGGAAGAGCACGATCGCCAACCTCATCCCGCGCTTCTACGATGTCCAGGATGGAAGCGTGCAGATCGACGGGCACGATGTGCGGGATGTGACTCTCACGAGCCTGCGCCGTCAGATCGGCATCGTCCCTCAGGAGACGTTACTCTTCAGCGGGTCGGTGGGCGAGAACATCCGCTACGGTCGGCTCGAGGCCGACGGGGCAGCGATCGAAGCGGCGGCCCGGGCAGCCAACGCCCACGACTTCATCATGGCGCTGCCCCAGGGCTACGACACGCCGGTTGGCGAGCGCGGAGTGAAGCTCTCGGGGGGCCAGCGCCAGCGGGTAGCGATTGCCCGGGCCATCCTGAAGGATCCGCGCATTCTCATCCTGGATGAGGCCACCAGCGCCCTGGACAGTGAAAGCGAGCACCTGGTGCAGCAGGCCATCGAGCGACTGATGCGCGGCCGCACGAGCATCATCATCGCGCACCGGCTGAGCACGATCAAGCGAGCCGACCGCATCGCCGTGATTGTGGCCGGCGAGCTGCGGGAGCTTGGGAGCCACGCCGAGCTGATCGCCCAGGGCGGGCTCTATGCGCGGCTCTACGCTATGCAGTTCCGCGCGGATGACCGCGACATGCTTCCGCTCCTGGCAGGGCTTGCGGCCGCATAGGCGCCAGGCAAACTCGCCGCCTGAACCAGCCTGCATCCGCAGGTGAGCACAGTCCAAATCTTACCGTGTACGCGACGGCTAGATACAGATAGATTCACGAGGTACAGACCGATGACTGACAAGCAGCGACCCAGTCCCGACAGCACCAGCGCCGACCTCGAGCGGGTCGCTCAGGCCGGGGACGACTCCGCCTCCACCGAGCAGCGACTGCCGCTGGTGGTCCTGGGGGAGATGGTGATTATGCCCCATATGACCATCCCGCTCCAGGTGCCTCAGGGCAAATCGTACCGCGCCATGGAGCGGGCCTGGGACGAAGACCGCGAGGTGCTCTTGATCTTCGTCCGGGAGGGCGAGCTAGAGGGCTACAAGAGCAGCCAGCCCCAGCAACTCCCGCCGATCGGCGTGATCGCCCGGCTGGAGGAGTTCGCCAAGCTCCCCGACGGCACCGCCCGGGTGATCCTGGAGGGTCTGCACCGCGCGCACATCGCCGGCGCCGTGCAGATAACGCCCTTCTACCGCGTGCGCTGCACCCCTGTCTTCGACCCGGACGTTGAGGGCATGGAGATCGAAGCCCTGATGGACAACGTCAAGCAGCAGGTGGACGAGTTCGTCGACCATCTGGGCGAGGTGCCGCAGGAGGCGGTGCAGTTCGTTCACCGGATCGAGCGCCCGGGCCACCTGGCCGATATCGTGACATGGGGGCCGGCCTTTGACTTCAAGGACCGGCTTGAGATACTCAACACCCTGGACCCGACCGAGCGGCTGCGCAAGGCCAATATGGTGCTGGCCCGCCAGCTGGAGCTGCTCAAGCTGCGGGCGAAGATCCAGCAGGACACCAAAGAGGTGCTGGACCAGAGCCAGCGCGAGTACTTCCTGCGCGAGCAGATGCGGGTGATTCGCCGCGAACTCGGCGAGGACGACGAGAGCGACGACCCGATCGACGAGCTACGGCGCAAGATCAACGAGATGGACGCGCCGGAGTACGTCAAGAGCCAGGCGCTCCACGAGGTCAAACGGCTGGCCCAGCAGGGCATGAACAGCCCCGAGGCTGGAGTGATCCGCACCTACCTCGACTGGCTGATCAACCTCCCCTGGGCCGAGGAGCACCACCCCGAGATCAGCATCGTCGAGGCCCAGAAGGTGCTCGACGAAGACCACTACGGCCTGGAGAAGGTGAAGGAGCGCATCCTGGAGTACCTGGCGGTGCGCAAGCTGGCCGGCAACAAGATGCGCAGCCCCATCCTCTGCTTTGTGGGCCCGCCCGGCGTGGGCAAGACGAGCCTGGGCCGCAGCATCGCGCGAGCCCTGGGTCGCCAGTTCATCCGAACCAGCCTGGGCGGCGTGCGCGACGAAGCCGAGATCCGCGGCCACCGCCGCACCTACATCGGCGCCATGCCCGGCCGGGTGATCCAGGGGATCAAGTCGGTCAAGTCGAACAGCCCGGTCTATGTGCTCGATGAGGTTGACAAAGTGGGGGCCGACTTCCGGGGTGACCCGACCTCGGCCCTGCTGGAGGTGCTCGACCCGGAGCAGAACAGCACCTTCAGCGACCACTACCTGGAGATCCCCTTCGACTTGAGCAAGGTGATCTTCATCGCCACGGCCAACCAGTTGGAGCCCATCCCCGGCCCGCTGCGGGACCGCATGGAGATTATCGAGATCGGCGGCTACACCGAGGACGAGAAGCTGGAGATCGCCCGAGGCTTCCTCATCCCCAAGCAGCGCGAGTTCCACGGCCTCCAGCCGGAGCAGTTGCAGATCAGCGCGGGCGCCATCCTCAAGCTCATCCGCGAGTACACTCGCGAAGCGGGCGTGCGCAACCTGGAGCGGGAGATTGCCAGCCTCTGCCGCAAAGTGGCCCGCAAGGTGGCCGCCGCCGCCGACGCCGGGGAGGATGCCGCGTCGGTGAGCTATACGATCGACGAGGCCGATATCGCCACCTACCTGGGCCCCGAGCGCTTCACGTTCGGGCTGGCCGAAGAGCGCGACGAGGTGGGTGTTGCCACCGGCGTAGCCTGGACGAGCACCGGCGGTGACATTTTGAGCATCGAGGTGCTGCCGGTGAAGGGCAAGGGTGGCCTGCAGCTCACCGGCCAGCTCGGCGATGTGATGAAGGAGAGCGCGCAGGCTGCGGTGAGCTACGTGCGCTACCGCGCCAGCGAGCTCGGCATCGACCCGAACTACTTCGAGGAGCATAACATCCACATCCACATCCCGGAGGGCGCCGTGCCCAAGGATGGCCCCTCGGCCGGGATCACGCTCACCACCGCGCTGATCAGCGCGATGACGGGCAAACCGGTGCGCCGCGACGTCGCCATGACCGGCGAGGTGACACTGCGCGGCAAGGTGCTCGGGATCGGGGGGCTCAAAGAGAAGACGCTGGCCGCCCACCGGGCCGGGATCCGCACCTTCATCCTGCCCAAGGAGAACGCCAAGGATATCGTGGAGCTGCCGGAGAAGGTGCGCAAAGACCTGAATTTGATCCCTGTCTCATCGATGGACGAGGTGCTGCGGGTGGCTCTGGCTCAGGCAGGAGCCGAAGCGCAGCACGCGGCCGTGGCGGCAGCGGCGCAGCCCGCAGTAGCACCGGTACGCTAGCGGCCCACCGCCCTGTTCCCGCTGAGATGCCCTGGTAGGGCATCTCAGCGGGATCACGATTCCGTGCCATCACTGTGGTGACCCACGAGCCTCACGGGCGGCGTGCCGTGGCGCTCAAGCGCGCGGCTACGGGGGAGGCGAATCCCGCCTGCGCGGGCTCCCATGCCCGCCGGTGATGAACTGGTGGACAGCACGGAAGGGTACCCCCGCTGGTTCAGGGTGAGCCGGATGGTTCTGCCCCTCTGTCCCCTGCCCCCTCGCGTGCCATAGGGCACCCACGACGTGCTGGCGTGCAGCAGGGTACGCCGCGCCCGAAGCGGTGGGGGGTGCTCCGCTGCTCCGGGTGTGTGCGGTATACTACGGCAATACCCAGCAATGCTTGTGTGCTGTCGCTGTTTCATTGCCGAAGGAGGCCCGCAATGCTCAGAGCGATCCTGGTGCCGCTCGACGGCTCGCCTCTCGCGGAGCAGGCGCTCCCGGTGGCGGCCCGCCTGGCGCGCGCCACCGACGCCGCGCTGCACCTCGTGCATGTCCACTCACCGGCCAGCCCGAACCCGATCTCGATCGAAGGGATGCCGGTGGTCGACGATCAGATGCGCTCGCTGGCCGCCGAGCACGAACGAGTCTACCTGGAGCGGGCCGCCGCCACCCTCGCCGCCGAACTCAAGCCGATCTGCACGCGCCTGGAGGGCCCGATCGTGCAGACGCTCACCAGCTACGCGCGTGATATCCGCGCGGGCCTGATTGTGATGACCTCCCACGGCCGCAGTGGGTTCGCCCACCTCTGGCTGGGGAGCGTGGCCGAGGGCATCGCCCGCGTGAGTGGCACGCCCCTGTTGCTGCTGCGCCCCGGCGCGGATGGGCAACTGGTTGACCGGCCCTTCCGCCGGGTGCTGGTGCCACTGGATGGTTCACCGCTCGCGGAGGAGATTCTGCCCCACGCCCAGGCCCTCGCCGGCGTGGACGGCGGAACCCTCGAGTTGCTCAGGGTGGTCGCCACCCTGCCCGTGCCGGAGTCGATGCCCTTCCACGAGCGCTTCCGCCTCGATGCGCGCGCAGTGGCGGCTGAGCGCGCCGAAGCCGAGCGCTATCTCCAGGAGCTTGTGGCGCGGCTGGGCGCCTCGGCCCGCGCACAGGTGATTGAGGCCGACCAGCCGGCGCGAGCCATTCTTGATACGGCGAATAGCCTCAACGTCGATCTGGTGGCCGTGACGACCCATGGGCGCAGTGCGGTGCGCAGTGTGGCGCTCAGCAGCGTGACCGATAAGGTGCTCCGGGCGGTGCATGTGCCGCTGCTGATTCTCCGGCCGGGCCAGCAGCACAGCGACTAGGCGCACAAGAGACGCCCCAGTGGGGTAGAGACGCCCCACCGGGGTAGAGACGCCCCACCGGGGTAGAGACGCCCCGGTGGGGCGTCTCTACCCCGGTGATGCGCGCGCGGTATCCGCCGCGCAGTGTGCTATACTTGCCGCGCTTCGAACCAGAGCAGCCAATGCGGAGGAACTATGTCCACGCTGATCGAGGAGATCCTCGCGCGCGAAGTGCTCGACTCCCGCGGCAACCCGACGGTGGAGGTGGATGTTCGTCTGGAAAGCGGCGATATCGGGCGCGCGATCGTACCAAGCGGCGCCAGCACCGGGGCTCACGAGGCCCTGGAGCTGCGTGATGGCGACAAGGCCCGTTTCGGAGGCAAGGGCGTGCTGAAAGCCGTCCGCGCCGTGAACGAGGATATCGCTGAGGCGCTCGTGGGCCTCGATGCCTCCGAGCAGGTTAAGATCGATGCCGAGCTTCTCGCCCTCGACGGTACCCCTAACAAGAGCAAGCTGGGCGCTAACGCCATTCTCGGCGTCTCGCTGGCCGTGGCGAAGGCCGCCGCGAGCGCCTTCGGCCTGCCGCTCTACCGCTACCTCGGCGGTGTGTATGCCCACGTGCTCCCGGTGCCGATGCTGAACATTATGAACGGCGGGCAGCACGCCACCAACTCCACCGATTTCCAGGAGTTTATGGTGATGCCCGTCGGCGCCGAGAGCTTCCGTGAGGGGCTCCGCTGGGGCTCCGAGATCTACCAGAGCTTGAAGAAGGTGCTGCACGACCGGGGCCTCGCCACCACGGTGGGTGACGAAGGCGGCTTCGCTCCGAGCCTGCCGACCAATGAGGCGCCTCTTCAGCTGATTATGGAGGCGATCGAGCGGGCTGGCTACCGCCCCGGTGAGCAGGTGATGCTGGCGATGGACCCGGCTGTCACCGAGATCTACGAGGACGGTAAGTATCATCTCAAGCGCGAAGGCCGCGTGCTCTCCACTGAGGAGATGGTTGACTACTGGGCCGATATTGCCGCGCGCTATCCGCTGATCTCGCTCGAAGACGGGGTGGCCGAGGACGACTGGGAGGGCTGGAAGCTGCTTAAGCAGAAGATCGGCCACAAGGTGCAGCTCGTCGGCGATGATTTCCTCGTCACCAATGTCTCGCGCCTGCGCCGTGCGATCGATGAGAACGCCGCTAACTCGATCCTGATCAAGCTTAACCAGATCGGTAGCCTCACCGAGACGCTGGCCGCCATTCAGCTGGCCCAGCGCAACGCCTGGACGGCCGTGGTCTCCCATCGCTCCGGCGAGAGCGAGGATGTGACGATCGCCGACCTGGTGGTGGCTACGAACGCTGGCCAGATCAAGACTGGGGCGCCCGCCCGCACCGACCGGATCGCCAAGTACAACCAGCTCCTGCGGATCGAGGAGGAGCTGGGGAGCGCCGCGCGGTACGCCGGCTGGAGCGCGTTTCATGTGAAGCCGTAGGCTCCAGGAGCGCCAGGGCCGTGAGGGCGCGGCGCCCTATCGGCCCTCCCCCCGCCGTCGCGCCACGCGCCGTAGCACCCAGGCCAGCAGGCCGACACCGATCACAGCGCCCGCCCCGATCGCCCCGCTCGTCACCGTGACGGCGGGGCGATGGGTGCCCACGAAGCTCGCCTCAGGCACCAGGTAGGCCTGGCTCACCCGGATGAGATCGGCGGGCGTTACCGCCTCCCACCCGGCGACCCGATCCGGCAGCGGTGCATCGTCCGCTAGCAGCGAAGTCCACTCGGCGAGGTACGAGGCGCGGCTCACGTTGTCCTCCATCGCGAGGGCCCAGCGGCCTATCAGAGCGGCCTTCGCCTCGTCGACACGCACAGGGTCCAACTCGCCGCGCTTCACTCCCTCCAGCCGCTCGCGCACCACCGCCAGGATCTCGTCGCGTCTGGCACCATCCGAGGTCGTTGAGACCACAAAGTAGCCCGTATCGTCGAAGACGGTGTTATAGGCCCAGAGCCCGTAGACCAGCCCGCGCCGGTAGCGGATCTCTTCCTGCAGCTCGCGCGAGAGCAACTCGCCGAGTACGTCGAGGGCGGCCCGATCGGGGTGGCCACGGCCCACTGTGCGCGCGCCGATCATCAGGGTGGTCTGGTCGGTAGCGAGGGGACCCCGAACCATCACCGCGTGGGGGCCGGCAGGCGTCGCGGGTGGTGGGGCCGGAGCGGCCGGGCGCTCGCCGGCTGGCACCGGGCCAAAATACTGCTCGGCGAGCCGCCGCACCTCCGCCGGAGTGGCGCGGCCCACCACGACAAGGGTGGCGTTGGCAGGGGTATAGTAGGCGCGGTAGTAGGCCAGCAGCGCCTCACGGTCCAGCGCGTCGAGCGAGTCGTCCTCGCCGATGATGCGCTGACCAAGGGTGGAGCCGGGGTAGAGCGCCCGGCGCACGTCGCGGTCGAGCTCGTAGCCGAAGCCCAGGCTGTCGAGGGTGTTGATCAGCCAGCCATAGCGGCCCGCCTTCTCCTGAAAGATCACCTCCCGCTCTTTGTCCACCTTGTCGGCGGGGAAGGTGCTGCGGAAGGCGATCTCGGCGAGCCAATCGAGGGCCAGGGGCATATCGGCGGCGGCCACCTGGGCGAAGTAGGTAGTGTGCTCGTAGCCCGTCCACCCGTTCCAGCGCCCGCCGCGCCCACGGATGATCGTTTTGATCTCGTTCTCGGACCAGCGCTCCGTGCCGGTGAAGAGCATGTGCTCGACAAAGTGAGAGACGCCGCTCAGCGCGCGGGGTTCGTAGCGCGCGCCAGCGCGGAAGACGAGCATAGCCGCGACCGACTCGCTGTCGCTCCGGGGTTGCACCCAGACGCGCAGGCCATTAGCCAGGGTGAAGCGCTCGATCGGGAAGGGCTCACGATACGGGGCGGCGGAGCTCAGAGCGGGATGCGCGATCATGATGGCCGCCAGCAGGGTGAGGGCGAGGAGTTGGCGCATAGGTGAGACTTCGGCGGAAGATCGAGCGCCACATCCAGAGCACGGAGGCTTGCTGCTCGGGGCACAGATGCGGTCGCTTTATGGTAGCGGGCGCGCGGCGCTCAGTCGCCGCCGGCGGGCCCTGGCCCGGTGCTGCCCGCTCGTCGCGGCCTGCGCTGTGGCCAGCCGCCACAGATCGGTTCACGGCTCAGGGAGATCACGCGGGGATGGCCTGGTCTGGCTACTATAGCACAGGCTGGCTACGCACGGGGTGAGGAGCGGCTCAGAAAATACGGGAGGGACACAGCGAGCTGCGTCCCTCCCGCACGAACCGTCCCGTGCCGGGCCCCTATTGCGCCCAGAGCGGCCAGCGATCCTGGGCGGTGTTGTTCGTGATCTGCGTCACGTTGCCGCCGAGGGCGTCCATGGTGTAGATCTCGTAGTCGCCGTCGCGGTCACTCGCGAAGACAAGGCTCCGGCCATCGGCCGACCAGCTGGGGGCTTCGTCGTTGGCCCTGCCCGTAGTGAGCCGCACCTCACCGGTGCCGTCGGTGCCGATGGTGACGACATCGTACGCACCGTCGTAGATGCGGGAGAGAGCCACCCGGCGCCCATCGGGGCTCACGCGGGCGAAGCGATCGTCGGTGGTGTTGTCGGTGAGCTTCGTGACGTTGGCGAGACGCGCATCCACGCCCCACTGGGTGTCGTTGAGGTACTGCACATCGGCCCGGTAGAGCTCGAAATCGCCGTCGCAGTTGTTCACCCAGTAGATCCGCCGGCCATCAGGCGACCAGGTGGGCGTCTCGTTGACGCAGCCGCCGCTGGTGAGCTGCACGGGGCCATTGCCAGAGGCGCCCATGATCATCAGCTCCTGGCTACCATTCCCCATGCGGTCGGATACGAAGATGATTCTGGTGCCGTCCGGCGAGTAGCTGGCGTTGTAGTCGCTGGCGGTGCCGGTGGGGAGGTAGCCGGGGTAAGGCCCATTGGGCGGCGGAGGGGTGCCGTCGCTATAGCTCAGGCGGCGCACCTGGGCATTCCAGGCCGTATCGCCGTCGAAGAGGGTCACGGCGCCGAACTCGTAGATCTGGCGGAACTGGGCGTTGCTCCGCCGGGAGTCGACCAGCAGGGCGAGCTGGCCGGGGTCCCAGCTGCGACGCCAGGAGAAGGCCACGGTCTCCTCGTTGTTGCGGGTGAGGCGCAGGGCACCCGGCGCGGTGTAGCGGTACAGCTCCCAGTGACGCCCGGTATCGACGTTGGAGGCGTAGATGATAGGCAGGCTGGGCTCGGGCGCAGCCCAGGGCGTACCCAGGTGGGGATAGCGCCACTGGAAGTAGTGCTGGCCGACATTACCCATCTCCACTTGATAGCCGGCAGGGTTGGAGGGAACGTAGGTGAGCACGCGCCGCTCGAAGAGCTGCACCAGCACATCCTGCTCGGTATTGCCGATCTGGGCCCGGGTCCAGTAGGGATCGGTGATCGGCAGACCCATGGCGAAGAGCCAGTCCACGACGGGGCCAGTGGTGACACGGCCATCGTTGATCGGGCCGCTCTGGTTGAGGAAGGCCCAGAAGACGCGCGGAATGTTGTGACCCGTCACACTGTTGTACTGGACGATCTCGGTCTCCGGGAGGGCCAGGTCGCCGCGCAGGCCGAGGTTGCCGCCACGGTCGATGGTTGCCGCGACGCGCTCGCCGAGGCGCTGAGGGTCGCGGTACCCGTTCTCGATTGTAGCGACGCCGGCAAAAGCGCCGTAGCCCGGGGCCGCCGGGTTGGCGTTGCGCGGATTGCCGGCCACGGGGACGTCGGCGGCGGCGCGCTGGTCGTAATCGTAGGGGTCGTTGCCGAGCTGCACGCGGCCACTCACCAACTCCTTGACAAGCAGGCCATTGGTCACACCGGCGTTAGGCCCACCCCGGTCTGCGGGGTTATTCAGCTCCATGCGGGCTTTGTCGAAATACTGGACGGTGCGGAGGCCACCAGCGCCCTGGCGGTAGAACTCCGCGTTGTCAAACCAGGGGCCAGGGCCCCAGTACCAGGTGCGGCCGCCGCGCACGGGCTCGGAGTCGGTGCGCGTCCAGACGCGGGCGAAACCGCTATCGGCGAAGCTGGTGCGGTTGCCGTCGAAGGGTGCCGCGCCGAGGGGCGCCGCACTGGCGGCCACCGCCACGGCCAGCAGCCCGGCGGCCAGGGTGGCGCCACGGCGACGAAGTAATGAGGTAAGCATCGAACCCTCCTCTAAAATGAGCGGGCGCTCGTATGACGTGCGACGGAGGCGAAGCGTTCCCACCCGCCGTCCGTTGTGTTGTGCCGTGAGTGTACCGGCATCTAACACGGAATCGAATGAGCACAACTAACCGATGGGCTCGCGGCAGGCTGAGAGGAGCGTGACGGCGCCATCAGGTTGACGCCGGGCCAGGGGGCGGTATGATAGGCTCACACACCTGCCCCCGGGAGGAAGAGCATGAGCTACCAGCAGCGGGCACTCTCGCGCCTGCGGGCGCTCCTGGCGGATCCAACGAGCACCCCCGCCGCGATCGCGGAAAGCTATGTCGGCGTGTTGAGCACCCAACTCCTGCAGTTCGCCCATCAGGCCGCCGCCCGCGACGGGCGCGGCGTGGTGGAGATCGATCTGCGCGGCATCGACCTGCGCACCGCCACGGGCTCCGCGCCGATCGCCTATTACCCGGACGACGCCGGTAGCGAGGAGTGGCCCCCGAACCTGATCGAGGTGCTCAGCAGCTACGACCCGCGCCGCGAGGCGGTGGTCCTGCTGCTCCAGGACGGCGGCGAGCCGCAGATCTTTGTGCTGGAGTAGCTGGTTGGCGCAGCACCACCATGGAAGGCGCCGGATGGTCCGGCGCGTTCTCCGCGTTCGCCGCCTGCCCGCTGCCACCAGGGGCTGAAGCGCGCACGAAGGCTGGAGGGGCAATGAGTCGCGCCTGCAAGCGATCTACGGCGCCCACACGACCTGCACGGTGTTGTCTAGCACCACCGTCTCCCGGCCACTCGCGACATCGATCACGACCGCATCGCTCCGGGGCGGCCCTGAGGCGCTGCTGCGCACAAAGGCCAGGCTGCGGCCATCGGGCGACCAGGCGGGCTGTGTGTCCTGGTGGGGCCCGTCGGCACTCAGGGCGCGGGCCGGCCCTCCCGCCGCGTCAACAAGCCAGATCCGAGCCTCCGGCCCATCCGGGCTACGCCGGGTGAAAGCGACTGCCTCACCACCAGGGCTCACGGCAGGGCCGAGCTCGGCCGCATTGCCATCGGTGATCTGGCGGGTGGCTGGCGCCTCGCCGGTGGTTGTGAGCTGCAGGCGCAGGCTGGGGCCGTCGGCCCCACTCACGGCGGCGCTGTAGACGAGGGCCGAGCCGTCGGGGAGCCAGCTCGGGCGCTCGCCGCTCCGGGCGGGCAGTTCACGCACCGTATCGGTGAAGAAGCTGTAGAGCTTCACGGCCTGGCTCATGCCATCGAGGAAGGCTACGCTATTGCCGTCAGGCGACCAGGCTGGAGCGTAAGAGATGTCGGAGCCATCGCCAGTGACCAGAGGTCCGAGCAGGGTTCCGTCGGGCTGGGCCAGCCAGATCCGAGGCACACCGAGCTGGCCGTCGCTCAGGGCGCGTCGCTCAAAGGCAATAAAGTCGCCGAGGGGCGCCCAGGCGGGTGTGGCTGCGCTGGCGGCCCCATCGTCCACCAGGGGGCGCGTCTCGCCGCTCTCGAGGCTGATCAGCACCAGCGCGCTGCGTTGCAAGCCCCGGGGCGCCACGTACACGGCCCGCGTGCCGTCCGGAGCCATCGCGACATCGCTGATGCCCTCCGGCGCGTCGAGGAGCTTGCGCGCCTGGTCGCCGGTGGGGCTTACCAGCCAGAGCTCGCTGCCACCGTCGGAGGTAGCTCGCACGGCGAGCAGGCGGGCGCCACGGGTGCGAAAGCTCCAGCCGATGCTGGCCGCACTCGCCCGGCCCTCATCGTCGCGCAGAGCGGCGCCAAAGCGCACGGTGTAGGTGGTCTCCGGAGCCAGGGGCCGGGTAGGCTGGAAGGTGAGCGTGCGGTCTTCCCAGAAGAAACGGCCGGGGGCTGGTGGGTCGAGGCGAAAGCTCGCCTCGGCCGAGCGACGGTCCACCGGGCGGGAGAAGGTTACCCGGATGGCCGATCCAACGGCCACCTCGTCGCCATTGGGCGCCCGGGCCACGAGCATCACCGGCGCGGAGCGCGGCCCCAGGACAAGCAGGCCGGCCGTTGCCAGGGCCAGCGCGAGGCTGAGGAGACCGATGCGGGCGTAGTAGCTCATGCCTGGATGGTCGCGCTGCGGAAGTTCTGGGGGGCGCCTACCAGCCATCATCGCTAGCCTGCGATCAAGGCCAGGAGAGGTCATCCCGACTAGCAGGCCGCCGCAGCGCGCCGCAAACGGGCTCAAAGAATCATCGCGCCTGAAGCCCGGCTAAGGGTAGAGGTAGGGGCTCTCGGGCTGGGGGATGGGCTCGACGGCGCTGGCGCGCAGCACGGGCTGCTCCACGCCGTCCAGACTGGCGCGGTCGATCGCGCCGCGCACACGCACCCAGCCATTCTCGGGAAGGCTGGCACCATCCGCCCAGACGACTGGCAAGCCTACCCCGGCACCATCGGCAGCGCAGCAGGTGACAACATAGCGCACGACGTAGAAGGCATCGGCGCCGAGCGCCTCATCGTGGAAGACGAATCCCACCACATCGGCGGGCTCGCCAAGCAGCTCGTCGCCGCGAATACTGAGCGCGGTGCCCCAATCGAGCAGGTTCCAGCTCGTGGTATCACGAGCGAGCTGGGCCGCGCGCCCACTGCTGGCCACGCTGTTCAGCTCCACCCCACGCCCGGCGAGGGTATCGGCGCCGAGGGGGCGCGCGGGCACGAGGGTTCCCAGGAGCAGCGGAGTGGCGAGCAGCAGGTAGACCCAGCCGGGCCCACCAGTGGAGCGCTCAACGAAGGTTGCGCGCAGCCGCACGGCGGCCATCAGCAGCAGGACAGCAGCCGCCACGACGATCAGCGCGGTATAGCGCGGGTGGATGTAGAAGGCGAGCTGGCCGCGCATCCACTTCGCCAGCAGGAGCGTGGCCGTGCCGCCAAGCAGCAGGCCCTCAGTAAGGGCGAGCATGTTGAGCTGGCGGGCCTCGGCTGACGATGTGAGCGCCACGGGTATTCCTTTGTTTGGCGAGATCGAGAACCGGCAACCAGAGCACCGCAAGCAGATCGCGTTCTGAAGGGATCAAGCCCCCACAGACGGCCCCGTCGTTCCGGGAAAGGCTCGGATGTCGCCGGCAGTATACCGTAGCCTGCGACCAGCGCGCAAGCCGCCCTGTCCCCGCGCACGGGGAGCTGGGTTCCCGCGTACGCGGGAACGACACCCCCGGCCCGCTGATGCCACGCCCGCGCAGGCGGGCGTCCAGGGTGGGATGCCCGCAAGCCTGCCCCCACGCACGCGGGGGAGCTGGGGTTCCCGCTTACGCGGGAACGGCACCACCAGCGCGCTTCTGTCACGCCCGCGCAGGCGGGCGACCAGGGCGGAACGCCAGTAGGCCTGCCCCCGCGCAAGCTGTAAGCGCTACTCTGCGGTGGCGGCCAGGTTGGCGGCAGGCACGAGGGCCCCACCCCGCCCACGGGCAAAGCCTGGCACATCTACCCGTAGCAGCAGCCACATGCAGACGAGCAGGCCGGCAGCCTCCAGAAAGAAGACCGTCGCGTAGGCGGCCGCCGGCGAACCGGTGACGAGGAGCGCGGTGTCGCGCACGAAGCCGCCGAGGAAGATGCCAAGGCCACGGAAAAGGAGTTGGGCCACCGTCCAGAGGCCAAGGTAG
This sequence comes from Chloroflexi bacterium OHK40, assembly GCA_004367505.1. Lineage (GTDB taxonomy): Bacteria > Chloroflexota > Chloroflexia > Chloroflexales > Chloroflexaceae > OHK40. Next base: position 12,354 of record SFCB01000104.1, on the reverse strand, counting down.
GCGCCCGCGCGCCGGTCCGAGGTCATTGCCATGAGCAAGGAGACGGCGCCCACGGTGTAGATGCCGAAGCCAAGGCCGAAGAGCAGGAGCACGGGGATGAGCAGCGCGCGGGCTTCGGTGAGCGCAACGGCGCCAAGAAGGGCCAGGGGCAGGGCGGTACAGGCTAGCCCGATCAGCGTGGTGCCCGTCTGCTCGTGAGCCTGGTGCCTGCGGGTCACGATCACTGTGGCGATCAGGCTGACGAGCACCCCAATGCCCCAGTAGGCGTTGAAGCGCGTTGTCTCACCGGCCGCCATGCCGAACACATCGCCGCCAAAGGGCTCGAGGACGGCGTCCTGGGCGAAAGCGCTAACGGCGCCGAGAGCGAGAAAGAGGAAGAATCGGCGAGTGTGCGGATCGGCCCACATCTCGCGCAGCAGATGGGAGAAGGGAATCTGGCTCTGGGGGGTACTGGTGGCCGTTGGCTGACCACGCCCTTCCGCGCCGAAGAGCGCAAAGCCAAAGCAGGCTGCGGCCACCGCCATCCCGACAAGCACGGCCCGCCAGAAGGCCACCTGGTCGTAGGCGGGCATCAGGAGGCCGTAGACCACCCCGGCGACGGGGAAGCTGACCACCAGGAAGATCTGCACGATGCTCATCGCCTGGCCCCGCCGCTCCGGCGGCGCGCTATCGCGCACCAGGGCCAGGTAGGTGCTGCCTGATACCAGGGTGCCCACGCCATAGATCACGAAGGCGATCAGGGCGATCGTCCAGCCGAGCGGCGAGCGCGGATCGGCCGCGAGGAGTGCGGTAACCACCGGGAGCAGCGGGAGCGAGAGCACCATCGGCAGACGGCCCGCGAGGATGTAGGGGAGCCGGTGGAGGCCGAAGATCGGGCGTGTATCGGAGCGGTAGCCAGCCCAGATGCTGAGTGGTGCAAGGAGATAGCGCAGCGCCGAGAGCAAGGCTACGGGGGTAGCCCAGAGGCCGAGGTCGCTGATCAGGACTCGGTTGAGCACGCCGGAGGTGAGCACGTCGGTGAACGACGAGCCGATGTGGAAGCTGCCGAGCTTCAGGGTGCGCGGCAGGCTGAAGCGGGGTGGGGTCGAGATGCTCACGAAGAGGATCCTTCAGCAGGCAGTTCGTAGCCGGCCGCCACAGCCAGATGAACCTCATTGGCCACGTGGCTGATCCGGCGCAGCAGGCGGGCACTCTCCTCCGGGCGGAGGTAGGCCTCGGCCGGAAGACCCATGGCGGCCTCGACGAGCGAGTCGCGGAAAAAGAGGGCCGCTTCGAGTGCGGCGGTGAGCGGCATGCCCGCGCGGCGCGCGTAGAGCGCGTACTCCCCGCCGATCCGCCGGGCCTCGCCGAGAAGGTCGTCGTCGTCGCGAGGGGTGTTGAGGTAGTGGAGCACCACCCCCATCAGGCGCTGGCCGAGGCCACGCCAGGCGGCCCGATCGGCCTCGTCGATCCGGGCCATCCAGCTGTGGCGCGCCGTCGGGGCCGCAAGCTCGCTGCGGGTCTGCTCGATCGCCTTGAGGGCCCAGGTGCTACCGATCGTCTTGCTGCTCAGCGTGCGACGGGAGGCCAGCGCCTCGATGTCGCCCCGGGCGAACCGCCGGTGGCCACCAGGCGTGACGTAGACGGGCACGGCGCCAGCATCGGCCCAGCGGCGCAGAGTGGTACTGTGCACTCCGAGGAGCTTGCTGGCCGCCGAGAGCGAAAGGTAGACCTGGTCGTCCTGCGCATTCATTGGCAAAGCTGGGCAAATCTGTACAACCGTTGGCCGATTATATGCGCCAGGCGCCTGGCCTGTCAATTGGGCGGCGTATGGAACCTGTCCTCCTGTGTGGTCGTGGGCCCCTGACCCTGAAGCGCCATGCCTGCCAGCCCACCTGCGAGGGGCAGGCTCGGGGAGAGTGCCGCAAACGTCACTCCAGACGCCACGGGAGCCAGCCTTCAGGTCACGGGGATGCCGTGGCCTCCCATCGCCCGGCAACACCGGGGAGAACGAATGCTGCTGTGCCTGCCAGGCGCTGCTCTCTACCGAGGGCCACCCGAGAGGGTCGTCGTGATGGTGCTGGTGGCACCACTCACAGCGCCTAGGCCGTAGCAGCCGCCGGCAGCCAGATCGTCACGGTGGTGCCTTGATCCAGCCCGGGCGAGTGGAAGCAGATGCGCCCACCGTGGCGCTCGATGATCCCGCGGCTGATGTAAACGCCAAGGCCCATCCCATCGGTGCCGGCAGCGCTGGCGAGGCGCACGAAGGGCTGGCCCAGGATGGCGAGGGCCTCCGAATCGAGGCCAGGACCCTGATCTTCGATCACCAGCTCGACGCCAGGCCCGTTGGCGCCGGATAGCGCGCAGAGGGAGATCTGGATGTGCCGGCGCTCAGGCGGCACCTGTCGCGAGTACTTGATCGCGTTCCCGATCACGTTGGCGAGGACACGCTCAAGCTTGCGCTCGTCACCATTGATCATGGGAAGCTTATCGGCAGCGACCACAGTAAGTTGGCAGCCATGCTGGGCCGCCAGGGTTTCCAGTTGATCGGCCACGCCCCGCACCAGCAATTCCAGATCGACCGGCTCGGGGCTGAACGACAGCGCGTCGTGGTTGAGCTGCACAGCCAGCCGCAAGTCTTCCACGAGATTGCTCACGGCACCCAGCGCGCTTGCAACCCGGCGCTCGGCTTCGGACACATTGGCCCCGGCAAGCCCTGCCGTGGCCCGCTCGACAAGATCGTCCACCTCGGCGCACACCACAGTCAGGTGATTGCGAATGTCGTGGACGAGGCCAGTAAGATCCTGCTCGCGCAGTGTCATCTGGCGAAACAGCGGGGCGGTCTGCTCGGACACCTGATTGTCCAGGTGCACCGTCAGCCATTGCAACTGGCCGATCAGGCGGCGGAATAGGCAGGTGACCAGTACAATCGGCCCGAGCACACCGCCCAGCTTGAAGGTAGCGATGATCAAAAAATGGCGGATGGTGGCCAGGGGAAGCCCGGCACACGCCAGGGCCAGGGCAAGGAGCGCTAACTCGAACAGCGCCCCGAGCAGACCGGCCTCGGGTGCCACAAAGAGCACGCCGATCAGCGCTGGCAGCAGAAACAGTGCATGAATGACCGGTGGGCTAGCGTAGGTGTTTGGCGCGTAGGCGGCAACACTGATGATACCGGCACTAACCATGAGCAGCAGCGCACCGCCGCACCCCCCACGGTGCGTGAGCCGAATTGCGACCAGGCTGACCGGGAGGCAGGCCAGGATGATCGTGAGCAGCGTAGTGTGCTCGCCGGACGCAAGCAAGTACGCCGATCCAAAGAGGAGGAAGCAGACAAAGCCGAGGGTGTAGAGCTGCAGGCCCTGGTTGAGGGTACGCCGGGTGATATCAGGGTGCTCAATCGTCAGCAGCCAGCTCAGGGCACGCCGCAGCGGCGACCATGGCAACCCATTGCGCGCCACAGGTTCGGCGGCCTGGTCGGCCATGATACTCACCCTTGCGACCCAGGGCCTCACGGGCCGGACGGACAATGATTATGGAGAGCGCCGATAACGTCAAGTGCAACCAAGTTTAGCACGCGCAACCGAGGGCGTCTAGCGTCGCTTGTGTGCACCAGGCGCACAGAAGCCCCAACCAGTGCGGACATCCCGAGATCACACGGCACCTGGCGAGCCGCAGCACAAGCCACCGGCGGGGCCGAGTTGAGCGGGTGCAGGCCGGCTTCAGCGGGCAGGAGCCCACGGCTTGAGCCGCCCAGCGTGTAAGACGCCCACGCGCCGCCGCGATGCTGCTGAGGAGCGCTACTCATACATGAAAAGGCCAGTCGAAATCCAGGCTACCCTTAGGCGCTGCCCACAACACACTGCTAAGCCGTGTATACCAGCACCGGCAACCCGGGTACGCCATCGTGACGCTTCCATGCGGGCAGGACGCCCGCGCTCCCAGACCGGGCTGCACGCACCCCATAAGATTGCTCTATGATACACTGCGCCGTGCCAAGCATCGCAGGAGATACACATGAAGACGATCTTCACCGCAGCCGTTCACGCTGGCCGCCCGGAGAACGGCGACCCTTCGATTCCATCCGTCCCCGGCATCGACCTGTCGGTCAGCTTCCGGGCTGCCGACGCAGCCACGCTGCATGCGATGCTCAGCGGTGAACAGCCCGGCTACTCTTACTCGCGCTACGGGAGCCCAACCAACGCCGCCTTTGAAGCGGCGCTCTGCCAGCTAGAGGGCGCGGCTACGGCCCGGGCATGTGCCTCCGGGATGGCCGCCGTACACGTGGCGCTGCTGCTCTCGGGCCTTCAGGCCGGCGATACCCTGCTGGCCGCCCAGGATTCCTACGGGGCCACTTTTGCCCTCGCCGACACGGTTCTGCGCCGGCTCGGCGTGCGAACGATCTTCGTTGATGCCACCAGCCCGGATGCCGTTGCAGCGGCACTGGCCGAGCACCAGCCACGGGCCCTGATTGTCGAGCCGATCTCCAACCCGCTGCTGCGGATCTGTGATGTGGGCACGCTTGCGGGCCTCTGCCACGAACGGGGCGCGCAGCTGATCGTCGACGCGACCTTTGCCACACCTTACCTGCTGCGCCCGCTGGAGCTCGGCACCGATATCGTGGTCCATAGCGTCAGCAAGTATATCGGCGGCCACGACGATGTGCTGGGAGGGGTGGTGCTCGCCGGCCCCCACTACGCCGCCGACCTGCGTAGCCTGACGATCCTGACGGGTGGGCTGCTCGATCCGCACGCGGCTTACCTGGCGCTGCGGGGCCTGCGTACACTGCCGCTGCGGATGCGCGAGCACTGCCGGAATGCCCTCGCCGTGGCCGTCTGGCTCGCCGAACAGCCGGGTGTGGCCCGTGTGCACTACCCCGGCCTCCCGACCCACCCCCAGCATGACCTGGCCCGGCGCATGCTGCCCGCCGGGTTCGGCGGCGTGCTAGCCTTCGAACTGGCCAACGGCGACAGTGCCGCTGTCCACCGCTTCCTCGATGCCCTGCGCCTGGTGCTGCCCGTCACGACCCTGGGTGGTGTAGCCAGCCAGATCCTCTACCCGGCCCTCTCCTCCCATCGGGCGCTCGAACCAGAGCGCCGGCGAAGCCTCGGCATCGGCGATGGTCTGCTGCGGCTCTCGGTGGGGATTGAGGACGCCGATGATATCATTGCCGACCTGGATCGCGCTCTCGCGGTGGCCCTCAGGAGCTGAGTCGAACCACCCATAGGGTTTCGACGCACACGCTGAGGCGCAGCGTGCGATCCCTGGTTTGCGATTCGCGGAGCGTGGACCATGCTGTGCAATTTTTGCGCAAATGGTGTGCGTGCTTCGCTGACTCTTTATCGAGCCTTTGTGCCCCGTTAATGGCGATTTAACGTCGCTCGCTTAGGCTAGGTATGCCTTGTTCGAGCCAACCCAGGGTGAGCCGGAGTTGAGGGTTGCGGCCCGGGAGCGCACGCGCTCGGCACACGGCCCGCGCCGGGCCCGCAGGCGTGTATAGCGTGGGCACATCTAGCCATCACCATTCCGCCCACGGCTTGCGCAAGAACTACGCACCAGAAACCGGGAACCGCAAACGGGCGGCATTCTGACGCGCTCCAGCTCTCTGCAGACGGCATGCCCTGTCCGAGGAGCGTTCTAGCGTAGCTATTGTGCGCCAGGCCCGCAGCCGACCTACCCGGCGCGGACACGCCGATCTTCCGGCGGTACCGCGCCCACGCCGGGGCCGCACGGCTACCGGCGGGCTGCCCCGGAGGTTGCCTGTGGGGCCGGATCGAACCGGCACGGGCCGTCTTCGCCGGGCGCCAGCCCGGTGCTTGAGCTGCCAGGCGTGCAAGACGCCCGCATGCCGACGCGCTGCCGCCGTGGGCGGCGTTGATGGCACAACCGTTACCCTAGAGCACGTTCACGAACGCATCGACGCGTGAACCGATCGAGTTCGCGCGTCTTTCTGTTGGAGCCGCGATGAGCCTGCTGACGATCGAGAAGTTGCGCATGGTATACCCGAACGGCCACCAGGCGCTGAGCGACGTCTCGCTGCGCGCCGAACGTGGCGAGATCGTGGCGGTGATCGGCCGATCGGGCGCCGGGAAGAGCACCCTGCTACGCTGTATCGCTGGACTGCAAAAGCCAAGCGGTGGCAGCATCGTTCTGGACGGCGCCGATATTATCGCCGCCAGCGAGGCGCAGCTACGGCGCCTCCGTAGCCGCATCGGCTTCATCTGGCAGGAGTACAACCTGGTAGATCGGCTGCCGGCGCTGACCAACGTGCTCACGGGGCGGCTCGGCCACAACCGGGGCCTGGGGAGTCTGCTTGGCCACTTTAGCCGCGAGCACCGGGCGATCGCCGTCCACAACCTGGAGCGGGTGGGCCTGCTCGACAAGGCGCGACAGCGGGCCGACCAGCTCTCGGGCGGTGAGAAGCAGCGGGTAGCAATCGCCCGCGCCATCTCCCAGGAGCCGACCCTCCTCCTCGCCGATGAGCCAGTGGCGAGCCTGGATCCGGAACTGGCGGTGCAGGTGATGGACGACCTGGCCCGGGTGGCGCGTGAAGACGGTGTGCTCACCCTGATCAATATCCACCAGGTGGAACTGGCACGCCAGTTCGCCGACCGGGTAGTGGGCATCGCGCGGGGCCTGGTTGTGTACGATGGCCCGCCGGACGGGCTCGACGACACAGTGCTCGACCAGGTTTACCGCTTCGACCGGCCTGCCCGCCGCGTGGCATAAGGAGACCTTACCCATGGCGTCTGAAGCGAAGCCCGTTCGCGCCCCTGCCGTCGCCGTGCGACCGGTCCCGCGAGAGAGCCTGCTGAACCCCTGGCCGGAGCTCAGCGCGCGGCGAATCATCACGATCGTCGTCGTTGTCGTGGTGCTCCTGTGGTCGCTCAATGGCACCAACGCCAACCTGGGCACGCTCGCGGAGGGCGTCCCCAATATGGCCGACTTTGTGGTACGGCTATTCCCGCCGCGCTTCGATCTGGCCCCCGCCGCGATCGCCGTTCCGGCGCCGCTCCAGGGCACGCTGGGGGAGACGGTCACGCTCACCATCCCCCGCGTTGTGCCGTACCTGGTGGAGACCCTGCAGATGGCCTTTATCGGCACACTGCTGGGTGTGGTGCTCGCACTGCCCTTCGGGCTGCTGGCGGCCCGCAACGTCGCCCCCCGGCCCTGGATCTACACCGTCACGAGATTGCTGCTGAACATCAACCGGGCCATCCCCGACATTATCTTCGCGCTGATCTTCGTGGCCGCTGTGGGCCTCGGACCCTTTGGCGGCGTACTCGCGCTGGGGGTCGGCGCGATCGGCACCCTGGCCAAACTCTACGCCGAGTCGATCGAGGCGATCGACCCGCAGCAGACCCTCGCCGTTCGGGCCACCGGCGCCAGCCCGCTACAGACCTTCCGCTACGGCGTGCTACCGCAGGCGCTCCCCCTGATGGCATCCTACACGCTCCTGCTCTTTGAGAGCAACGTGCGCTCGGCCACGATCCTCGGGCTGGTCGGTGCCGGGGGCGTGGGCTTCATCCTGAGCAAGTACATCAGCCTCTTCCAGTACCGCGAGCTCATGGGCGCGCTGATCTTCATCATCGTGATGGTGACGCTGATCGACTGGCTGAGCGGCCTGCTGCGTAAGCGCCTGATCTAGAGCCAGGAACCACACGCCGATGGCGTTCTGACGTGCTCCAGATCTCCGCCGATCCATAGGTCCCCGATGGGCTCTCCGGGGCCTGAGAGACCCCGTAGGCCGATAGCAGACACCTACCGAGAAGGAGAGGGTACGAATGACCCGCACGCTGAGCTGGCTCACGGGCCTGCTGGCCCTGGTCGGGCTGCTGGCCGCCTGTGCCGGCGCTCCGGCCACCCAGGCGCCAACGACGCTTGCCGAGATCGCCCCCACGGCCGCCGCCGTCGCGACTACGGCCGCCGAGGCTGCTCCCACCGCGCCAGCCGCCGCCGTGGACCGCACCGGCTGGCCCGCGACGTTCCGCATCGGGCTCTTCGGCGGCGACGACGCGGGTGCCGTGCTGAACAATGCCGAGCCCTTCCGCGCTCTGATCGAGGAACGCCTTGGCATTCCCGTCGAGATCCAGACAGGCACGAGCTACAGCGCCGTGATCGAGGCAATGCGCGCCGGCCGCGTAGACGCAATGGAGGTCGGCCCCTTCGCCTACGTACTGGCGGTGCAGGAGGCCGGCGCCGAGGCCCTGGCCGTAGGCATCTACCCCCAGGACGAGGAGAACCCGGTGTATGACCCGGAGACGCCCAGCTTCTACTACAGCGTCTACTTCACGAAGAAGGGCTCCGGGATCAATAGCGTCGAGGATCTGCGCGGCACCAACTTCGCCTTCGTCGACCCGGCCTCCACCTCGGGACACCTGGCGCCGAAGACGGGCCTGATCAAGGCGGGGATCGACCCCGACACCGAGATGGAGACGGTCTTCGCCGGGTCCCACCCGACGGCGGTGCTCTCAGTGTGGAACGATACGACCCAGGCGGGCGCTACCTACGAGGGCAACCTCTACCGCCTCGCCAGCGAGGGGCAGATCGAGTTCTGTGGCTTCCCTGATGGCCGCAGCAGCGTGGTGCGAACGCCTGAAGAGATCCAGGCCGTTTTCGACGCCTGCCCCGATGGCCATCTCGTGATCCTGGGCTACTCGGACCCCATCCCCAATACCCCCTTCGCGGTCAACTCCGAGCTCCCCGAGTCGTTCAAGGCGGCCGTCACCGAGCTGCTGCTCGAGGTGAAGGACAACCCCGAGCTCATCCGCTCCCTCAAGCAGTGGTACGACATGCCGCCGGCCGAGCTGAATCTCCCGACCGTAGACAGCTACTTTAACTCGCTGCGCGACATCGCCCGCCTGCTCGAGCTCGACCTGAAGGAGCTTGGCAGCTAGGAGGGCGTCGGAGCTACGCTGGATGGGGCGTCTCCCGGTGGAGGAGACGCCCCAGTGGGGGATGTAGGGTTGGCGCCGGGTGCCCCAGGCTGGGGCACCCGCACGGCTGGTGGAAGCAAACCTGCTGCGCCCCCATGATCGCGCCGTACGGCTCAGCGGAAGGTAGGGGGCTTTTTATGGAGACGAGCGATCTGCTCAGTACGCTCACCCGCGCCGAACCCGGCGCGGTCAAGGCGTTTGCGGAGGAGCTTCTGCCCGCTCTGGAGCCGGTGGAGGTACTGCGCAACCGCACGGGGCTTGCTATGTTGCCCATGCGCGAGACGGCCCAGGGGGCGAGCTTCTACCTGGGTGAGATCCTGCTGGCCGAGGCTCACGTGCGCGCTGCGGGGGCCGAAGGCTACGCCGCCTGCCTCGGGCGCGATCTGGAGCAGGCCCTGGCGCTGGCCCTGATCGATGCGGCCCACCGCGCTGGTGTAGCCGGTCCAGCCATCCTGGCCTTTGCTACTGCCCAGTCCGCCGCGTTGGAGGAGGCTGACGCCGCGCTGCGCCGTGAGGTCGAGGCGACCCGCGTGGACCTGGAGACGTTTTGAGTCGCCCTGCCGGGGCGCCCAGACGGGAGGCCCACCAGGGTGTTGCCGACGAAGAGCACCAGATCATGAGCGTTCCTGTGATGTCCCCGGCGGAGACGCGGCAGCACGCCACCTTCACCGCGCTACTGTGGGCGCTGAGCTACCCCGGCCGCCCGCAGCGCCTGCCAGCCGGAGGCCGCGCGGCCTTTGCCGCGATCGCCGAGGCGCTGCTGGACCTGGAGACGGGCGCCTTCTCGCCCGATGCGGAGTTCGCCGCGCTCATTGCGCGGAGCGGCGCCCGCCTCCTGCCGCCTCAGCGCGCACCGTACCACTTTTACCCGGCTCCCGAGGCCGATAGCCTCGAAAGCATTGCCGCCGCCCCGGTGGGTAGCTACACGGAGCCCGAGCTCGGCGCCACGCTGGTGCTGAGCTGCCACCTGGGGGGGCCGGCAACCCTGACGCTGCGTGGGCCAGGAATTGCCGGAAGTGTTCGCCTGCGTGTGGGCGGCCTCCCCGAGGATCTCTGGCTGCTGCGGGCCGAGCGCACGCGCTTCCCCCTCGGGTGGGACCTGCTGCTCATTGACGGCGCCGAGGTGGTGGGGCTGCCCCGGAGCACGGCCGTGGAGGTGGGCTGATGGCCTACGTCGCAGCACGGGGCGGCGAACAGGCCATCCTGCGCGCCGAGGCCCTCCACGGGCGGCTTCGCGCGCCCCTCAGCGCCGCGATCGTGCGCCAGATCGAAGCCCATCTGCCCTACCTGGTGGATCGGGTGATGGGCGAGGGATCGCTCTACGCGCCTGAACTGGCCGCCCTGGCCCTCGCGCAGAGTGGGGGCGACCTCTACGAGGCCGTGTTGCTGCTGCGGGCCTACCGCTCCACACAGCCGCGCATCGCCTACGCTGAGCCGGTGGGCCAGGAGCAACTCCACACCCTGCGCCGGATCTCCGCCGCCTTCAAAGACATCCCCGGTGGCCAGATCCTCGGGCCGACCCTCGACTATAGCCACCGCTTGCTGCGGCTCGATCTGCTGGATGGCTTGGGTGGGCCAGAGCACGGTGGAGCTCCATCGTCGTCCACTGATGGCGCCGTGACTCCCGCAGAACTCCCACAGACTCCTCCGGGTCCATCGTCCCCGTTGCCAGCGGTGGCCGACTGGCAGCGGGCCAGCGGGCTGCTGGCCACGCTGCCGGACGCGCCAGCACCCGACCCGGCTGAACTCCCGGACGTGACGCGCGACCCGGTCCACTTTCCGGCTCCACGGGCCCATCGGCTGCAATCGCTCGCGCGGGCCGACACGGGCGGCGCGCTCGCCCTGGGCTACGCCAGCATGCGTGGCTACGGCCTGGCCCACCCCACCGTCAACGAGCTGCGCCTGGCCCACGCCGATGTGCTGTTGCGCCACCCCATCACCGGCGCCACCTTCAGCGCGGGGCGCGTGCGGGTCAGCCAGTGCGAGGTCGTGAACACGTCGGCGGTCGAGCTCAGACTGGGATACGCCGCCACACTCGGCTGGAACGAGGTCAAGGTGATCGCCGCAGCCATGCTCGATCTGGAGATGGACGCGCCTACACCGCACCCGGCCCACCGGGAGGAGTTCGTGCTCTACCACACCGAGCCGGTTGAGTCCTCCGGCTTCTGCATCCACTACAAGCTGCCTCACTACGTCACCTTCCAGAGCGGGCTGGACGCGCTGCGCGCGGTACGGGCAGAGGGTTCAGAGGGCAGTGTGCAGGCGCAGTCGGGCGCGGAGGAGCAAGCATGAAACTCGCTCAGTTAGCCCACCCACGCCAGGATTACAGCTACGGCTTCCTCGACGAGTTCGGGAAACGTGAGCTGCGGCGGCGCATGCTCAAAGCGGTGGCCATCCCGGGCCACCAGGTGCCCTACGCGAGCCGTGAACTGCCGATCGCCCGGGGCTGGGGCACCGGCGGCCTCCAGGTAACGCTGAGCCTCGTCGGCCCCGGCGATACGGTCAAAGTGATCGACCAGGGCGCCGACGACTCGGTCAACGCCGCGAACCTGCGCCGCTTCATCGCCCGCATGACGGGTGTGAGCACCACCGCCGACACCCTCGCCGCTACGGTGATCCAGAGCCGCCACCGGGTGCCCGAGGAGCGCCTGCGCGAGGGGCAGGCCCTGGTGCTCCAGGTGCCCGACCCGGAGCCCCTGCGCCGCGTGCAGCCCGACAGTTCGAAAGCGCTTGAGATGCACGCCGACGCCGACTACGCCCAGATGTGGCTGAGTCTCTACGAGCAACTCGTGCGCTTTGGCCGCTTCGTGCAGGGCGCGAGCTACCCCGTTCTTGTGCATGGGCGCTACCTGATGAGCCCGAGCCCCATCCCGCGCTGGGACACCCCTGACCTGCACCAGGCCGCCCACCTGACGCTCCTCTCCGCCGGGCGCGAGAAGCGGCTCTACGCCGTGCCACCTTATACCGATGTGCGCCCGATCGAGTTCGAGGATGTCTTCTTTCAGGTCGAGCAGATGGTAGGCCGTGTCTGCGCTGTGACGGGCGCCCGCAACAAGTTCATGGACGCGTTACCACTGGCCGGAGGCGGCTCAATCTTCCGCATCTCCGACACCGGCTACGTGGCCAAACTCCTCGACGCCGCGCGCGGCAAGCCGGCCACGATTGGGCCGACCTACTACGACGATGAGGGCCGATTCTTCCAGCCAGGCGTGCTGCGTGATGAAGGGCAGGCGCGCAATGGGCGATGAGCACGCCGCTATGGACGGACCCGCGATGGTGAGCCCATGATTGATCCTCACCCCCCTACGCTTGATCCGCCCCGCCTCGTAGACACCCCACCCCTGCTCGTCGCCACCGGCCTGCGCAAGGCCTACGGTCGCATCGTCGCCGTCGATGGGGTGGACCTGGAGATCTACCCCGGCGAGAGCGTGGGCGTCGTGGG
>SFCB01000094.1 GCA_004367505.1 Chloroflexi bacterium OHK40 | reverse complement strand
GCGCAATCGAGCGCTGAGGATGGTTCGCTTCAGGCCTGGTGAAGCGCCTGCCAGACGACCTCATCGCGCAGCGGGGTCTCGAGCACGCGGGCGCCAGTCGCGGCGCGTACCGCGTTGGCGAGGGCGGCAGCGCCGGCGGTAATCGGTGGCTCACCGACACCGCGAGCGCCGAACGGCCCGTAGGGCGAGGGGCGCTCGACGAACACCACCTCGATCGGCGGCAAAGCTGCGGCGCGCGGCAAGGTATAGTCCATCAGGCTAGCGGTGAGCAACTCGCCGTGCTCATCGTAGCGCAGCGCCTCATAGAGGCCGAACCCGATCCCCTGGGCGGCGCCGCCGTGGATCTGGCCCTCAAGCAGGAGCGGATTGAGCGCGAAGCCCACATCCTGAATGGCCACATAGCGTAGCGGCGTCACACGGCCGGTCTCGGTGTCCACGTGAACCTTGGCGATATGGACGACGAAGCCAGGGGCGTTATCGGCGGGGGCGGAGCGGCCCTCGCCGACGATGGGGCCAGGGCCGCCGTGACGATCCTGGGCCTCCTCGGCAAGCCTGGCGATGGGGATGGCGCGGGCGGGCACCCCACGCACGAAGGCCTGGCCATCGCGTAGCTCAATATCTTCGACGCTGGCCTCGAAGAGCTGAGAGGCGAGCTCGATCAACTGGCGACGCGCGGCGCGGGCGGCCTCGGCAACGGCGCCACCGACGGAATAGGTGATCTGGCTGCCGCCGCTGGGGCCGGCAAAGGGGCCGCTGCGAGTATCGCCGGCCACGATCTCGACCTGCTCCGGCGGCACACCGAGGATCTCGGCGGCGATCAGCTGGAAGCCCGTATTGGTGCCAGAAATATCCACCGAGCCGACGTGGACGCGGATCGTACCATCGGTATCCACGCGGCAGAGGGCGGCGGCGGTGGTATTGCCGCAGGGCCAGCCGCCGACGGCAAGCCCCACGCCCTCACCGGGGCCACACTCGCTGGCGCGATTGACCCAGAGCGGGTGGCGGGCGGCGGCGGCGAGACACTCGCGCAGGCCCATATCCTCCCAGGGCTCACCCTCACCGGTCGGATCGCCGGGGCCTGCGGCGTTGGCGAGGCGCAACTCGAGCGGATCCATCCCCAGCGCGTAGGCCAGTTCATCGACGGTGGACTCGATGGCGAAGGAGGCCTGAGGGGCGCCGGGGGCGCGGTAGGCGCCCGACTGCGGCTTATTGGTGAGCACCTCGTTGATCACGATCCGCAGATGCTCAAAGCGGTAGTAGCCGCCGAAGAGCATGGCGACGATCCCGCCGAGCGTGAAGGGGAAGACCCCGTTATCGAGGAAGATCTCGGCATCGAGGACGGTCATCACGCCGGCCCTGGTGGCGCCAAGACGCACCCGGAACTCGCTCGCGGGGGTCGGGGTGGTCGTGAGAAAATCCTCGGTGCGGGTAAGGGACAGGCGCACCGGGCGACCAACGGCCACCGCAGCGGCGGCGGCGAGCGGCTCGATGATCCCGTACTTGGCGCCGAAGCCGCCACCCACGGCCATGGGAATAACGGTCACCCTGGCGCGGGGGAGGCCAAGCAAGCGCGCGACCTCATCACGCACACCGAACTGGCCCTGGGTACTGGTATAGATCTGCAGGTTGCGGGTGAGCGGATCATAGGCGGCGACGGCGGCGTGGGGCTCAAGATAGCCCTGGTGGACCACGGGGGTGCGATAGGTGCGCTCAATGACCAGATCGGCGGCGGCGAGGGCAGCGGCGACATTGCCGCGCTCATAGCGACGCTGCTCGTGGAGGTTGGAGGGACCGCCAGCGCGCTCAACACTGGCGCCACCGCTGGTCGCGGCGTGCTCGGAAGTCAGGTCGGCGCCCTCCTTCGGGGCGCCAGCGGGCCAGATCACCGGGGCATCGGGGGCGAGCGCAGCCGCGTGGCTTGCCACCGCCGGAAGCGGCGCGTACTCCACATTCACCGCAGCGGCGCCATCGGCGGCAGCCTCCTCGCTCTCAGCGAGCACCAGGGCCACCGGCTCACCGCGGTAGCGCACCTCGCCGGCGGCGAGGGTTGTCGTCTGGCGAGAGCTGGCCACCTTCCCGCTGGTCGGAAGATCGGCAGCGGTGAGCACAGCCACCACACCAGGAAGGGCGCGGGCGGCGGCCGAGTCGATGCCGAGGATAGCGGCGTGGGCATAGGGGCTGAGCACCAGCTTGCCGTAGAGCATCCCGGGGAGCCGCACGTCGCCGGCGTATCGGGTACGGCCGCTCACACGGTCGAGGCCATCGATCAGCTTGCGCGGGCGGCCGAGGTGAGTAAAGGCACCAGTCTGTTGGCTCATCTTGATCCTCGCTCTGGCTGCTTTGGGACGCCTTCACTGTACCACAGATGGTGAGGCCGCACGGCGTCCAGGCGCACCCGGGGCTGGCATGCGTTCCTCTTCCTGGATGAATAAATCGTCATCCTTATGAAGGTGACGTTTTTGTCAGAACGAGAAAATTCCCTTGTCCCGCAGCGCCGTGCAAGTTCACCCGGGCCAGGTCGAAGAAGATGTAAGTGCCCCGGCCTTTGCGCTCCGCGCGGCCCTGTGGTACACTCAGGCCACGTTGCCCCCGTAGCTCAGAGGATAGAGCAGCGGTTTCCTAAACCGCGTGTCAGCCGTTCGAGTCGGCTCGGGGGCGCCACAGTTTAGGGCATCACAAAGCCAAACGCGAGATCTGCGGATCTCGCGTTTGGTCGTTCCTGGGGCGTTTGACAGCCAATTTGACAGCCAATTTTGAAAATCCACCTGCGTCCGTGGCGTTCCACAGCCGTCCGCCGGTTCCACGGCTGCCACGACGTGCGTTGCACTGCCTGTGAGATACGGCAGCGTTCCTCTCGGCCGAAACCAGTGCAGGCTGAAGAACCGTTGTACAGGCTGGCCGAACATATCGGCTCATTTCGGATCGCTAGCCAAACAGCAGAGCCTGCACGACGACCAAAACTGCACGAGGGCTGGCGGCAGCTCGGCGGCGGGTCCACTGTGCAAAGTGGTACAAGAGCACCTGCGTTTTCCAGCTACTCCAAGAGTGCTGGCGCGTTTGATCAGACAAGACACTGGCAAAGACACGTCGGCTGCCCAACTCCCCGCCCCATAGATCCTCGCTGGTCACGCTGCATTTTTCAGCAAGCCCCCCCTACTCAGGAGTTGAGCACTGGGCGTGGTAGTAGTTTCCTAATTTACTGCTTGACAAACTTTTTCTATTCATCTACACTCGCGCCGGGTATTAGTAGATACTAATTTACGAGATCCTCCACGAGCTGGAAGCGAGCTGTCCGATGGCCGTCACCTCACCCTGGCGTACCGAGCACGTCGCCCTCGAGTTGGGAGCGTGGTCGTGAGAACCGTCTCGGTGAACCTCCCGGCTGCGACGCCACGCTCATCGTTTCCTCTCGGTGTCGGCCTTCTGTTTGGCTTGTGCGCCCTGCTGCTGGCGATGCTAAGCAGCATTGCCTTCGGCGCCGCCGACATCACCCCTGGGGATATCTGGGCCGCTCTCGTCACCTTCGACCCAAGCTCAACCGAGCATCTGATCATCCGAACGCTGCGTCTGCCGCGAGCCCTGGCCGCCGCTCTGGTTGGCGGTTCACTCGCGGTTGCGGGTGCCGTCATGCAGGGGCTGACCCGCAGCCCGCACCGTCGGCCGCGAGGAGGCCGCCGAGGCCCGCATCGCCGCCTACGAGGCGAAGGCCGCCGAGGCTCGCGCCCGGCTTCAGAGCACACTGGCGGGCAAGAGCGTAGCGCTGCTGCGGGTCTTCGGCAGCGAGCTGCGGGTGGAGGGCGGAATCGGCTACACAGGGCCAGTGCTCTGGCAGGCCCTCGGCCTTACCCCGCACCAGCTGGTGAATATGGAGAAGTGGAACGAGAAGTACTCGCTCGAGCTCATCCCCCAGCTCGACGCCGACGTCCTGCTGCTGATGCCGGAGATCGACGGGGCCGACACCGCCCGCGCGATGCAGGAGAGCGCGCTTTGGCAGCAGCTCCCGGCGGTACAGAGCGGCAACGTCTATACCCTGGAGGGCTACTCCCACTGGCTGACCTACGGCATCCTCGCGAACGAGCGGGCGATCGACGACGTGCTCGCCACCCTCGGCACTCAGGCCGCAGCACGCTAAAGACTACACCGGAACCCACTGCAGATACAAGGAGCCCTAAGATGTCCTTGCGCAGCCGCGCCATGGCCTGTCTCGCCCTGCTTGTGACCCTCGCCGCCTGTGGTGCGGCTCCACCGGCGGCTCAACCGACCGCCGCGCCGGCAGCGGCCAGCCCCACTCAGGCCCCCGCAACCTCCGCCTACCCGCTTACGATCACTGACGACCGTGGCCCCGTGACCATCCCGGCCCCGCCCGAGCGCGTGGTGACGATCAGTGAGGAGATGACCGAGCTGGTGGTGGCCCTCGGAGTGCAGCCCGTGGGCTTCGGCTCCGGCCGCCACGAGGCCACTGAGCCCGGCAAGCCCCTCGCCGGCCCGCTCTACCTCGACCCGGCTCTGCTCGGTAGCCCGACTTTTGTCGGCACGCTGGAGCCCTCTGTCGAGCGCATCGTCGCTCTCGACCCCGACCTCATTCTCTACGTCAACTACGAGGAGGCCGTCTACCAGCAGCTCAGCCAGGTGGCGCCTACCCTGGGCTTCGAGCCGTCGGGCGACAGCGCGTGGCAGCGCATCATTGGCGAGGTGGGCAAGGCTCTCGGCCGAGAGGAGCAGGCCGCCGAGGTCGTCGCTGAGTTCGAGGCCCGCAAGGCTGAGCTCAAGGAGCAGTTGGCGCCGGTGGTTGCGCGGACACCACGCGTCACCCTGCTCTACCTCTCAGCGCCCGACTCGACCTTCGTCTTCAACGAGAATTTCGCCTTCGGCGGCATGCTGACCGACCTGGGCTTCACGCTTGTGGTGCCGGAGGGCGTGGACCCGGGGGAGCGCGGGGCGGTGACAATCTCTCCCGAGGCCCTGGCCGGACTAGAGACCGACGTCATCCTGACCCTGCAGTTCAGCGAGGGCGTGCAGGAGGGCTTCCCCGTCGAGCCGATCCTCGCCTCGCTCGGCAAGTCGGTGCTGCGCACGATGCTGGAGCAGGAGCGGCCCTACACCGGCCCCTTCAGCGAACGCTTCTACCTGGAGAGCTTCGCCAACCGGTAGTCATGCATCAGTAGTGACGCCACGTTTTGCGCGTTGCTCTGCATTATAGTGGTGGATGAAGTACCAGAGCGCGCCAATGTGATTGGCCAGCTTT
>SFCB01000180.1 GCA_004367505.1 Chloroflexi bacterium OHK40 | reverse complement strand
GGGAGGGGTGCTAGTTGGGGTCGCCACAGTGATCTCGCGGGATCGCGATCCCGCTGAGACGCCCCGATGGGGCGTCTTTACCCCGCACGATCAGGGTGGTCGACCGCTAGATCGTCGCATTGCGCCGCAGTTGCTCATAGAGGGCGGTCGTCTCGGGGAGGGGCTCCATGCCCAGCTCATCCCGGAGGGCCTGGAGACAGCGGTGATAGCTGCGCATGGCCTGAGAGCGGCTCCCGGCGCGGGCGTGGGCGCGCATGAGCACCTGGTAGGCCTCCTCGTAGCACCGGTCGCGGCGGAGCACCTGCTCGCAGAGCTGCACGGCCTGGGCCTGGTCGCCTTCGGCACTCAGGCGCGCGGCGTAGTCGACAGCGACGGCGAGGTAGCGGGCGAGCAGGCGCTCACGCTCCTCGGTGGTCCAGGGGTCGTAGAGCGACTCGGCGAGATAATCGCCGCGATAGAGCTGCACCGCGATCTGGGCGTTGCGGCGAGCGAAATCGGGGTCGTCGGCGGCGGCCGCAGCGGCGGCGCGGAGCTCGAATTCATCCACATCGATCCAGACGCCGTAGGAGGGCGCGAAGCTGTACGCGAGGCCCTGGCGGCGCACGAAGAAGGGCGCGATGCGGGGCGGGCGGGTAGGTTCGAGGGCCGCATTGAGGGCGTTGAGGGTAACTTTGAACTGGCGTTCGGCGGCCTCGAGGTCGGCATCGGGCCAGAGCCAGGCGCAGATCTGCTCGCGCTGGACCCAGTGGCCGCGATGGGTCAGGAGGAGCTGAAAGAGCTGGCGCGCCTTCTCGCGCTGCCACTCGCGCGCCTGGATCTCGTGGGGACCACGCCAGACGCGGAAGGTGCCGAATAGCTGCACCCGCAGGGTGAAGCCGGGGTGGTAGTCGTCCACGGTATCGTCGGCGGCGATCGTGGGGAAGCCCTGGCGGAGCAGGCTGCGGGCCAGCCCATCATGGCCGGCGAGCTGGCGCCCACGCAGGAGCAGCGGCACGATGGAGGCCATATCGCGGGGGCCGAAGAGGCTGGGCGCCATCAGCACACCCGTGTAGCCATAGCTCACAACGGAGTCGAGCAGGCCACTGATCAGCTCCTCGGCCAGCGGGCCATTGCCCGCCCGCAGGGCGTGGATGGCGCGCCAGAGCGCAACGAGCGCCTGGCCGTAGGTGTCGCCGCCACGGGCGAAGCGCGCGTGGGCCTGGCCGAGCCAGCCGAGGGCGCGCGGGTCGTCTGCGGCGACGGCGGCGCCGCCAAGGGCGAGCAGAATGAGCGCGGCCGTCCACTCATCACCGGCGGTCTCGGCAATCTGCAGGCCCTCCCGGGCCTCGGCCTCGGCGCGGGTGATGTCGCCACTGTGGCCAAAGAGCAGCGTGAGCCCGAGGTGGCCTTCGGCGCGGGTGCGGGCCACGCCCACCGACTGGATATTGCGCATCGCCTCGGTGTAGAGCTGCTGGGCGGCAGCGAGGTCGCCCGGGGCGACGAGCTGGTAGGCGTGGCCAAGGCGCAGCTGGGCGATTGCCTCGGTGAGCCGCGAGCCGAGCTGCTGGGCCTCTACGAGCCCACGGCGAGCCATGGCGAAGGCGCGGGTACCGTTGCCGAGCATCGCGTAGATCATGGCGAGCAGCAACACCGGCTCACGGTGCATACCCCGGCGCCCTCGCTCGGTACCGGGGCGGGGCTCGGAGCGCAGCTGCGCCTCCAGCTGCTCACGGGCCTCATCGAGCCGGCCTGCCCGCAGCAGCAGGCGTGGGGGGAGCACCGCGGGCTGGGATGGGGACCTGGGGGCCGCAGGGAGGGCCAGCGATGCGGTGCTACGTTCCGCGCCGGCCTGCTCACGTGACGCCCCGGCCTCAAGCGCGGCTGCGGCCCGCTCCAGGATCAGCGCCACATCGGCCCGGCCCCGGTTAGCCCAGTTTTCCGCCTGCATGCGCAGCAGCGTGGCGCGTTCGGCGATCCGCTCGCGGGGCAGCAGCTTGAGTGCCCGCTTGAGCAGATCGGTGGCCTGAGCAGGCTGAACGGTGTCGAGGTAGACCTCGGCGAGGCCGCGCAGGGTACGCACCTGGCCGTCGAGGTCGCCGCTGGCGGCGTAGACGCGCTCGGCTGCCGCCTCGGCGCGCAGGGCCTCTTCGTAGCGCCCGGCCTGGCGATGGGCCGCAGCCTGGAGCTCGAGCAGCCGTGGGTTCTCGTGGAGCTCCTGGGGCAGGAGGCGGGTCCAGCTCAGTACACGCTCGGCCTCGCCGGCGGCGAGCCTGGCCGGCGCGAACTCGACCACAGCGGCCAGGGCGGCATCCGCGTCACCGGCGCGCAGCAGGTGGTGCAGCACGCCCTCCGGGTCGCCCCGGCGGCGGTAGAAGGCGGCGGCGCGGCGGTGTTGCTCGGACCAGACATCGAGGGCCCGCCTGGCCCGTCGCTCAAGAAAGGCCTGGAAGATCGGCTGGTAGCTGATGGCGCCGTGATGCTCCGCGACGAAGAGCCGTCGCCGGCGTAGCTCGGCCAGGGCGGGCTCGGGCGGCGTGCCATCGAGCAGCAAGGCGCACAGCTCGGGGTCGAGGCGACGTAGCCCGGCGGTATAGAGCAAAAAGCGCTGGAGGCTGTCGGGGAGTTCGGCGAGCACCTCCTGGGCCAGGTAGGCATCGAGGGGCGAGGGGCCACTCAGGCCCAGGGCAGCCCGCCAGTCGTCGGCGCCGAGGGCGGCCTGCAGAGCCAGGGGCCAGCCGCCGGAGCACTCGATCAGGGGGGCGAGGGTAGCGGGCGCGGGCTGTCCGGCCAGCGTAAAGAGCGCCCGGGCCTCGTCGGCGTCGAAGGCGAGGATGGCGGGCTCAACCGCGAGGAGCTCGCCACGCACCCGGGCGAGCTCCAGATCGGCGAGGGTGGGCTCGACGCGCGTGGAGAGCACCAGGTGCAGGCGTAGCGGCTGGATTGCCAGCAGTTGCTCGATCAGCTCACGCAGCTCGGGACGCCCGTCGGCGAGGTGATAGTCGTCGATCACCAGGAGCGTATCATCGTCGAGGGTGGCCGCCAGTTCGTTGACGAGCGTCTCCAGCGCGTAGCGCGAATCGCCGGGCGCGCGGCTGAGGGCCGTGGCCACCCGGGCCTCATCGAGGGCGGCAACGGGCCGAAAGGCGGCGGCGAGGTGGCGCAACAGCAGGGCGGGGCTATCGCTGGCGCGGGCGCGAAGCCAGGCCGCTGGCCAGCCGCCAGAGGTGGCGAGGGCCGCGAGGGCGGTGGTCTTCCCGCTCCCGGCGGGCGCAACAACGACGGTGAGTGGGAAATCCAGGGCTGCGGCGAGGGTCGTCTCGACACGCGGGCGGCGCAGGAGCCGGGCCTGCTGAGCCGGCGGGGCGAGCCGGGTGAGCAGCAGCTCGCCCGGAGGCCCGCCGAACTCGCCTGTAACTGCCGGTGCTACCATCGTCCTGATCTACAGCCGTGCAGCGCGCCGCCGGGGTATGCGGCGGCGCGGGAGCTCAATATCGGGAGGGGACCGATGGCGAACGACGAGGGGCAGCGCCTGCAGGAGCGCCTGCAGCAGCAGGCTCAGGAGACGGCCGACGCGATGCTCCGCTCGGTGCGGGCCTGGAACGAGCTGCTCGCCGCCAGCACCGACATGGCCTTCGACGTGGTGCTGAAGAACTGGGATTACAGCCGAAGCCTGCGCAGTTCGGCCGAGCAGGCGATCGCCGACGCGATCCGCCTCCAGCAGCGCTTGAGCAAGGAGATGCTGCAGGCCTGGGAGGGCTACTCCAGCGAGATCAAAGACGTGCTGGACAAGGGCGGGAAGTAATACCACCTCGACGTGCTGGCTCGGCACTGATTCGGACGCAACGCCCCTAGCGCCACAGGGCCACAACGCTGCGCGTGGAGCTGTGGCGCTGCTCCATGGGGAAGCACGACTCACATATACACCCCGCCGTTCACATTGATCTGCTGGCCGGTGATATAGTCGCCATCGGCGGCGAGGAAGAGCACGGCTTTCGCAATCTCCTCGGGCTTCCCAAAGCGACCCATCGGGATCCTGGCCTTGATCTGCTCCTGCACATTCTCAGGAACTTTTGCGAGCATATCGGTAAGCGTAAAGCCGGGGGCCAGGGCATTGACGGTAATACCGTAGCGGGCCAGTTCGATCGCGGCCGTCTTGGTAAAGGCGATAATCCCGCCCTTGCTAGCGCCATAGTTCGCCTGGCCGAAGTTACCAGCCTGGCCCACATAGGAGCTGATGTTGATGATCCGGCCGTACTTCTGCTCGATCATCGTGGGCATGGCGGCGGTCGTGGTGTAGTAGACGCTGTTCAGATTGTTGTTGATCACCGCCAGCCAATCCTCATCGGTGAGCTTGCGCAGGGTCCGGTCGCGGGTGATGCCCGCGTTATTGACCAGGATATCGATCCGGCCCCAGCGCTCGATCACCTGAGCGATCAGGCCACGGGCCTGCTCGGCATTGCTCACGTCGGCCTGGAGGGCGATGGCAACCTCGGCGTCGGCGTCGGCGCCGCCGGCCTGGTGGGCCTGCTCCTGGCGCATGGCCCGGATCGCATCGACCAACTCCTGGGCGGCGGCGGCGCTGCTGTGGTAGTTGATCGCGACCCGCGCTCCCTCCTCGGCCAGAGCCAGGGCGATTGCGCGGCCGATGCCCCGCGCGCCGCCCGTCACCACTGCCACGCGCCCATCGAGCTTGCCCATGGAAACCCTCCTTTCCAGCGTGCCGGTGCAGGCTGTTACAAGCGCTCGTAGATCGCCGCGATCCCCTGGCCGCCGCCGATGCACATCGTTACCAGGGCGTAGCGCCCGCCGGTGCGCTGCAGTTCGTGGATGGCCTTAACGGTGAGCACGCAGCCGGTGGCCCCGATCGGATGGCCGAGCGAGATCCCGCTGCCGTTGGGGTTCGTCTTCTCGGGAGGGAGCTCCAGGTCTTTGGCGACGGCCAGAGCCTGGGCGGCGAAGGCCTCATTGACCTCGAAGAGATCGATCTGGTCGAGGCTGAGGCCGGTGCGCTCAAGCAGGCGGCGCACGGCCGGCACGGGGCCGATGCCCATATACCTGGGCTCGACGCCGGCGTGGGCATAGCCCACCAGGCGGGCGAGGGGCTTATAGCCGCGGCGCTCAGCCGTGCCACGCTCCATCAGCACGACAGCGGCGGCGGCATCGTTGATGCTGGAGGCATTCCCGGCGGTGACGCTGCCGTCCTTCTGGAAGACGGGGCGCAGCTTCGCGAGCTTCTCCATCGTCGTATCGCGGCGCACGTTTTCGTCGGTGTCGAAGATCTGGGTGCCGCCCTTCACCTTGAGCTCGATGGGCACAATCTGGCCCTTGAAGCGACCGGCATCGATCGCCGTGGCGGCGCGGGTGTGGCTCTCGACGGCCAGCGCGTCCTGCTCCTCGCGCGAGATCTCCCACTTCGCGGCCACATTCTCGGCCGTCACGCCCATATGGCAATCGTCGAAGGGGTCAGTGAGGGCGCCGACCATCATATCGACCAGCTTCGCGTCGTTCATGCGGGCGCCCCAGCGCATCGCCGGCACGCTGTAGGGGCCGCGGCTCATCACCTCGGCGCCGCCGGCCAGCGCGCCATCGGCATCGCCCTGCATAATCACCTGGGCGGCGGAGACGATCGCCTGCAAGCCGCTGCCGCAGAGCCGATTCAGCGTAAAGGCGGGCGTTTCCACCGGCAGGCCGCCCTTGACGGCGGCCACACGCGCGAGGTACATATCGTGGGGCTCGGTGTTGATCACGTGGCCGAAGATGACGTGCTCTACCTCACGGGGCTCAACCCCGGCACGGGCGACGGCCTCGCGCACGATCAGCGCGGCGAGCTCCGAGGGGGGCTGATCCTTGAGACTACCGCCGAAGCTACCGATGGCCGTGCGGACCCCGCTGAGGACCACAACCTCGCGTTGACCGGTCATCGCGACCTCCTTGTCTGCGCGCCGCGTGGGGCGGCGATACGCTAGTGGCACTGGCTGGATGGCGGTTATTATACCAGCATCGCTAGCCACGGGGTCAAGCTATCCAGGACGTGATTTCCGACGCTGGCGGTGCAGATCTCATAACCGGCCCACCAGTAACCGCCGCGTAACTGCCCGTGCTATAGTGCCGGCATCGCTCGGAATGGCTCCCCTTCGCAGCTCTGCATTCAGGAGGCAGACGATGGCCCAGCGCACTGAGGCGGCAGGCAGCGTGGCACTCAAGGATGGTCGTCGTGTGACCATCCGGCCCCTAACGGAGGAGGATCGCGGCGCGCTGGCGGCCTTTGGCCAGAGCCTGCCCAAAAACGATCTGCTCTATCTGGAGGACGATTTCTCCAACCCCGATATTATCGCCCGGCTAGCCTTCGCGGCCCGCGCCGAGAACTGGCGCCAGTATGTTGCTGTCACCGACGATGGGGCGATCGTGGCCTGGGCGGCAGCTCTGCGCATGCCCGGCTGGTCGCACCATGTGGCCGACATCCGGCTGATCGTGGGCCCAAGTTGCCGCCGTAGCGGCCTGGGGATGTATCTGGCCCAGGCGATCGTAGAGGCCGCCCGGGAGCTTGGCGCCGCCAAGGTGACGGTCGATATGCTGGCGGCTCAGACGGCCGGCCAGGCGATCTTTAGCCGGCTCGGCTTCGCGGTGGAGGGCCAGCTGGCGCGCCACGCGATCGACCGCGATGGCAACCTGCACGATATCGTGATCATGTCGGCCTTTATGAAGCCCTGAGTCGAACCACGATTGTCGCTGCTCGGTTGCTCGGGGGGCGGAGCGTGCTACATCTGCGCGGTACTGCCAGAGAGCGACGATTTCAATGATGTGGCCCCGGCGTGCGCCGAAGCAGGTGAGTGCCCGCCGCCAGGAGGGCGACGCTAGTCATCACCACGATTGAGGCGAGCGCCGGGGCTCGCGGGCCAGCGAGCTCGGAGCGGGGCAGGTGCCATGCCCAGTGATCGGCCAGATGCTGGTTCGGCGGGTCGTAGTACCAGGCCCAGCGCGGCCGGGGGCGAGTGGGCAGCGGTGCCACGGCGGTGTCGATCACGGCCACGGGCGCGCCGGTGCGGGTCGTGCCCCGTAGCGCGCCGAGCAGAGGTCCAAGCTCGTCGTCGCGTTCGCTAAAGCCGACGGCGCGGGGGTTCCAGGTGTCCGCCTGGATCTCCAGGCGGGCTGTGCCTGGTGGCAGCAGCAGGCGGTAGGCCCGCAACTGCCCCGCCGGCGGCGCCCCGAGATCGCGTGTGCCGACGCGCAGCCGCAGGTTGCTTGGTTGCGCGCCCGGCGGGCGCCGATCATCGAGCGTGAACGACACACTCGCGGGCGCACTGAGCGCGCAGCGCAGCCTACCCACGGCACCAGTGCGGCGGGGCAGCGCCGCGCCCGCCGTGTCCTCGCTGGGGTAGAGCCCATCGCCGAGCCGGCAGACGGGCGCTGGAGCGGTGGCGCGGGTCCAGCGCTCGGCCAGCATGCGCCAGTGGCCGATCAGTGGCGACCCGGCGATGCTGGAGAGCTTGTCGGCGGGCGCGGGCGCCACCACGTAGGTGCCGGGGTGCAACAACACGCCGCCCAGATTGCCGACCAGGCCCAGCGTCCCGAGCAGGAGGGCGGCGCCACGAGCCCCCGACCGCTTGCCCGGTGCCCCGCCCGCACCCGCCGCGAGCACTAGCAGCGGGGCCACCACCGGCAGGAGGAAGCGGGGACCCCAGACCCCGCCGCCCTGCCACTCGCCCCAGCGGGCGTAGAGCAGCACGTGGGAGAGGAAGAGGCCGCAGGCGAGCAGCACGACGCCCCGTTCGCCTCGCCGCCAGAGCGCCACCCCGCCCGGGATGGCCAGCAGCAGGGGCGGGGCGTAGAGCACCACGCTCTTGCCCGGGCTCAACAGGAGCCCGCGCAGGCCCTCCAGCAGCGGGGTGGTGAAGAGCGCGGCTTCGCTGGCATAGCCCGAGGCCAGGGGAGTGCCGAAGCGAGCGCTGTTGTACCAGAGCAGCAGGCCCAGGCCCGGGAGCAGGCCCGCTGCGGCCGGAACCACGCACCGGGCTACGAACTGGAGCCGCTGGACCGTGGACCCAGGCGCCGCGCGCCAGCAGGCCCAGAGCAGGAAGAGCCCGATCACGGGCAGGGCAATAGCCGCCGCGATGCGGGTCGTGAGGAGCAGGCCGCAGGCGAGACCGCAGATGAACAGGGCACGCCGCGCCCGCGCGGGGATGGATGGCCATGGGCCGGAAGCCGGGGCCGCCTCACCGCCTGCGCGCTCACCGGTTGCCCGGAGCGCGGATGGCGCGCGCCGTAGCTCCCGCGCTGCCGCGTCGGCCCGCTCCGCCGCGAGCAGGAGCAGTAGGCCCGCCAGAGGCTCGGAGAAGAAGGTGCGGGCGTAGGGCCAGGCGAAGGTGGCGAACCCGTAGAGCAGGGCCAGCGTGGCCGCCCAGCCCGGCATTGCCCCCAGCCGCATCGCCCACGCCGCGAGCAGCGCCGCGCTGCCTGCCGTAACGAAGCCATTGAGCGCCGTGACCGCGAAGCGGCTCGCGTAGTCCCACTGGCCCGCGTCATCGCCGAGGAGACCGCCGATCAGCTGGAACGGCATGGCCAGCAGCGAGGGGAGCACGCCGTAGGGCGAGTAGCGGCCGCCATCGCGCCCGGGGCGTAACGCCGCGAGCGGCGCGTCACCATCGGCCACCACGGCCACATCGCCGCGTGCGAGCATGCCCCGCGTCACGGCGAGCATGGTCTCCTCGTCGGCGGAGTAGGTGTGGCCGCTCATGGTGAGCAGATAGATCCCGCTGAGCAGCAGGAAGATGGCGAGAGGCAGACGCATCATGGTGGGTGGCGGCTCGTCGGGAGCCCTCGCGCGTGTGTGAACAGCTGGCCGGCGGCTATCTTACCACGGGGGCCAGCGCCGGCACGCGCGCAGCGTACCATCGCAGAATCGGTGTACAATAGGCAGCAGCCCCCTGGCGACCGTACAGGCGCAGCGCGCTGTGCCCCGACTGGAGCTGACCGCATGACCTTCGATTCGATTGACGCGCTGCAGACCGCCCTGGCGCAGCACGCCTACATCGCCGACCGCTCGCTCACCACGGCGATCTACCTGGCACTGAAGCTCAACAAGCCTCTGCTGCTCGAAGGTGAGGCCGGCGTGGGCAAGACCGAGATCGCCAAGACCCTCGCCCGCATGCTCGACCGGCACCTCATCCGGCTCCAGTGCTACGAGGGCCTCGACGTCAACACCACGATCTACGAATGGAACTACGCCCGCCAGATGCTCGCCATCCGCATGCTTGAGGTGACGGGTGGCAAGAGCGAGGCAGCGATCAGCAACATCTTCGGGCCCGAGTTCCTGATCAAACGCCCGCTGTTCCAGGCGATCGAAGAGAGCACCGTGGCCCCGCCGGTGCTGCTGATAGATGAGCTTGACCGGGCCGACGAGGAGTTCGAGGCCTTCCTGCTGGAGTTGCTCTCCGACTGGCAGATCAGCATTCCCGAGATCGGCACCGTGCGCGCCGCCACCCCGCCCACCGTGATTATCACCTCCAACCGCACCCGTGAGGTCCACGATGCGCTCAAGCGCCGCTGCCTCTTCTACTGGGTGGATTACCCGACCCTGGAGAAGGAGCTGGAGATCGTACGTGCCCGGGTGCCCGGCGCCGGCGAGCGGCTCTCGCGCCAGGTGGTGACGTTCGTGCAGGAGCTGCGCCGCATGGACCTCTACAAGCTCCCCGGTGTCGCCGAGACGCTCGACTGGGTGACGGCCCTGGTGGCTCTGGACGCCGCCGAGCTCTCGCAGGGTGTGGTGGAGGATACACTGGGCGCCATCCTGAAGTTCCAGGACGACATCGCCCAGGTGCGGGGCAAGCAGGTGACGGAGTTGCTGAAGAAGGCTGCGGCGGTGTAGCGACTCCGCGCTGCGCCACCGGGAACCGCGCATGTCGAACACCGACCAGACCGATGTGGCCGCTATCCTGGAGGCGCTCCGGGCCGAGGTGCGCGCCCGGCGGATGGACCAGGGCGAGGGTGAGGCGGGCACGGCCCTGAGCGCGATCGAGCGCGAGCTGCACCACGCCCTGGAGCAGATCGAGATCACGCGGGTGGTGAGCGCTCACTGGCCGCTGGAGGGGCGCGGGCTCTATGAGCGCGCCTGGGTGCTGCTGCACAAGGTGGTGCGGCGCGCCTTACGCTGGTACATCAACCCGATCGTCGAGCAGCAAAACGCCTTCAATGACGCGGCGGCCCGCTCCCTGCGCCTGCTGGCCGAGGCCCACGCTGAGTTGCGTGAGCAGTTGGCCGCCCTGCGGCGCGAGCGCCGCGACGAGTCGCTCCCGCCCTCGGGTGACGGGGCGCCGCCAGTGACCGGCCCACAGCGCTTGGAGGAGCCGACCGGGCCTACGACGCCGCCCTCGCCCGACCAGGGTCTGCGCCCGCTGCCCGCCCTGCTGGAGGAGCGCAAGACGGTGAGCGCTCACTGGGAGCTGCGCGGCGACACGCCACTGACCCGCGCCCGTGCCCTGGCCCGGCGCGGCCTGCGCCAGTATCTGCGCTGGCTGATCAATCCGATCGTCGAACAGCAGAATGCCTGCAATGCCGCCATTGCCGCCGCCGTGCCACCGCTGATCGCTGCCAACGGTGAGCTCCGCGCCCGCCTTGCCGCTCTCCGCGCCGGGCGCGAGGCACCCTGATGGGCGCCGAGATGTGTGTGCGGCAGCAAGCCCCGGGCGTGCAGTCCTGCCCACGCCCCGTGCGACCTCGGGGCCGGTACGGCTGCGACTTCTTCCATATCAAAGCCATAAACTCAGTTGAGTATGCGGGCAATCAATAGACGCATCCTGATCTGTACCGCGCAGGTGCCCTTTGTGCGCGGGGGCGCCGAGTACCTGGTGGAGGGCCTGCGCGATGCTCTGCGCGAGCGCGGCCATTTCGTGGATGTTGTAGCTCTGCCCTACCAGTGGTACCCCGTTGAGCGCATCCTCGAGAGCGCTCTCGCCTGGCGCCTGCTCGACCTGACGAGCGCCAATGGCGCGCCGATAGACCAGGTGATCTGTACCAAGTTCCCCTCCTACCTGGTGAGCCACCCCAACAAAGTGGTCTGGCTGGTACACCAGCACCGCCAGGCCTACGACTGGTACGGCACGCCCCTGAGCGACTTTGCCAATGTTCCCGCGCATCGTCAGGTGCGCGATGCGATCTTTCGGATGGATGGTCGGGGGCTGGGCGAGTGCCGTGCCCGTTACACCATCTCCCGGAATGTGAGCGCTCGCCTGCGCCGCTTCAACGGCCTGGAGAGCAGCCCACTCTATCCGCCCAGCCGCTACGCAGGCCAGCTATGCGCCGGCCCCTATGGCGATTACATCCTCTCCTCCGCCCGCCTCGATCGGGCCAAGCGCCTCGACCTGCTTCTGGAAGCCGCCGCCCGTATGGTTGTGCCCGCTCCCATCCTCCTCGCTGGTACCGGCCCCGATCGTGAGCGCCTGGAGTCGGTCGCGGCGAAGCTGGGCCTCGGCGCCCGCGTACGCTTCCTCGGCTTCGTGCCCGATGCCGAACTAGTGGCGCTCTACGGCGGCGCCCGGGCCGTCTACTACGCGCCATTCGACGAGGATTACGGCTTCGCGACGGTGGAGGCCTTCGGGGCCGCACGGCCCGTGGTGACCACTGACGACGCTGGCGGGGTGCTGGAGTTCGTCGAGCACGGCGTGAATGGCCTGGTCTGCCCGCCGGAGGCCGCAGCGATTGCGCAGGCGCTGGACAGCCTGGCCGCCGATGCGGCCTACGCCGAGCGTCTTGGCCGCGCTGGCCAGCCTCGCGTGGCCACGATCACCTGGGACAGGGTGGTCGCGGCGCTGGTCGGCTGAGGGGGGCGCCACCCCTGCTGGCTGTTTACCCCTTGCCGGCGCCAGCCCGGTAGGCCGCCAGTTCGGCCTTTGCCTCCTCGCCCACCCTGGCCAGCTTCGCCAGCCACTCATCCTTGTAGGCGCGGAGCGTCTCAGCAACCGTGAGCGCCACCGCATAGTTGCGGAACCACTTGCGGTCCGAGGGGACGACGTGCCATAGGGCCGCTTCGGTGCTGCACTGCTCCAGCACATCCTCGTAGGCGGCCATATAGTCGTCCCAGTGCTCGCGCTCGCGCCAGTCGCCAGCCGAGAGCTTCCAGGCCTTCTCCGTCTCCTGCTCGCGCTCCAGGAGCCGCTCCTCCTGCTCCTCCTTGCTGATATGGAGGAAAAACTTCAGGAT
>SFCB01000250.1 GCA_004367505.1 Chloroflexi bacterium OHK40 | reverse complement strand
GGGATACACTGTCCCCCGTGCCATATGCCTTAATTCAGGTCGTCCCCGCTAAGGCTATCGCGGAGGATGTCGAGGTTCTCCAGGGCCAGGCCGGTGCCGATCGCCACACAGGAGGCGGGCTGGTCGGCCACGTAGCAGGGTACGCCCGTCACCTCGGTGAGCAGTTCGTTGATCCGGCGGAGCATCGCGCCGCCGCCGGTCATCACCATTCCCTTATCGATAATGTCGGACGAGAGCTCTGGAGGCGTCTCCACCAGCACGGCGCGCACGGCGTTGATGATCGCGTCGAGAGGTTCCTGGATGGCCTCGGTGATTTCGTTCGAGTCGACCTCGATCGTGCGCGGTAGGCCGGCTACCTGATCGCGTCCGCGTACCTGGGTTGTCAGCGCGCGCTCCAGTGGCAGGGCCGAGCCGATCTCGATCTTGATGCTCTCGGCGGTGCGCTCGCCGACGAGGACGTTGTACTTTCGCTTGACATAAGCAGCAATAGCCTCATCGAACTTGTTGCCGCCGACGCGCACCGAGGTACTGACGACAATATCGTTGAGCGAGATGACGGCCACCTCGGTGGTGCCGCCGCCAATATCGATGATCAGGTTCCCGGATGGCTGGGCCACGGGGATATTGGCGCCAATCGCGGCGGCGAGTGGCTCGCGGATGAGGTAGGCCCGGCCTGCGCCAGCCTCAAGGGCCGCGTCGCGCACGGCGCGCATCTCGACGCTCGTCACCCCGGCGGGGATGCAGATCATCACCTCGGGTTTAGAGAAGCGGAAGCGCCCGGCGGCCCGGCCGATGAAATACTTAAGCATGGCCTCGGTCACCTGGTAGTCGGCGATCACGCCGTTGCGCATAGGGCGCACGACCTCGATGCTCTCCGGCTCGCGCCCGAGCATGGCCAGGGCCTCGGCGCCCACGGCGCGTACCCGGCCATCCCTGGTGCTGAGGGCCACCACCGAGGGTTCTGAGAGCACGATGCCACGGCCCTTGAGGTAGACGAGCACATTCGCCGTGCCGAGGTCGATCCCGATCTTCCGCGCCATAGGGTCCCTTGTTGACAGCCGGCGCGCTGCGGCGCCGCAGGCTCGCTCCTGTGATAAAAGCGCACGCAATTATAGCGGATGTTGCCCTTTTCTGCGACACGTTGCGTCAGAGGCAGCCTGACAGGATTGTGACAGCGACTCCAGGGCGGCCCTCCGAGGGGCCTGGGAAAGGCGGGCCACTTTAGCGACTGGTCGTCGTCAGTTCCCGGAAATAGTCGCCGAGGCGCCGCTCGCCATAGGGAGGGGCCACAAAGTCGTTCCTGCTCACCACGCCGAAGAAGGCGAGCAACTCGCCAATCCGTGGCGCAAACGGATGGAGCGCGGCGCCGATTGCCCCCGGCGCCCAGGCGGGCGCCCGCACGATCCGTGGCTGCCTGCCGAGGGCGGCGAAGGCCAACTCAATCACCTCGCGGCGTGTGTAGACCTCGGGGCCACCCACCAGGATCTCCTCGTTCGTGGCGTTGAGGGTCGTATCGGCGCACAGTTCGGCCAGATCGGCGTCGTGGATGGGGTTGCTGCGGGCGGTGCCGCTACCGAAGAGCGTGGCCATCCCGCCCCGAGCCATGGCGAGGAAAGCGCCGAAGGCCGAGAAAAAGCCGGTGGGCTGGATGATGGCATAGCGCAGGCCCGAGGCCCGGAGTTCGGCCGCGACATCCGCGTGGGCCCGCAAGTAGGCGTTGGCCGGGTAGGCTTCGGCGCCGAAGACCGACACATAGACGAAGCGCCCAACCCGCGCTCGCTTCGCGGCCTCGATCAGGTGGTGGTTGCCGAGGTAATCGACGGCGTGGTAGCCCGGCCCGCGAATGGCGAGGTTGGCGGCGACGCTTTGCCCCAGGCAGGAGAAGACACGCTCGACTCCCGCACAGGCGTCGGCGATGCTGGCAGGACGGGTT
Organism: Chloroflexi bacterium OHK40; assembly: GCA_004367505.1. Lineage (GTDB taxonomy): Bacteria > Chloroflexota > Chloroflexia > Chloroflexales > Chloroflexaceae > OHK40. The sequence goes on along the minus strand of SFCB01000250.1, from coordinate 20,484 downwards.
GCGTCACCCAGCACCACCTCGTCGGCGCCGAGGGACAGGGCGCGGGGGGCGGAGCGGCTGAGTACCCGCACCCGGCAGCCGCGAGCCTTCAGCGCGGCCACCACATGCTGTCCGAGGGCGCCGGTGGCGCCGGCAACGAGTACCCGCTCCATCACTGGCCTGCTCGTCAATGCCGGGGCCTCCGCCCCGTGGTGGAAGCGGAGGCCCGAGCCAATCGCGGCGGGGTATGCGTCGGGGCGTTAGGTGCGCCGGCTGGTCTCGCGGATGCGAGCCACCTGGAGGCGCACCATCTCCTTGCGCAGCTTGGCCTCGGCGAGGGCCATCTCGCGCTCATTCTGGGCCAGCTGTTTGCGCTCCTCGGCCAGGCGCCGGGCTTCCTCGGCGCGGCGCTCATCGATCTCATCGGCGCGCTCCACCGTGTCGGCCAGGATGGTCACGCGGGTGGGCAGCACCTCCATAAAGCCGCCCGACACCGCGAAGGGGGTGCGCTGGCCACCCTTGACGATGTCGAGCTCGCCGGGTTCGAGGATGGTGAGCAGGGGCGCGTGGCGCGGCAGGATGCCCACCCGCCCATCGCGGGTCGGCGCGCTGATCAGATCCACATCGTCGGAGAGCACCATCCGCTCGGCGGTGACGATCTCGAGGTGAATAGGCATAGGGGAGTCCCCTGGGCAACCCGGCGCCCTTCGTTCATCGGGTTGCCGTGGCACTTAGCTCTTCTGGCTGGCTTCGTAAGCCTGTAGCACGTCGTCGAAGTCGCCCTGCATGTAGAAGAACGACTCCGGGATGTGGTCGCCCTCGCCGTTGAGCACGCGCTTGAAGCTCTCGACGGTCTTCTTCACCGGCACGTACTTGCCGGGGCGACCGGTGAACTGCTGGGCCACTGTGAAGGGCTGGGAGAAGAACAGCTCGATCTTGCGGGCGCGCGAGACGGTGAGCTTGTCCTCGTCGCCGAGCTCCTCCATACCGAGGATGGCGATGATATCCTTGAGATCCTTGTAGCGCTGCAGCACCCGCTTGACCTCCTGCGCCACGGTATAGTGCTCCTCGCCGACCACATTCGGGTCGAGGATGCGGCTGGTTGAGGCCAGCGGGTCCACGGCGGGGAAGATCGCGCGCTCGGCGATACTGCGCTCGAGCGAGATCGTCGCGTCGAGGTGGGCGAACACCGTAGCCGGCGCGGGGTCGGTATAATCGTCGGCGGGCACGTAGACGGCCTGCATCGAGGTGATCGAGCCTCGACGGGTCGAGGTAATGCGCTCCTGGAGCTCGCCCATCTCGGTGCCGAGCGTCGGCTGGTAGCCCACCTGGGAGGGCATCCGGCCGAGCAGCGAGGAGACCTCGGAGCCAGCCTGCACGAAGCGGAAGATATTGTCGATGAAGAGCAGGATGTCGCGGCCCTCATCGCGGAAGTACTCGGCCATGGTGAGGGCGGTGAGACCCACGCGCAGGCGGGCGCCGGGCGGCTCATTCATCTGCCCGAAGACCATGACCGTCTTATCGAAGACGGTGGTCGTCTCGTCGATGCGGGCTTCCTTCATCTCGTGGATCAGGTCGTTGCCCTCGCGGGAGCGCTCACCCACGCCGGCGAAGACCGAGTAGCCCGACTGCTCCTTGGCGATATTAGCGATCAGTTCCTGGATCACCACCGTCTTGCCCACCCCGGCGCCACCGAAGATCGCCGTCTTCCCGCCGCGGGTGAAGGGGGCCACCAGGTCGATCACCTTGATCCCGGTCTCGAAGACCTGGGCCTCCGTGCTCTGCTCCTCGAAGGAAGGCGGCTCGCGGTGGATGGGGCGGCGCTCCACCTCACTGCTCACCGCCGCCTCGCCGTCGATCGGCTGGCCAAGCACATTGAAGACGCGGCCGAGGGTAGCGGGGCCCACCGGCACCGCGATCGGCGCGCCGGTATCATAGATCGGCACGCCACGCTGCAAGCCATCGGTGCTCCCCATGGCCACAGCCTTGACCAGACCGTGGCCGAGTTGCTGCTGTACCTCGCAGATCAGCGGGGAGCCACCCTCGATCGGGATCTCCAGGGCGTTATAGATCTCGGGGATATGGCCCTCGAAGCGGGCGGTGATCACCACGCCGATAATCTCGAGAACCGTGCCCTGCGGTCGGCTACCGTTCGTCATAGCACTCTCCGTATTGGTAGGAGCGACGCGGAGGGGCGCTGTGGTGCGCGCCCCGGGGTGTGGCTCTTACCCTTCAGCCAGAGCATTGGCGCCAGAGGAGATCTCACTGACCTCCTTGGTGATCGCCGCCTGGCGCGCCTTATTGAAGCTCAGTGTCAGGTCGCGCACAAGATCCTTGGCGGACTTGGTGGCATTGCGCATGGCCACCATGCGAGCCGAGTGCTCGCTAGCGATGCTCTCGAGCACAGCCTGGTAGATCTGGGTCTCGACGTAGCGTGGCAGCAACTCCTGGAGCACAGCCTCCTGGCTCGGCTCGTAGGTGAAATCCAGGCGGCTTCCACCGCTCTCCTCAGGCGCATCGACGGGGACGAGCTTTTTGATGGCCGGGCGCTGCACCAGGGTATTGATGAACTCGCTGTAGATGATATAGATCTCGCTGTACTCACCGCCTTGCACGCGGCTGATCGCCTCGGTGGCGACGCCAAGGATCTGCTCGAGCCTGGGCGCATCACCGAGCTTGATCGCCTCGGCCTGGAGATTCTGGCCGGTGCGCGCCAGGAAGTCGCGGCCCTTCTTCCCGTAGGCGAACGTGTCCACGGTGCGGCCGAGTTGGCGCTGCTCGAGGATGAAGCGGCCCGCGCGGCGCAGCACATTCGAGACGAGGCTCCCACAGAGCCCGCGGTCAGGGGTTACAATAATCAGGCCCACCTTCCCGGTGTCGGGACGCACCTCCAGCAACGTCCCCCGGCGCGAGCCCCCAACCATACGGCTGGTCAACTCGCCGATCAGGTCACGCATGCGGTCGGCGTAGGGCCTGGTAGCAAGCACATTGCGCTGGGCGCGCCGCATCTTCGAGGCCGAGACCATCTCCATGGCGCGAGTGATCTGGGCCACGTTCTTGACCGAGCGGATGCGCCGTTTGATCTCGCGGCTGGAGGCCATTGTCGCTCCGATGGCGGACTGCGGCGCGCGGAGCCCGGTCGGGCCGGGCGTACTGCCGGCGATCGGCAATCCGCGCGCTACAATCAGCTATAGTTACTCGTCGTCTTGAACTCCTCGATCGCGCTCACGAGGGCGTTCTTCACCTCATCGCTGGGGAACTTGCGATCGAGGCGATTGTCGTAGATCAGCTTGCGCACCTCGGGGTGAGCGGTCTTCAGGAACTCGATAAAGTCATCGCGCCAGGCGGTGATCTTCGCCACGGGCACATCGTCGAGGTAGTTGTTATTCGCGGCGTAGAGCACGGCCACCTGGTCTTCGACGGGCAGCGGGTGATACTGGGGCTGCTTGAGCAGTTCCTGCAGGCGCTGACCGCGCTCGATCTGGGCGCGGGTGGTTGCGTCGAGGTCGCTGGAGAACTGGGCGAAGGCCGCGAGGTCGCGGAACTGGGCCAACTCGCCCTTCATCTTGCCGGCCACGGCGCGCATCGCCCGTGTCTGGGCGGAGGAGCCCACGCGGCTCACGGAGATACCGACGTTGAGGGCGGGGCGCTGGCCAGCGTTAAACAGATCGGACTCGAGGTAGATCTGGCCATCGGTGATCGAGATCACATTAGTGGGGATATAGGCCGACACATCGTTGGCCTGGGTCTCGATCACGGGTAGGGCGGTGAGGGAGCCATCGCCGAACTCCTCGTTGAGGCGAGCGGCCCGCTCGAGCAGGCGCGAGTGGAGGTAGAAGACATCGCCGGGGTACGCCTCGCGGCCGGGGGGGCGGCGGAGCAGGAGCGACACCTGGCGGTAGGCCACGGCGTGCTTGCTGAGGTCGTCATAGACGATCAGCGCGTCCTTGACGAGCTCGCCGTTGAGGGTCACGCCGTTCTCCATGATCTCCTCGCCCATGGCACAACCGGCGTAGGGAGCGATATACTGGAGCGCGGCGCTCTCGGAAGCCGAGGCGGAAACGACGATGGTATACTCCATGGCGCCATAGCGCTCGAGGATACCGACTACCTGAGCGATCTGGGCGCGGCGCTGGCCGATGGCAACGTAGATGCAGACCATCCCCTGACCCTTCTGGTTGAGGATGGTATCCACGGCCACAGCGGTCTTACCGGTCTGCCGGTCTCCGATAATCAGCTCGCGCTGACCGCGACCGATCGGGATGAGCGCATCGATGGCGGTAATGCCCGTCTGCACCGGGGTATCCACCGACTTGCGGGTGATCACACCCGGGGCAATGCGCTCGATCTCGCGATAGTTCGTCGCGGTGATCGCACCCTTCCCATCGACGGGCTGGCCGAGGGGGTTCACCACACGGCCAAGCAGGCCCTGACCGACGGGTACCGAGATCACGCGGCCGGTCGAGGTCACGAGGTCACCCTCCTCGATCGACTCATAGTCGCCGAGGATGATGGCGCCGACGCTATCCTCTTCCAGGTTGAGGGCATAGCCGAAGATCGACTCAGGCCGGCCGGCCTTCGGCGGGAACTCGATCAACTCGGAGCCGCGCACCTGGTCGAGGCCCTCGATCCGGGCCACCCCATCGCCCACCGAGGCGACCGTGCCAACATTCACCTGGCGGGGCTTATACTCGGCCCCGCTGGTAATGCTCTGCTTCAGCCGTGCAATCAACTCATCAGAGATCGTCATCATGTACTCCGTTCCTGGAGGGGGCAAGGGAAAGGGCACAGGGGAGCGTGCCGAAGAGCGCCTGCCTCCCTATGCCCTGTGCTCCGCCCCGGTACCGCTGGGTGTTAGCTGGAGAGCATGCTGCGCTGGATGGCGCTCAGGCGGGTACGCAGGCTATTATCGAGCACCTGGTCGCCCACGCGGATGATCAGGCCACCGATCAGCGACGGATCGACCTCGAAGCTGACCGCCACCTCGGCGCCATAGCGCTGGCGCAGGTCGGCCGTGATCGACTCGCGCTGGCCAGGCGTGAGTTCGACGGCGCTGGTGACGCTTGCGTCGAGGGCCCGGGCGGCGGCCCTCCCGGCGGCGAGAGCGGCGAAGGCCTCCGTCACCTCGCCCACCTGGTCGAGCAGGCCCTCGCGAGCGAGGCCGAGCAGGAAATTGCGCACCTGGGGCAGCGCATCAGCGGGCAGGGCAGCCTCAATGCGCGCGACCGCATCGCCGCCCCCGGCCAGCTTCGGGGCCGCAGCGCGAAGTTGCTCAAGGGCCGTGCCGACCAGCGACTCGTAGAGCGCGCCTGCGATCGCCCTGGCATCTACTGTTGTTGCCATTGCTTCTTGCTTGGTTGGGGCGCAGCGCGCCCGTACCGGTTGGTGCCGTGAGCCCGGGCGCGGGCCGAGAGATCCCGGCGCGGGCGAGCTCCGGGCTAACTAGTTGCGGCGATCGAGTGCCGCGAGCGACTCGGCGATCAGCTTATCGTGACCAGCGGCCTTGAGCTCGGCATCGAGCACCCGGCTAGCCGTGAGCGTCACGAGCTCGGCGATCTGGTTCTTCGCCCCGCGCAGCATCTGCTCGCGCTCCAGGGCGGCCTGGGCGCGGGCCTCCTCGCGCAGCCGGTCGGCCTCGCGCCGGGCCTGGGCCACAATCTCGGCCTCCTGGGCCCTGGCCCGCTCCTGGGCCTGGGCCACGATCCCGGCGGCCTCCTGGCGAGCCCTGGCGATCTCGGCCTCGTAGTCGCGCTTGGCGTTGGCGAGTTGCTGCTTCACCTGATCGGCATCGCGCAGGCTCGCCTCGATGCGGGCGGTGCGCTCGTTGAGCATCCTGGTGACGGGCTTGTAGAGCAACCACCAGAGCAGGCCCACGACCACACCGAAGTTGATCAACTGCGCGAGGAACAGGTTCAGATTAATGCCTAGTGCGTCCACCTAACACCCTCCGTCGTGCGCGCTACTGGATAACGCCGAAGGCGATCATGAACGAGATCACCAGACCGAAGATCGCGAGCGCTTCGGTGAAGGCGATACCGATAAACATGTACTGGACGAGCGTGTTCTCCATCTCAGGATTGCGCCCCATCGCCTGAAGCGCGCCCGCCACGATGATACCTACGCCGATGCCGGGGCCGATGGCGGCAAGGCCAATGGCCAGAGCGGTCGCGATCAGATTCAGGCCTTCCATTGTCTCCGGTCCTCCTTATACAGGCTCAGGGTGCGAGCGTGACTCGTATGCAACCGACTGTAGAGTGGGGTAAACCGGGCCTCATTCCGGTGCTGGTAGGAACGTATCCTACCTGCCCAACCTTCGCGCAGGCCTAGTGAGCTCGGGCGGCGGAGCCGTGCTCGTCGCCGTGGTGTTCACCCTCGTGGCTCGTCGTGGCGATCGTCAGGAAGGCCACGGTGAGCAGCGCGAAGACGAGGGCCTGAATGAAGCCGACGAAGATCTCGAAGCCGTAGATCGGCATCGGGAGGGCCAGTGGCACCAGGAAGGTGAGCACCGCGATCAGTACCTCACCGGCGAAGATATTGCCGAAGAGACGCAAGGCCAGCGAGATCGGCTTCATGATCTCCGAGATAAACTCGATGATCCCCACGAAGGACATGACGCCGTTCAGGTTGAAGAACTTCTTCAGGTAGCCGATCCCGAGGGTGCGGAAGCCCCAGTACTCGAAGAAGACGAAGGAGAGCAGCCCGAGCGCCAGGGTGAAATTCAGGTCGGTGCTGGGCGGGCGCAGCCACGGCACCAGCGTGTAGCCGGAGGGGCAGGTCGTGTAGGGGTTGTCGCCCTCAGCGGCGGCGGGCGCAAAACGGATCGCGCCGGCATACTCGCCCTCGCGTACCAGTGCGAGCCGGGCGCTGTGCTCCTCACCTGCGGCGTGGCAGACGCCGATCGAGCTACCGCCGGGGATCAGTCCCAACCAGTTGGAGACAAGCACGAAGAGGAAGATCGAGGCGGCCAGCGGGAAGACCTGGTTGATGAACTTCGGGCTGAGGTTCCTAAACAAGTTGTACAGGGCCTCAACGATCATCTCCATCACGTTCTGCACGCCTCGCGGCACCAGCTGCATGTTGCGCGTGGCCAGCAGCGCGACGACCACCAGGATGATGTCGACAAGCAGCGCCGTGAACAGTGAGTTCGTCACCGAGAAGCCGCCAATCGCGAAGAGCTCCTCGGGCGCAACTTCAACGTGCGGGTCGCCGCTGTAGAGGAAGAAGCGGCTGAGGACCGCGACTGCGAGCAGTACGACCACAACCACGAGTGTGCGCATGCGTCCTGACAATGCTCTACCTCCTCCGGGGGGCACCTCTGTACTTCAGCAACATTCCTGGTGATGCGGGCAGTAGGTCCGGGCACCACGATGATGCGGGTGCGCTTTCGTGTATCTGGCTCGCTTGAACCTGGCCAGCGCCCGGGTGAATGCCCCTCGCTGGCGGTGGGGCGCAGCGCGCTTATGGCTCACTGCTATCACGCCTGATGGCTTTGTTCCGTCCTTCACAAATAAGATAACACAGGTCGGAAAAAAGCGCAAGGCCAGCGCGGGCACACGTATTCGAATCGGGCCAAACTGCCGCGGCGGAGTATACCATAGCCGCCGGAGGCAGGCAAGGCGACGCGTCCTGCGGGGTGCCACGTAAAGTCTTGCAGTCAAGCTGCGCCGGCCAACTCGCGCTGGCGGACCAACCGCTTGGGTGGCGTTTGCGCGCACGCGGAACCCCAGCCCCTCACCGACGCCGGGGCGCAGGCGCCTGAGGAGCCCTTCGTCCCACCCTGGACGCCCGCCTGAGCGGGCGTGACCCACACGCGCCGAAGTGTCGTTCCCGCGAAAGCGGGAACCCAGCCCCCCGTCGATGCGGGGGTGCCGGCGCCTGAGGAGCCCGGCGTCTCGCCCTGGACGCCCGCCTGCGCGGGCGTGACCCACACGCGCCGGAGTGTCGTTCCCGCGAAAGCGGGAACCCAGCGCACGCGGGGGGCTACTCGTTAAAATGCCTCGCGGAGCTCGCGGATCGCGCGCTTGGCGTTGATCCAGACGGCGCCGATCTTGGAGCTGGCCACTTTCTTATTGAAGACGAGCACCAGCAGGAAGCGCTGCATCACATCGAAGCAGTAGAGATCGACATTGACGCCCTCGTGGATGTAGACGCTGGTGGCGTCGTCCTCGCGCAGCTGCCGGGCGACCTCGCCAGTGGTGGAGAAGCCGGTAGAGAGCAGCGGCAAGACGATCATCATTGGCAGGTTGCTCGCCTGGCCAACTTCCACGAGGACCATGCCGGCGCGGTCGGTCAGCATGACGCTCTGGGTTCCGAGATCCTGGGCCAGCTGGCTCATCACACCGCGGATGGCGTTGATGTTTTGCTCGGTGACGACGAGGTTGCCGCTGCTGTTGCGCCAGGAGGTGGGTACGGGTTCAGGCGTGATGGGAGGTGGCGCCTTCTCAGCAGGGCGAGGTTGGGCCTCGGCCCGGCTCGCGGCGGCCTTGCTGCGGGCAGCCAGACCACCGCGCGGCGGTGTCTGGGTGGTTGCGGCGGCGGCCTCTCGCTCGCGCATGGACGGTAGTGTGACGCGCGCGGGTGTAAAGTCGCCGCGGCGCGCAGTGGCGGTCGGTTGCCGTTCAGCCCTGGGTGCAGATGCGGTCGCCGACTCGCGCCGCTCGGGCTCGGCGGTGGGGGCTGGCTCGGCGGCGGGGGCTGGCTCGGCGGCGGGGGCTGGCTCGGCGGCAGGGGCTGGCTCGGCGGCGGCGGCCATGGCCGCGTGGAGCGTCGCTGTCAGCTCCTCAGGCGAGATCGGGCCGTGGAGAAAGCGGAACACGCCGGCTGCCTCTGCTTGAGGACGGAGCGTATCATCATCCGGGCTGTAGAGGAGCACCCGGGTGGGCACTTCGAAGTTCGGGATGATCTCGGCCAGCTCAAGGCCGCTCATCCCGGGCAGCTCCAGCTCGGCGATGAGTGCTTCCGGAGGGTTGGTGCGCATCTCCCAGAGCGCCTCATCGGCTGACTGGAAGAGTTGCACCGACACATCCTCGCCCAGCTGCTCGGGCAGGCGGCGTAGCACAGGGCTAGCGCCGGCCACCACCATCAGTCGGTACGTCATGGCGATCTCTCATTGCTGCGGCGAGACGTTCCTTCCCGCCCGCTGGCACTACCTGGTAGTATACCCGATCGCAGTAACGGGACGTGCCTGTTCTGGAGGGGTATACGGCAACATTCTGCACCAGCCTGGGAGAGCCGCCTACGCTCTGCGCGGGGCCTGCGGCGGCCCGTGATCGTGGAAGGGCGCCACGCCGGGCCAGCACACCGCCCCTACCGCCCGAGCGGAAGTGCGAAGCTGAAGGTGCTGCCGCGACCCTCCTCGCTCTCCACCCAGACGACCCCGCCCAGGAGTGTGGTGAGGTCGCAGACAATAGCGAGACCAAGCCCGGCGCCGCCGTGCTCGCGGGTGAGCGAACTGGCCACCTGGTAGAATCGATCGAAGATCCGGGCCTGCTGGTCCCGTGGGATGCCGATGCCGGTATCCTCAACGCGCACTACGGCCCATTCGGGAGGGATGGCGCCCTTCAGCCGGCGCACCGTCGGGTTTGAGGTCGCGCGCCCCACTGCGGTCGCCAGGCGCTCGTGGGGCCACCGGTCGAGCGTTATGGTCACACTGCCGCCGGCGGGGGTAAACTTGATCGCATTCGCCAGCAGGTTACCGATCACCAGGAGGGCCTTGTCCGGGTCGAGCTCGACCACGAGGGGCGCCTCTGGAACGCGAAGATCCACTGCCAGCTGCTTCTGCTGGGCCGAGGGGGCGAGCCGCTCGACAGCCTGAGCGACGAGGTCGCCGAGTGCGGTAGGTGCCGTGCTCATCCGGGCCTGGTTGCGGTCAAGGTCGCGCAGGCGCATCATGTCGTCGACGATCCCCTTGATGCGCTCGGCGCCGTCGAGCATGCGCTGGGCATAGGCGTGCAGTTCACCATCGCTGCGATCGCGCACCATCCTGGCATAGCCCATAACGATTGAGAGCGGGCTGCGCAACTCGTGGGAGGCGATGGCGATAAACTCGCTCTTGAGCCGGTCGAGCTCGCGCATGGCCTTGAAGGCGGTATCGAGCTCGGCGTAGAGGTGGGCGTTGCGAAGGGCGTTACCGGCCTGGTTGGCCAGGAGCGCCAGGATCTCCTGGGCGCCGGAGCTGGCGAAGTCGGGGCGGTTATCGCAGAGGAGAATGGCACCGACCACTTCGCCCCTGGAGCGCAGGGGCACCGCGAGCCCGTGGGTGAGGCTGTGCTCCCCGGCGGTGGCGAGAGGCGTCTTATCACGTACGGCGAGGGGGCGCCCGGCGCGGATGCTCTGGGCCACCGCTTCGCGCCCGCTGGCGAGCAGGCTGGCATGCTCCGGGTCGGTCACGACTTCGGTGGGGGTATCGGTGGAGCCAGCGATAATCAGGAAGCCGGCGTGGCAGGGGAGGTGGGCGTGGGCGTGCTGCACAATCGTGCGAGCGAGTTGTTCCCGGTCGAGAATGGCATTCATCGCCTCGCTGCTCTGCAGCAGCTGCTCAAGGGCCCGCATGCGCAGGCTCTCCTGGAGCAAGTGGCGTTTATGCAGGGCCTGGTCGATCGCCGTGCGCAGCTCATCGATCTCAAACGGCTTGGTGAGGTAATCGGCCACGCCACGCCGCACGGAGGCGTGGAGCGTATCCATGCTGCTGTGGCCCGTCATGATCACCACGGCGATCGCCGGGTCCAGCTCGCGGGCGGCCTGGGCCAGTTCCAGGCCACTGGCCCCGGGCAGCTGAATATCGGCGAGCAGCAGGTCGAAGGGGGCCTGTGCGCGCAGGGCTTCGAGTGCGCTGGCCGTATCGGTGGCGACCACGGCCTCGTGGCCTGCGGCGGTGAGGGTACGAGCGCAGAGCGCCACCATGGTGGGGTCGTCGTCGACGATGAGCACCCGGGCCGGGGTGCTGGAGCCAGGCTGTGCGACGGGGGCGACCGGGTCGTACGTCATGGTGTGCGATGGAGGGTGCTCGGGGCCGTGAATGGACAGGAGGCAGGCGGCGTGCCCAGGGTATTGGGCCTGCTCATGAGAGCACCTCGACACACGTGCGTGGGAGCCAGAGCGGGCCATCGTCGGTAAGCACCTCGACGGCTGGTGCGCGCACCCCGGGCCCGACCCGACGTGGGCCAGTAGACAGCGCGCGCACATTTGCTGTCTGCCCGAGGTGTGCTGCGTCGAGCAGGCGCACCGTAGCGCCGGGCCGCAGTTCGGGGCGCGGTGGGTCCATCTGGGCGCTGCTGCGGGTCAGCGGGACAACCACCCGGGGCCGGCGCAGGGGCTGGCGCAGACTGGTGTGGCCATCGATCAGCGCCTCCTGCCGGTCCTGCGCGCTCAGCAACTCGAAGGTCGCCTGGTTCATGGGGCGAACGCCGAAGCCCTCGGTCACGACCAGCGTCAGGCGGGACCCAGCGCTCACCCGGGGATCTGGCCACTGCCAGGAGTGGCGCCCCACGCGCCAGGAGGCCAGGCCATTCCAGCCCAGAAACTCGCGCAGCTCGCGCTCCTCGATCCCGCCGACGATGATCCCGCGCACCTGTTCGGCGACAGCGCGCCGCAGCGCTGCGGCACTAATCGAAGCTCCGCAGATCAGGATCGCGTAGGCGCTGCGCGCGTCGATCTGTTCAGCCCGCACAACGTCCGACGGTTCCAGGGCGAGCAGGCGCAGCACCCCACTCCGCTCCTCACCCACCCCGAAGGCCCCATAGGCCTGGGCCGCGAGCGTCTCAATGACGACGCCCATGTAGGGCTGGATCTCCATCACCACCCCGCGCACGGTTGCCTGGAGCACGTGCTCCACCGGGTCAGGGGCGATCGTCACGTAGCCCGTTTCGCCATCGATATCGACGATCATGCCGCTCACGGGCGCCAGGCAGCTACGGCCCACCAGCCCGGGTGATCGGGCGAGCACCTGCCCGGCGTTCACTTTGTTGCCCTTCTCGCGTCGCATCGAGCGATAGACCTCAGCGGGCGAGATACCGAGCAAGCGCGCGACGTTGATGACCTGGGGTGGGGCGGGCTTCAGGGTACGCGCGACGATATCTTCGGGTTCTACCCGGCTCCCCTGCCGGACGAGGATCTCGCCGGGGTAGGGTAGGCGGCGCTCGATACGGGCCACGGCCCCTGGAATGACAGGCGACGTGCCCTCCGGGTTGTAGTGCACCATAGTAGAACATCTCCCTGATGCGGTAGCCGCCCTTTCAGTATAGCATACCCACATGCTGGCAGTCCTTCTGGGGCGTGCCGAATGTTCTTGCACCCCAGTGTGCCGTCGCGCCGCAGCGCGCGGGGGTAGGAGCCGCGCGCGACGACCGTGACGCCCCCGGGGGCACGCGGGCGCGGCGTTGACGCCCCCCGCGCAAACGGGGGGCTGGCGTGCGGAGCGTTTCGTCACACCCGCGTGCCGGATCTTCTTGCACCCCATTGTGCCGTGGCGCTGCCGAGAGGGTGGGAACGACAGCGGTACGAGCGCGGTTCAAGCGCACCCTGCGCCGGCCCCCGGCGGGGGGGAGAGCAGCGCGCCGCTTTGCTATAATGTGGGCCGCCCCGATGCCGTCAGCACCACCAACGGCATGATTCCAGTCACGGGCAGGCCAGGGGGCGCTGGCCGCGTAGGGACGAGTAGGAAGCGATGACTGACCGACGCTTGCCGCAGTGGCGCGGCGCGCTCTTCACGGTTGCCCTCGCGCTCCTGGCGGCGCACCTGACTGCCTGTGGCAGCACCGGGGCCGTCGCCCCGGCGGCGGAGCGGACGTTTGCCCGCACGGTCGATCTGAGCCACGTGGTGCGGGAAGATATGCCCATCCCCGCCGGGGAGGCTGGGGCACGCCTGATTCGTGACGAGTCCGGGGCGCTGGTGCAGATCCAGCTCGGGGTCGGCAGCGGATCGCTGGTGCGGCTCATCGCGGCGCCCGGCGCTCCGATCAGCAGCCTGGAGGGGCTTTCGCCCCGCGACCTGGTGCTGCCGGCGATCGTGATCGACGCCCGCGATCGCGCCCAGGATGGCCCCGGATTTTTGCTCAGCGCCGCCGACGTGCGTGCCTGGGAGCAAACCTACGGGCTCATTCCGCCGGGCAGCCTGGTGTTGCTCGCCACCGGCTGGGACCTGCGTTGGGGTGATGCTGGCGCCTACCTCGCGACCGAACCGGCCCCGCCCGGCTTTGGCCTTGATGCTGCGGCCCTGCTGCTCGACGAGCGTGGGGTGGCCGCCCTCGGCCTGGATGCCCCGGGCCAACGCTTGAGGCCGGCGAGTGGCTTTCGGCTACTGCTCGAGAACCTCACCAGCGTCGAACAGCTGCCCCCTACCGGGGCCACCGTCGTGATCGGCGCGCTCAAGCTCCAGCAAGCTGAGAGTAGCCCGGCCCGGGTGCTGGCGCTGGTGCCCTGATGGCAGGCCATACCAATCTCCGAGGCGGCTGGGCGTACCGCGTCCGGCAGTTTATCGCGGCCGTGCGGGCCCGCGTGAGCGACACCGAGCGGGCGATGGTGGCCGCTACACTCACCCCCGCCGAGTTGCGCCTCTTCGCGGCAATGCCGCCCTATGACCAGCGCCACTGCCTCGACGTGCATCACACCCTTGTGGCAGCCGGCCACCGGGACCCGCTCCTGCTCCGTGCCGCGCTCTTTCACGACTGTGGCAAGCTCGACGACGACGGCCGACCGATGCCGATCGGCTGGTATGTGGCCGCCACGCTGCTCAAGCGTGCCCCGGCGCTCTACCTCGTGGCGGCACGAATCTGCCCACCCGTACGGCGCTATGCCGAACACGCCTGGCGCGGCGCCCGGATGGCCGCGCAGGCTGGATCGCCGCCAGAAATCGTTGCCATCATCCGCCACTACCACGACCCCACCCCTGGCGGTCGTGCTGCACTGCTCAAGTGGGCCGACGAGCAACATTAGCATCAAACTCCAAGTAGCATCCTCGCCAACAGCCGGGTATAATGCCCTAATCCACACCGCCTGGCCCAGCGCCGTCGCCGGCTGTGAAAGGATACCCATGAGTGCCACCTTGCCGCGCCGCGCCGACGTCGTGCCGGAGCATACCTGGGACCTGGCGAGCATCTACGAAAACCAGGCCGCATGGGATGCCGACGCCCGCGCTATCGAAGGCGAGCTCCCCACTCTAGCTGTCTACCAGGGCCGGCTCGTCGAATCAGCCGCCACTCTGCTCGGGTGGTTCACGCTGATCGAGCGCGTTCAAGTGACGATGGGCAAGCTCTTTGCCTATGCCCAGATGTGCTTCGATGTCGATACGACCGATCAGGCGGCGGCGGCCCTGCGGGACCGGGCGATCGGCCTTTTCACCCGCCTGAGCGCGGCGTCGGCCTTTGCTGAGCCCGAGTTGATCGCCGCCGATCCGGGCCGGCTTGAGGCCTTGCTCGCCGCCGAGCCTCGCTTGGGCACCTATCGCCATTACCTGGACAACCTGCGCCGTCGTGCGCCCCACGTACGCTCGGTCGAAGTAGAGCAACTTCTCGCGCTGGCTGGCGACCCACTGAGCACACCGGGCAGCGCTTATATCGTGCTGGCGGACGGTGATCTGCGCTTCGCCCCCGCCACCGATAGCGGCGGCGGAGTGCATGAGGTGGCCCGGGGCACGATCGACCAACTCCTCCAGAGCCCGGATCGCACGCTGCGCAAGCGTGCCTGGGCCAGCTACCAGGACGGATTCCTGGCCTTTCGCAACACCTTCGCCGCGATCTACGCCGGAAGCGTCAAGGGTGATGTTTATCGTGCCCAGGCGCGCGGCTACCCGAGCGCACTGGCCGCCAGCCTGGACGCAAGCAACGTGCCGCAGGCCGTCTACGACAATGTGATTGCCGCGTGCAACCGTCACCTGCCGATCTGGCACCGCTTCTGGGAGCTACGACGCCGCGCGCTCGACCTGGAGCGTTTAGGGTCCTGTGACATCTTCGCGCCCCTATCGCCGCCCCAGCGGATTCCCTACGCCGAGGCGGTGGAGTTGATCTGTGCCGGCATGGCTCCCCTGGGCGACGAGTATGTGCAGCGCTCCCGCGCGGGTCTCACCAGCGAGCGCTGGGTGGACATCTACCCCAACCAGGGAAAGACGAGCGGGGCCTACTCGGGCGGCAGTTACGGCACCAGGCCCTTCATCCTCATGAACTACGATGGGTCCCTGAGCAGTGTGAGCACCCTGGCTCACGAACTGGGCCACTCGATGCACAGCTGGTACACGCACCGCACCCAGCCCCCGATCTATGCGGGCTACACACTGTTCGTGGCGGAGGTGGCCTCGAACTTCAACCAGGCGCTGCTGCGTGGCCATCTACTGGAGCAGGGTGGTAGCCGCGAGTTCCAGATTGCCCTGATCGAGGAGGCGCTCTACAACTTCCACCGCTACCTCTTTGTGATGCCCATCCTCTCGCAGTTCGAGCAGCGCGCCCACGCGATGGTTGAGGCTGGCGAGCCCCTCACCGCTGATGGAATGGGCGCGATGCTGGCGGAGCTTTTCACCCGAGGGTATGGGCCGGCGGTGGATGTGGACCAGGCCCGAGACGGAATTGTCTGGGCCCAGTTTCCCCACCTTTACGAGAACTTCTACGTCTTCCAGTACGCCTCAGGGATCGCCGCCGCCAACGCCCTCGCCGCGAGCGTGCTCCAGGGCGAAAACGGCGCAGCCGAGCGCTACCGCGCCTTCCTCAGCGCGGGTGGTTCGCTCTACCCACTTGATGCTCTGCGCCTGGCCGGTATCGATATGCGTACGCCCGAGCCGATGGACCGGGCCTTCGCCGTGCTGGAAGGCTTTGTGGACCGCCTGGAGCAGTTGCTGTTTGCCTGAAGGAGCCTCAACCCGTGACAACCGACACCCACAAGGTACCTGTGCGTAGCGAGGTGCCCACCGAGTACACCTGGGATCTCTCGATCGTTTTTCCCGATGTGGCGAGCTGGGAGCGTGAGCTTGCCGCTGTTGAGGCGCGGGCCAATGAACTGGCCGCCATGCGCGGGACGCTCGGCGACGACCCGGAGCAGCTTCTGGGCGCCCTGACCCTGCGTGACGAGGTGGCGAGCCGCCTCTGGACACTCTCAATCTATGCGTCGCGCACCAAAGACTCAGACGCGACCGACCCGGCGGGCCAGGCACTGCAGGAACGGGCCGGCAGCTTCGCCGCGCGGATCTCGTCGGCGATCGCCTTCGTTGAGCCCGAGATCCTGAGCATTCCCGAGGAGACGCTCACCCGCTGGGTGAATGAGACGGCGGGCCTGCAGATCTATCGCTATGAGCTAGAGAAGCTCAACCGCCAGCGGGCCCACATCCGCTCCGCTGAGGTAGAGGCCATCCTTGCCCAGTTCAGCGATGTGACGCGGGCGCCCTACGAGATCTTCGAGATGCTCACCGACTCGGACATGCGCTTCCCGAGCATCGAGGATGAGCAGGGGAACACCGTGCAGCTCTCCCACGCGCGCTACGGGCGCTTTATGGAGAGCAACGACCGGCGCGTCCGCCGCGACGCCTTCAAAGGCTACTACAGCGCCTATCAGCCTTTCCGCAACACTATCGCCACGGCCCTGGGCGCGGCGGTGCGTACCAATACCCTGGAGGCCCGCCTGCGGAACTACAGCTCGGCGCTGGAGGCGGCGCTGAAGCCGAACGAGATCCCGCTGGAGGTGTACCACAACCTGATCCGCACCGTTGAGGCGAACCTCGAGAAGAATCACCGCTACATGGAGATCCGCAAGCGGCTTATGGGGCTCGATGACCTGCGGGTCTACGATCTCTATGCGCCGCCGGTGGCCGAGGTGGATGTGCTGGTGCCCTACCAGGAGGCCACCGAGCTGATGCGGGCGGCCTTTCAACCGCTGGGGAGCGATTATGCCGCCGCGCTTGATGAGGCCTTCGCTGGCCGCTGGATCGATGTGTATGAGAATGTGGGCAAGCGCAGCGGTGCCTATAGCGATGGTTCGTATGCCACGCCACCCTTCATCCTGCTGAACTATCAGGATCGGCTCAACGATGCCTTCACTCTGGCCCACGAGTTGGGCCACTCCATGCATTCCTACTTCACGCGCAAAAACCAGCCTTTCGTCTACGGGAGCTACACGATCTTTGTGGCCGAGGTAGCCTCGACGCTCAACGAGGCGCTGCTTACCGACTACTTGCTCAAACACCGCGACGACGAGAGCCTGCGCCGGCTACTGCTGGTCCAGCAGATCGAGGACATCCGCCGCACGATCTTCCGGCAGACGATGTTCGCGAGCTTCGAGCTGGACATGCACCAGCGTGCCGAGCGTGGCGAGCCACTCAACGCCGAAGGGCTTACCGAGCGCTACTACGAGTTGGTGGCGCGCTATCACGGTCCAGCCGTCACGCTGGATGATGAGATCGGCTTTGAGTGGGCGCGCATTCCCCACTTTTACTACAACTTCTACGTCTATCAGTATGCTACGGGTCTCTCGGCTGCCCTGGCATTGAGCCGGCAGATTATCAACGAGGGCCAGCCAGCGGTGGACCGCTACCTGCGCTTCCTCAAGGGTGGTTCGTCGAAGTCGTCGATCGATCTGCTGCGCGATGCGGGTGTGGATATGACGACGCCGGAGCCAGTGCAGGCGGCGATGGATACCTACGAGGGGCTGATTGTACAGCTGGAGCAGCTCTATTGAGGCGTGGCCGGTCGCGCCCCCGCTTGGGGGCGCCTGCCCTTATTCGCCACAGCGCACGCCGCGCGCCGCGTAGAACTCCTCCACGTACTGCCCCCACACGGCGGCGGTGAGGTCCGGCGGCGCGGCGAGGATCGCCAGATCCTGGAGCGTAGCGGCCTCGGCGGCCCACAGGTCGGGGTCGCTCACGCCCACACAGCGCTCGCCGGGCCCATAGCGCAGCAGCTTGATCGTCTCCGCCGCCTCAAACGCCAGTTGCTCACGGTCGAGCTCAGGGTTGAACGCCAGGATAAGCTCTATGGCCTCCTCTGGGTTCGCGATTGCGTCTTCCCAGCCGCGCAGGGTGGCCTCGACGAAGGCCCGTACGGTGCGCGGGTTCTCGCGGGCGAACTGCTCGGTGGTAAAGAGCACGTCGCCCATCAGCTGCACCCCGTAGTCGCGGGCCAGGATCAGGCCGATCGTGGCCCCCTCACGGCGCGCGATATTCGGCTGGTCGGTGGCATAGACGGGCCAGATGTCGACACGGCGTTCCAGGAACGGGGCCAGGCTGTAGTCGCCAGGCACCTCGGTGATCGTGGCGCGGTCAACACCGGTTGCGGCGAGCAGGGCGCGGTACTCCGTCTCGACGTTATCCCCGTAAAACATGCCGATCGCGTGGCCCGGGAAGTCCTGCGGCCCGGCGATGCCCGAGTCGCTGTGGACCATAAAGGCCACCGGGCTGGCCTGGAACCAGGTGGCGAGGGCCACCACCGGGATCGCCTGCTCGCGGGCGATCAGCACCGTGTCGGCCCCGGTGGAGCCGAAGGTGTCGCTTCCGGCGGCCACCAGCGGGAGCGCAACCAGGTCGGGCCCGCCAGGGTTGATTGTCACGTCGAGGCCGGCCTGCTCGTAGTAGCCTTTCATGTCGGCGACGATATAGCCGGCAAACTGGAACTGCGGAAACCACTGCAGGCGCATGCTCACCTGACGGACTTCGGGGCCTTCCGATGGGGCCGATGATGGGGCGGTGCCGCAGGCGGCGAGCGTGAGGATGAGGAGCAGCAGGGGTATTGATCGCATCGGGTCCCTGTGTGTAGTGTTTTCGTGCCGGGCCAGCGTTGATGCCGACGCCCGGGCGTTCAGCTGTGCTGCGCGGCCATCAGCGTGGGCGGCGCCAGAAGACGATGAGGCGCTCGGCGGTCAGAATGGCGCCGTGGAGCGCCAGGCTGATGGCTGCGGCCAGCACGACAGCGGCGAAGAGACGGTCGGTCTGGAGATGGTAGCTCGCCACGCTCACGACAAATCCGAGCCCGCGTCGAGCACCCGCGAGCTCGCTGACGATCGCGCCGACGACAGCGAGCGCGGCGGCGACCTTCAGGCCCGCGAAGAGTGCTGGCAGGGCCGCCGGCAGTCGCAGATGGCGGAAGATGCGCCAGCGACTCGCTCCCCACGCTCGCATCAGGTCGAGTTGCTCGCGGCTCACGTCGCGCAGGCCGCGGGCGGTGGCCACGAGCACCGGGAAGAACGCGAAGAGCGCCGCCGTGGCCACCCGTGGGGCGAGGCCATCGCCGAGCCAGACCGTGAGCAGTGGGGCCAGGGCGGCCGCTGGCACCGCCTGGGAGGCGAGCACCCAGGGGTAGAGGGCGTCTTCGAGCAGCCGCACGTGCACGAAGGCCGCCGCGAGGCCGGCTCCAGCCGCAGCACCGATGCCAAGCCCCACCACGGCCGCCAGGGCGGTGGCCCCGGCGTGGCCCGGCAGATCGCCGGGGGCGAGCAGCTGTGCCAGCACGCGTGAGGGTGGCGGCAGCAGGTACGCCGGGACGCCCAGGGCCGGCAGCAGCCACTCGAGTGTGGCCAGTGTCAGGAGCAGCAGCGCAGCGGCCGCAACTGCCCGGCGAACCAGCGGGGTCAGGCGCCCGTGGCTGCCCGGCGCCAGGCTCAGCGCGCGTGAGAGCGCAGTGTTCAACATAGGGCCATTGTACCGCGGATGGGGGCTACTGCGCGCCGCCCAGTTCCCAGGCCGCCAGCGCCAGGCCGGAGGCCACACCGGTGAACACATCCATCTCCTGGAGCCGTTCGGGGCCGAACTTCTCGGCCAGCATGCGCACGAAGCGGGGCACGCGCGACGAGCCACCCGTGCGCAGCACGACGTCGATGTCGGCGGGGGTGAGGCCAGCCGCCTCCAGCGCGCGGTCGATGCACTTCTCGACGGCGCGGACATCGGGGCCGATCAGGCGCTCGAAGTCCCAGCGCGGGATCAGTTCCTCGAAGTCGATCTCGCCCATGTGCATGGCGAGGAGGGCCTCCGCACTCTCGCTGAGGCGCACCTTGGCCCCCTCCACCGCCTCGTAGAGTGGCAGGCCGTAGTTCTGGCGCACGAGCGAGCGCAGGGCCTTCAGCTCCCGGGGGCGATCGCCGATGGCGATCGCCTCGTCGATAATATCCAGATAGTGAGGTTGGGTCAGCTCGATAATCGTCTGCCACTCGCTCAGATGGTCGAGCACGTGGGTGGGGAAGGGCAGCCGCCGGGGGCCCAGCGTAGCGCCCTCGCCGAAGTGGCGGAGCAAGCGGCCCATCACGATCCGCTGGTCCAGCAGATCGCCGCCCACCGGGACACCGTCGGTGGCGAGGAACTCCCGCCCGCCCTTGCCGTCCAGGCGCATCACCGTCACGTCGAGCGTACCGCCGCCGAAGTCAAAGACGAGCACGTGCTGCTCACCGTGGGCCGTACGGGCGTAGGAGAGGGCCGCTGCCGTCGGCTCCTCCAGAAAGCTCACCTCACAGGACTTACGCGGTGGGTCTGAGTTCAGGTGGACAGGCACGGAGCGGCGCCGGAGGAGCCTCGCCTGCTCGTATCACCGCAAGCTGCCACCGTTC
>SFCB01000297.1 GCA_004367505.1 Chloroflexi bacterium OHK40 | reverse complement strand
CCGGCGGCGGCGAGCTCGGGGTCGCCCACCCCCACGGTAAGCTCGTCGGCCTGGGCCAGGATCGCCTCCCACGGGCCGGGCCGGGCCAGGGCACGCAGCGTGTCGAGCGCGAGAACGTTCGTGGTTCCCTCCCAGATCGGCAGCACGTGGGCATCGCGGAGCAGCCCGGGCAGCCCGGTATCCTCCACGTAGCCGGCACCGCCGAAAGCCTCTACCACCTCGCTTAGCACCGCCACCGCCTGCCGGCCAGTCGTCAGCTTGGCCACCGATGTCAGGACGCGCAGGAGCAGGGCCTGACGCTCGCTCGCCACGCCGGCCTCGTCGGCGCCGAGCAGCCCGGCCACGAAGAGGCTCAGGTGCAGCGCTGCCTCGAACTCGGCCTGCATCTCCGCCAGGGTCTCGCGGTGGAGCGGCTGGTGGCTGAGCGGGGCACCGAAGGCGCTGCGCCGGCGGGCGTAGTCGCGAGCGAGGGCAACGCCTCGGCGCATGGTGGCGGCGGCCATCACGCTGTTCCAGGTGCGGGTGACGTGGAGCATCGGCACGATCGTGCGCACCCCGGCGTTGGGTGGGCCGACGAGCCGGGCCGGGGTTCCCTCGAGCAGGAGCTCGGCTGTTGGCACCTTCCGCGTTCCCAGCTTGTCCTTGAGTCGGTTCACCCGGATGCCCTGCAGCCGGCCCGCCTCGTCACGCGGCTCGACATAAAACAGCGCCAGGCCCCGCGCGCCTGCGGGGGCGCCCTCGGGCCGCGCGAGCGCCAGCGCCATCTGGCCGGTGGCGGCCGAGGTGAACCATTTGCGGCCGTAGAGCCGCCAGCTACCATCGGGCGCCGGGCGGGCCACGGTCTCGGTACGGCCAACGTCCGAGCCGCCGGGGAGCTCGGTCATCCACTGGCCGCTCGTCCAGCACCGCGCCGGATCGCGGCTGGTGAGGCGCGGCACGGCTCGCTCGATCAGCGATGGCTCGGCGGCGTGCAGGAGCGTCCGGGCGGCGCCGTCGCTCATGGCGAGCGGGCAGGTGTAGACATCCGTCGAGGGGTGGAAGAGGTAGGCCAGTGCGAACTGGACGAGGCGCGAGGCGGCGCCGTAGGGGCGCTCGTAGGGAAGGGCGACAAGGCCATAGGTGGCGGCGATGGGGGCCACGTAGCGCCAGAGGGGCGTGAGCTCGATCTGATCGATCCGCTCGCCCCAGGCGTCCCACTGGGTCAGAACCGGCTCGTTGCGGCGATCGGCGAGCTGCATGCGGTAGAGCTCGCCACCAGCCAGCGCGCCCATGGCGTGCAGCTCGGGCTCCACCCGTGCCAGCACCTCGGGCGCGAGCGCGCGGCGCAGGTAGGAGCGGAGTACCCGGTCGTCGGTGTACTGGTTGCCCGGTTCGGGCGCCTGTTGCCGAAAAAGCTCTTCCATAGGTCACCAGGGGTTTGACGCCGGCCCTTTTTCAGATCTCTGGCAACACGGCGCTTGCAGATGACCTTTCCGGCAGGTACCACACCCGTTCGCCGCCCACCTGGCGGGCGTAGTCGGCGACGACGGCAGCGAAGATCGCCGGGGCCTCGCCGTCAGGGGCAGGGCGGCCGAGCTGGCTGGCCGCAAGCTCGGGGAGCTGGCTCGCGTAGGCGTGGATGGCCGCCACCTTGCGCGCGAGGGCCGCAGCGATCGGGGTGGCGCGCGCCTGGAGCCCGCCGCCGAGTGCTGCGAGCTGGCGCTCGAGAGCGCCCTCGCGCGCGGCGTAGGGGAAGTCCTCGTAGAGGCCGAGCGCCGGCCCGCCCCGCTCCAGCGCCGCCCGCCGCGTGATCAGGTGGTCCACGTGGCTGCCCACGCCGAGGGGCGCGTAGAACCGGGCTTCCGGTAGTCGCTCGCGCAGGGAGGCGACCAGTTCGCGCGCGGCGGGCAGCAACGGGTCGTCGGCGGCAGGCTGCCCAAAGAGCGCCGCGCGGCTGTGGTAGGCCGCAGGGCAACGGTAGATCGCGTCGAACAGATCGGCCCAGAAGCCGTCGGCGCCAAGCGTGTCGAGGGCGGCCCGCTCCTCCGCCTGGCGGGTTGCCATGACGGCGGCGGGTGTGAGCCTCCACTCCCGGTGGAACTCCTCGGCCAGGGGGCTGTAAGGCCCGCCGGGCGGCGCGGCGGTGCAGAGCGTCACCACGAGCACCGGCTCACCGGCCTCCGCCTGCTGCGCGATCATTCCGCCGCATGAGAGAGCCGCATCGTCCAGGTGCGGCGCGAGATAGACGTGGCGGTAGCCGTCGTGGAGCTGGCCGAGGTCGTTGAGCACCATAGCTTCCTCTACTGGATAGGCACACGAAGGGCGCGCAGCTGCCACAGCGGCTGCATGGATCCGCCCTATTGTACGTGATGGGGCCTGAGATCCGCTCGTCCAGTCGCCCTGTGCACCAGGGCTGCTGCAACGTCCCCTGTCCCCTCTCTCCACCGAGCGGCTTTAACCCTTCACGGCCCCTGTCAGCCCACTCACGAAGTAGCGCTGGGCGAAGACGAAGGCCACGAGAATGGGGATGATCACCATAATTGCCCCGGCGGAGATGAGCCGAAAATCGGCGGTGAACATCCCCCGCAGGGCCGTCAGGCCCACCGGCAGGGTGTAGAGGTCGCGGTTGCGCAGCATCAGCGAGGGCCAGAGCAGCGCGTTCCAGGACGTGACGGCGGTGAAGACGGCGGCGGTGGCAACGGCGGGGCGGATGGTGGGCAGCAGCACCTGCCACCAGATCCGCAGCTCGTTCGCGCCGTCGATCCGCGCGGCGTCGATCAAGTCGTTCGGCACCGACTGAAAGGCCTGGCGCAGCAAGAAGATATTGAAGGCGCTAAAGACGTTCGGGAAGATCAGCGCCCAGAGCGTGTCGTGGTACTGGAACACCTGCACGGCCAGGATGTAGCCGGGGATGTAGGTGAGCTCGGCTGGCACAATCAATGTAGCCAGCAGCAGGTAGAAGATCGGCTCGCGCAGCGCGAAGCGCATTTTGGCCAGCGGGTAGGCGGCCAGGGCCGAGACCGCGACATTCAACGTGACGGTGAGCGCGGCGACGAAGAGGCTATTCAGAAAGAAGCGCCAGATCGCCAGCTGCTGCCAGACCTTGACAAAGTTGTTCAGCGTCGGGTCGCGCGGGATGAACTGCGGCGGCAGGCTGAAGACGGCGTCGGTCGGCCCTTTCAGCGACGTCATCAGCAGCCAGAGGAAGGGGAGCACCGTCACCAGACTCGCGAGGCCGAGCAGCGCGTACCAGAACAGATGGCTCACCCACGGCGTCCGGGGCCGGCCCGCGCGGGAGGCCGGGAGTTGCTCAGTAAGAATACGCATGTTAGTCCTCACGCCGCTCGAGCAGGCGCACGTTGCCGATCGAGAAGGCGAGGGTGATCACCAGCAGCACCATGGCCACCGCCGATGCGTAGCCGACATTCTGGAGCCGGAAGGCCTGCTTCCAGAGGTAGAAGACCATCGTCGAGCCACTGTTGAGGATGCCGCCGGTGCCGTTCGTGAGCACGTAGATCTCGTCGAAGACCTTCAGCGCGCTCAGGCTGGAGATGACCGCCACAAAGACGATCGACGGCCGCAGCCCGGGCACGCTCACGTACCAGTGCTTCTGGATGTCGTTGCAGCCGTCGATGCGCGCGGCGTCGTAGAGATCCTCGGGGATGGCCTGTAGCCCGGCGAGGAAGACGACCATGTAGTAGCCCACGCCCATCCAGGTGGTCATCAGCATGGCGATCGGCAGGGTGAAGCGCGGCTCGGTGAGGAAGACGATCGGCTTCTCGATCAGGCCGAGGGCGAGCAGGGCGCCATTCACCGGGCCACCGCTGCCGTCGAAGAGAAACTGCCAGGCGATGCCAATCGCCACGCTGCCGGTGATCACGGGGATGTAGTAGAGTGCGCGAAAGATGCCGATCCCGGGGATACGCCGGTTGACCACGATCGCTAGGGCGATCGCCAGCACGATGATCACCGGGGTGACGAGCAGGTAGGTGAAGGAGTTGCGCAGCGAGAGCCAGAAGATCGCGTCGCCGAGGAGCTCGCGGTAGTTTTCCAGGCCTACCGGCTGCGGCGGGGTGAGAATGTCGTACTCGGTGAAACTCAAGTAGGCCACGCTCAGCAGGGGGTAGAGTGTAAAGGTGGCCATGAACAGCAGAGCGGGCAGCAGGAAGAGATAGGGTGTCAGGCGGTTAGGCAGCGATCGGCTCATGGGGCTTTGCCTCCAGGGGGTGGTGGTGGGGCGGGCCGCCAGCACGACCGCCCGCCCGGCACCGTTACTGGATCAGCTCGTTGGCCTGGGTCACCGCGTCCGTCAATGCCGTTTGCGGGTCCACCCCGCCGAAGAGGGCCGCCTCGATCGCCTGGCGCACCACCTCATTCACCTCGGCCTGGTTGGGGATCTCGGGCAGGATGTTCTTCTGGCTGGAGATGATCTCCCGGGCGATCGGGCGGATCTGGTCCTCAATCGCCACCGGCTTCTGGGTGAAGAAGGGGTCCTCGAAGGAGGCCGGGGTCGAGGGGAAGATCTGCACGATCTTGGCGAACTCGAGCATGCTCTGGGGGTTGGAGAAGAAGGTTGCCAGGGCCGCCGAGGCGCGCGGGTACGGAGTATCCTGCGCGACGACGATCGACATGGAGACGGGCGGTAGGGCGCCCGACCGGCCCACGGCCCGGGGCACCATCGCCAGGTAGCCATAGAGGCCCGGGTTGCTCTCGCGGACCACGCGGATCAGTTGGGGGCCAGTGACGTAGAAGGGCATCTGGCCCGCCGTGAAGCGCTCCAGGCCGATCCGGTCATCGGCGGCGTTCAGCAGCACGATGTCGCGGTGGATGGCCTCGGCATTCATCAGGTCCACGTAGTCCTGGAGCCACTGCACCGCCTCGGGCGAGTCGAAGGTGAAGGCGCTCCCATCCTCGTTCATCACCTCGACACCGCCTTCGTAGGCGATCGTCTGGAGCAGGTTGTCGGTGGCCATGCGCAGGCCGCAGGGAATGCCGCTGCGCTCCTTGAAGTCGAGGCAGAACTGCTTCTGCTCATCGAAGGTGGTGGGCAGATCCTCGAGGGTGTAGCCCGCCGCGCTGATCACCTGGGTGTTGACGAGATACCCGTCCACGGCCTGGTACCATGGCACCTGGTAGCTGGCTCCGCCCACATTCACCTGGTTGAAGAGATCCGGAAAGTACTGGGCCTGCACCTCCTGGGGGAGCGCCTCGCTCATGTTGAGCAGTTGGCCCTTCTGGGCAAACTCCTGCACCCAGCCGGTGGGGACGTTCACCACGTCGGGCGCGTTGCCGGCGGCCAGGCTGTTGCGGAACTCCTCCTGCAGCGTGGCCTGGCGATCTTCCCACTTGACCGTCACGCCGGGGTAGGACTCGTTGAAGCGGGCGATCGTGCTCTTGATGTACTCGTCGAAGGTCGGCGAGAGGTAGAAGGTCCAGAAGGTGATCTCCGCGCCCTCTTCGACGTCGCTGATCACAGCCTCCGGGTTCGGGCCCGGCGTAGGCGTAACCACGACCTCGACCGGCTTCTCAACCTCGACGACCTCGGTCTGGACGACAACCTGGGTGACGACCTGGGGCTCGGGCGGGGCGGCCGGGGTCTGGGCGGCGCCGCATGCGCTGAGGACGAGGGCCAGGGCCGTCAGCAGCAGCACGGGCAGGGCGAAGGTGCGCTTGGTGTTCATAGGGCTCCACTCCTTTGCGAGCATATGCGGGGACCTTTCGGGCTGGTGCGGGATCTGGCTCCGGGCGATCACCCCCTTTCCGGGTGGCTCCAGGCTGCGCGGCGAGCGGCTCAGCCCACGGGCATGAGCTCGAAATCGATCTCGAAGGTGCGGCCCCAGGGGAGCACGACGCTGCCGGGCGCGATGCGGTAGTGGTCGCCGAAGCCGGGCAGCCCGGCGAGGAAGGCTTCCAGGCGGGCCGCGATCCACCGGGCCGTGGTGGCTACCTCGCCGGGGCTGCGCGGGTCGGGATGGCCAGTGCGGGCGCGGAGCCAGGCGCGAGCCTCGGCGCGCACCACGCGCTGGTAGCCCCAGTCCTCGACGAAGCGATGGGCGAGGAAGCGAGTCTGGGCCTCTCGGCCGGCGGCGGTGCTGATCAGCCGGGCAGCGCTGGCCTGGGCGATCACGGTGCCGATGGTGTTGCCGGCGGTGTTCCAGGCGCCGTAGGCGGCGAGGGCGGGCAGATCGAGCGCCGCCGCCAGCGCTTCCGCCAGGGCCGGGTCGGCGCCATTGGGGTAGGCCACGTCGGCGATCGCTACGGGCTGGCCAGCCGCCATGCGCCGGGACGCCTCGGCCACCAGGCCCGCCAGAGGCTCCACGCGGCCCGCACGCTCGCTGGCGGCCAGGTCCGGGTCGTACTCGCCCCGGCGCGCTACCGGGGCGGCGACGCCCATCCAGAGGTCGGCGGGCAGTTCCGTGCCGTCCACGAGCGTGGCGCCCGCGGCGAGGGCCTGGCGCTCGACCGTCAGGTGTACCGGCCCGTCCTCGTAGGGGGCCACGTGCGCGGCGGCAGCGGCAGGGGCGTAGGCCACGGCTATGCGCGGCGCGCTGCCGGCCCGGCCGTTTAGCAGCCGCGCCACCAGGGCGCAGCCCACCTCATCGGCGCCGGGGTACATCAGCAGGGGCACGCCCCGGGACGGCTCCGTTCCCTCCCCTCCGGTCAGCCCGAGCAACCCGGCCCAGCCGGAGAGGATGCGCTTCTCGCGGGAAGGGAGCCCGAAGGGACTGGTGTCGTCAGAGCTGAGCACGAGCAGGTCGAGGGTGCCGTCGGCGAGCAGGCCAAGGGCGGCGGCGTTGGCCAGGTGGTTGCGCAGGCGCCGGGCCAGCAGGTCACGGCGATGCTCGGCGGGGATGGTGGCGGCGGCTGCAGCCAGCTCTACCGCCACCGGGTGCCCGAGCTCGCGGCGGTCGAGCAGCTGGGAGAGCGCGTAGAAGCGCTCTCCGAACTCGGCCCAGTAGGGTGGCTCCTCGGTGGCATCGTTGGCGTTGGAAACGCGGGTGATCAGGCTGAAGCCGAGGATGGGCAAGCGCGGGCGAGCGCTACGCAGCACGCGCAGAGCCTCCAGGCGAGCCAGGGCCGTGGCGATGGGCTCGGCGCTGATGCGCGAGGCGAGCAGCCCGCCGAAGGCCAGTTGCTCGCATGAGACGATCAGCGCATCGAAGCGCGCGCCCTCCGTCTCCAGCCACGCCGTGAGCCCGGCAGTATCGGCGGGCCGGCGGCCAGCGCTGAGCAGACGGGCCGGTGGCAAGCGCACTTCCGCGCCCGCGATCGCGGCGATCATTGCCGGATACCGGGTGTTCACGGGGCGCTCGTCGAGTGGTAGTAAACCTATACGCATCTGATCACGAACGTCACGTCAAGGGCCACGAAGATCAAGAAGAAGGGCGTGAAAGGGCCAGGCCCGGGGTCCTACCAACACCAGGCCCTGAAGCAGGTGGAGCTACGAACGCAGATCCCGAATCCGTACGGAGTGAGCGATCAGGATAAGCGGGCGCTGCGCTCGATCGCCTGCACGCTGAAGAGCAGCGCCCGGGGCACGTGGAAGAAGCCTTTGTAGTTCCCCCCTTTGCTTGTGAGCGCCAGGGAGCCATCGCGCTGGCAGTAGCCGAACCACTCGCCGTGCTCCGGATCGGCGAAGTGGGCGTAAGTGTAGCGGTCCACCCGCTCCAGCCAGCGTAGCCAGCGCTCCTCGCCGGTACGGATCGCGGCGAGCACCAGGGCGTAGATCGCCTCGGCGTGGGGCCACCAGAGCTTCATGGTCGATTCGAGTTGCAGCGTCGGGCGACCGGCGAGATCCACGAAGTAGAGGATGCCCCCGTACTGCGGGTCCCACCCGAGCTCCAGGGAGCCCTCGATCGCGGCGTAGGCCATACGCTCGAGGGCGGCGTCGGGGGCGAGCTCAAGCAGGTGGAGCAAGATCCAGGCGCACTCGATCGCGTGGCCGGG
Organism: Chloroflexi bacterium OHK40; assembly: GCA_004367505.1. GTDB lineage: Bacteria > Chloroflexota > Chloroflexia > Chloroflexales > Chloroflexaceae > OHK40. The sequence continues at coordinate 514 of SFCB01000297.1, read as the reverse complement.
GTTGAAGAGCCGGCCCTCCGGGAGCTCATCCAGGTTGCGGCCGTCGAGCGCGATCTGCTCACGGAAGATCCGGCGGGTGGGGTCGAAATGGCGCGCCACGCCGGCGATCGTCTCACGGACCAGTTCGTGGTAGCGCTCGTTGTCGGTGAGGCGGGCTATGTCGAGGGCCATGAGCCCTACGACCAGCAGATTGGCAAGCCCGCTCATCGCCACCTGGCCGGGGAGCGGGGCGCGGCCGAGCAGTTCGGGGTGGCGGATCCACGCAACGATGCGCCAGAGGAGCTCGTCGGCTTCAGCGAGGCACCCCTCGTCGCCGGTCGCGCGGGCGTACTCGCAGAGGCCCATCTGGTAAAAGACGGCGGCGTAGGGCTTACGCTGGAAGAAGTGCGGGCGCCCGTCGCGGGTGAGGCTAAAGTACAGGACTTACGCGGTGGGTCTGAGTTCAGGTGGACAGGCACGGAGCGGCGCCGGAGGAGCCTCGCCTGCTCGTATCACCGCAAGCTGCCACCGTTCT
>SFCB01000071.1 GCA_004367505.1 Chloroflexi bacterium OHK40 | reverse complement strand
CCGCAACCCTGACCATCGGCGCCCTGGCCGAAGCGGCCGGGGTGAACGTCGAGACGATCCGCTTCTATCAGCGCAAGGGCCTGATGCACGAGCCCGACCGACCACTGGGCGGCATCCGTCGCTACGGTGAGCCGGATCTGGCGCGCGTGCGCTTCATCAAGTCGGCCCAGCGACTGGGCTTCAGCCTGGACGAGGTCGCGGACTTGCTGAAGCTCGAGGACGGATCGCACTGCACCGAGGCCCGCGCACAGGCCGAGCGCAAACTGGCCGACGTGCGCGCCCGCTTGGCCGACCTGCACCGCATCGAAGCCGTGCTGCAAGACCTGGTGCGGCGCTGCGGCGCTGCCCAGGGCAAAGTGCGCTGTCCGTTGATCCAGGCCCTGCAGGAGGCATGACGGTGGAACTCTTGAAAGTGGCACACCTCTTCGCCGTCACGGCGGTTGCTGAAATCATCGGCTGCTACTTGCCTTGGCTCGTCCTCAAGCAAGACAAGCCCGCATGGCTGCTGATACCGGCCGCTTTGTCGCTCGCGCTGTTTGCGTGGCTGTTGACGCTGCACCCGGCTGCGGCGGGGCGAACCTACGCGGCCTACGGAGGGATGTACATCGCCGTGGCGCTGGTGTGGCTGTACTTTGTCGATGGCGTGACCCTGACCCGTTGGGATGTTGTGGGAGCCTGCATCGCCTTGGCCGGTATGGCGGTCATCGCGCTGCAGCCATCGACGGCGGGTTGACTGCTGACACTGTCGGCGCTCGGTCGCCCTCGCTACAGCTGTCAGGCGACACCGTAAATTGACCCCTAGCGATACGAGGAACTGACACTTGGGGGGATGGGTAAGGAGCCATTGGATTGGGGGTGCGGCCTCAATAACCAAGGGTAAGGCGGCCCTCCATGCGGCGAATAGCCCCTTTATTCACCGCACTTTATGCGGTGAAAGTCTTGTGCGTGCGGAGCATGCGCCTCATAATCCCCGTATGCATAGCGGCGATTACCACTACATCTGGCAGTCCCAAGACTGGCCGAACTGGCGCTTCGACCTGGCAGCCTTGGCTGAGCCTATGGCTGAGGTCAGCCGCGCCCAGGGGCTGTTGCTGGGTCGTCTGGCCGACGTGGGCATGGCCCTGCGCGATCAGGCGAGCCTGGCGGCACTGACCGAGGACGTGGTCAAGACGAGCGAGATCGAGGGCGAGCAACTCAACGTCGAATCCGTGCGCTCTTCCATTGCCCGCAGGCTGGGCGTGGACATCGGCGCGCTCGCGCCGGTCGATCGCCACGTCGAGGGCGTGGTCGAGATGGTGCTGGATGCCACGGCCAACTGTCGGGCTCCGGTATCGCGGGAGCGTCTCTTCGGCTGGCATGCCGCGCTGTTTCCTACCGGCTACTCCGGTCTTACCAAGATCAAGGTCGGCAGTTGGCGCGATGACACCAGTGGCCCGATGCAAGTGGTGTCCGGCCCCATCGGCCGCCAGCGGGTGCATTTCGAAGCGCCGCCCGCTGATCGCCTTGAGGCCGAAACCAGCCGCTTCCTCGACTGGCTCAATGGCGCATCGAACGAGCCGCCGCTGATCAAAGCTGGCCTTGGACATTTGTGGTTCGTCACCTTGCACCCGTTTGACGACGGGAATGGCCGTATCGCCCGGGCCATCGGTGATCTGTTGCTGGCACGCGCCGACGGCAGCCCGCAACGCTTCTACAGTTTGTCCGCGCAGATCCAACGCGAACGCAAGGCCTACCACGCCATCCTGGAGCGGACGCAGAAGGGGGCGATGGACGTTACCGCGTGGCTTGCCTGGTTCCTTGACACGCTGCATCGCGCCGTCGATCAAGCGCAGCACACACTCGATGCCGTGCTGACCAAGACGCGGTTTTGGCAGCGCTGGGCGACCACGCCACTGAACGAGCGACAGGTGAAATTGCTGAACAAGCTGCTCGACGGCTTTGAAGGCAGGCTCACCAGCAGCAAGTGGGCGGCCATCGCCAAATGCTCGCCGGATACGGCGCTGCGTGACATCAACGACTTGCTTGCGCGCGGCGTGCTGCGTAAATCGGATGCAGGTGGGCGTAGCACCCACTATGAACTGAATGATTCGCCCACGTAGCAGCGCTTCTTGCGATAGCGTGTGCGACATGATCGACCCCGTGGGGCAGGGCCTGATCTCGGGGCACGATCCTCAACGAACCCAGCGGCGGGCGCCCTTCAAGAGCAGCAGCAACTGCCGTTCGCGCAGCGGCGAGGCGACGAACCCGAACCGGGTGTAGAAACGCGCCGCATCTTCGTCGATGGGGTGGGTCAGCATGGCCCGCACACCGGCCTGCTCGGCAATCACCAGCGCGCGGCGAATCGCATCCTGAAGCATCCCGGCGCCGATCCCGCGGCCATGGTGCTCGCGTGACACGGCAAGCCTGGCCAAGATCACCACCGGCACCGGGTAGTGCCCCATCCCCTTGCGGATGCGCTGCGGCGCCTCCAGCGTGTCGACTTGTCCTACGGTCAGGCTGAAGTAGCCCGCCACGCGGCCATCGTCCACGGCAACGACAAAGGTCTTGGCCAAACTTGCGAGCGAACAGACCGGCCAAGCCGTCGTTGGCCTGCTCGGGGCGCTCGAGCAACTCCATCAGGGCCTGGTACTGGCTGCCTGAGACCATGAACAGGCGTTGATCCAGCAAGGTCTGCTCGGCCGCGAGGCAGGCGCTGTCAAGGATGAAGTCGGTCAGCGACTTGTGGGCCACCTCGGCGGCACGGCGCAGCACGGCCTCCTGTTCCGGCGTGGCGCGCAGCCCCAGGCGGGCAGTACGGGCAGCAGGCGAGGATGCGATGGCAGTCATGGCGGCGCCTCTCTTGTTCGATCCTCTGGCGCAATGTTGGTACAAACGACGCACGTGGTCGAGTTCTCCGAGGCAAACGGGCACCGTGGTTGACGGTGAACCGCCGCGCGTAAGTCGTTGATTTGGCGAGGGCGGGCCCTGCGCGCACCCGCAGGCCAACCAGAGAACAGAGACGGCTCTGGTCCGGGAAGCAGCCGATTCCGGGCGTCGTGGCAAGCCTGCACCCGCAGCACAGCGGGCCGGAACCCCGCGTGGCGTGGGGATTTCAGGCGAGAAAACGACGTTTCGCCACAGACAAAAAGGGCCCGGAGAGTGTTCCGAGCCCTTGGGTGATTGGTGGTGCAGACGCGACCGGAATCCAACCCACTCTCTCAACGATTGAGCAATCCCGGGCAATCCTGCGGGTTGTTGTGGACGCAATGGCCCCGGCAAT
>SFCB01000190.1 GCA_004367505.1 Chloroflexi bacterium OHK40 | reverse complement strand
CCTGCAACCGTCCCGCTTCCCAGGGTGGAAGCGCCTGAGCTGTACGTTACCAATCGAGGTTGCCGTTCGATCTTCCGGCCGGCGCGCTGCGCGGCGGCTTCCCAGCAGTGCCGGGGGTGCGCGATGAGGCCGGAGAATCTGCCGCGCATCGCCGCGCGCGTCACGCACGTCCCAGGTGATCTGGGGCCGGGCCTGGCCGCGCTCGCCGACGCGTTACTGCGTACCACCGCCGATCCGGTGCTTGACGATGCCTTCCGAATCGCACATAATTTCAATATCGTCGACGCCCAGATCCAGACCCGCCGGCACGCCCTCGAACAGGCTGCCGGCACCCTGCGTGAGCAGCTCGCCGCGATCATGGCGCAGCTTGGGGAGGCCGCCTGATGGCCAAGCGCACCGCACTCTATATCCGCTGCTCCAGCCTTGACCAGGTCAGGCGCGGCTTCAGCATCCCCGACCAGCTGGCCCGCCTGCGCGCTGAGGCCAGGAGCGCCAGCGAACTGGTGGTGGCCGAGTTCATCGACCAGGCCCGCTCGGGCGCCAGCGCCACCAAGCGCGAGGAGTTTCAGAAACTCCTCGCCGCGGCACGCCGGCGCGAGTTCGACCGCGTGCGGGTTGAGAGTGTGGATCGCGGCCACCGCAACGACATGGAGCGCCGCCAGTTCGAGGCGGACATGACCCTCCTCGAAATCGAGGTGGTCTACAGCGGTGAGCCAGAGAAGCAGGCACCGCAATACCGCAAGCTCCAGCGCGGCATCAAAGGCGTGCTGGCCGAGTGGGAAAGCGACGAGACTAGCCAGCGCACCTACAAGCGCCACCGCTACCGTGCCCAGCAGGGTAAGTGGCGCGGCGGGAACATTCCGTATGGCGTTCTGCCCGACGGCCAGGGCTGGTTCGAGCCCGACCCGGAGAGCTACGCGGTGCTGCTCTGGATCCTGGGCAAGCGCGGTGAGGGGCTGAGCTATCACACTATCGCCCGCATGCTTAACGAGGGCATCGTGCTTGAGGAGGGCAGTGAGCCGCAGGTACCGCCCACGCCAGGGCTGCTAATCTACCAGCGCCGGCCCTACCTGGAGCGTCAGGATCCGGAGACTGGCGAGGTGATCCACGAGCCCCGGCGGGTGCCCGCAGGAACCTGGATCGCTTTCACTATCAATGAGATCTGTAGCAAAGCAGTCGACGGCGTCTACGCCGGAGTCTTGCGCTGGGGCGAAAACGCGAACCGGTTTCGCGAGGATGCGGACGGCAACCTCAAACGGCCGGTGCGCGTTGAGACGGGCAAGCCGCTGGTGCCAGAGTCGATACTCCGCCGTGTCCAGGCGGTGGAGCTGGCGGTGAAGGATGGCGAGGCCGACACGGTCTCACCCTTCAACTCCTACCTGCTCGCGTCGCTGCGCTGCGGCCTGTGTGGTGAGTCCGTTCACGGCTACACCAGCACCAAGTACAAGGGGGAGAAGAAGTACCGCTACCGCAAATACCGCTGCGCCGGCCGGGTGAACAGGCCCGGCTCCTGCCAGCTGCCGATGCTGAGCGCCGAGGCGCTGGAGCAGGCGGTGCTGGAGGTGGTCCTGGCTGATTTGCAGGAGCGCAGCCAGGAGGCGCTGCTCGCCGAGATCAACGCTGCGGTCGAGCGGCGCCGGGCAGAGCTGGAGAAAGCAATCGAGCTGGCCGAGGAGCGGCTGGCCGAGCTGGAACGGCGGCGGAGCGCGGCGCTCGACGCGCTTACCTTTCAGCTCAAGAGCGCCTCCGAGCGGGTGCGCGCCGCGCTGGCCGAGCAGGCCGACGACGCGCTCGCCGCCTGCGACGAGGCCGAGGAGCAGATCCGCAAGCTCCAGTTGGGGATCGAGGTGCTGGATGAGAAGGCCCGGTCGATTGAGCTGACGCTGACCGACCCGTTTCTGGACCCCGCGCGCTGGAACGAACCTGAGGCCCACTTCGCGCTCAAGCGCGCCCTCAACCTGCTGGTCCACGGGATGACCGTGCGGCAGGAGGGGCCGGGCGCCTACTACGTCGAGGTTGAGGTTTATGAAATTCGTGAAAGTGGCTCGTTCGAGAGCGCGTGGGAGTCGAACCCACCGGCGAAGCTCGTCACCCCGCCCACAGGTTTTGAAGACCAGGGCAGCCACCGGGCCACATCCGCTCTCGCGGCGGATTGTAGCCCCACCCCTCGGCTGTGTCAATCTGGTGTGCTGCTGCGCCCCCGTTCCTTAGCTTCCAGCTCTCCGCGCTTCCCCCACTCCCTCAGGACACTGCCAGTCGGCTGCATCCGCTCCCTCAGATTCCTGCGCTCTTCACTCCCTGCCCTGCGCCTACGGACAGGCGGCTAGCACAGGTAGGCGGGAGCCAGGGCCTGAGATCGCCCGGTTGGCCCTCTCCGCTCAGGTGGAACCCGCTGCCACACATGGACGCTGGGAGGGCAATAAGACGCGCTGGGGCGTCCTGTTGCGGTAGAGGGTGCGTTCGTTGCGTGTTCGGCCCGTCTCTGAAGCCGCACACGGGAGCGGAGAGCATTTCGGGATGCCTTCGGTACCTCCGCCTGCGCCTACGCAGGTGGGGGTCGGGTCGGCACACGAGCCACCTGCTCTCCAGGGTCTGTACATATAAGCAACAAGGGGGTATAATAAACGCCAGCTGCGCCCATCACATCCACGCTCTACGCTCGAGCAAGGGCTCGGCAGGTGTGGTAGCGCGCCCCGCGCTCCATGCGGCCAGGCTGCCCCTGGCCCCTGGCGTGGGAACGGCCGCCCCGGCCTCGCCTACCACCGCCAACCACCGGCGCAAGCCAGCCAGAGGAGGTCGCCATGAGCCCCGCTGCCGATCTGCCGGTGATGGCCCTTGCGCCAGGCCCCCGCCCCATCCTCCGCGATCCCGCCTCCGTTCGCCCGCTGCGCATTCTGCTGATTACTCCTCGCGGTAAGAAGGAGGAGGCCAGTAGCCAGAAGCCCCTCTTCTCCATGGCTATCGGCATTCTCGTCTCCATCACTCCACCCCAGCACCAGATCGAGCTCGCCGATGAGCTCTTTGGCGACCCGGTGGACATCGATCGGCCCTACGATCTCGTCGGCATTACGACCCGAACGATGAACGCGACCCGCGCCTATGAGCTCGCCGATGCGTTCCGCGCCTGTGGTACCCCCGTCGTCCTCGGCGGCGTCCACGTCTCCTTTAATGTTGCCGAGGCGAGCCCCCACGCCGACGCGGTGGTGATCGGTGAGGCCGAGCACCTCTGGGCACAGCTGCTTCAGGATCTCGCCGATGGCGCTCTGCGCCCCCGGTATGATAGTAAGGATTTCCCGCCGGTTACCGAGGTTCCGGCGATCGACTACGAGCGCATCTTCCGCGCTAGCCGCCGCCAGCAGGTGGATGCCCGGAAGTCGATTCCGATCTTTATGACCCGGGGATGCCCCTATACCTGCTCCTTCTGCGTCACTCCCAACTTTACTGGCCGGCTCTATCGCATCCAGTCCCGCGAGACGATCAAGCAGCAGATCCTCGATGCGAAACGGGTCTTCTTTAAGCCCTCACGTTACGGGAAGACGCCCTGGTTTATGTTCACCGACGAAAACCTCGGTGTGAACCGCCAGCGTACCTATGAGATCCTCGAAATCCTCGCTGAGTGCGATATCCGCTTCTCCAGCTTTATCAGCATTAATTTTCTCGAAGATGAGAAGATGGTGGATCTGCTGGTGAAGGCCGGCTGCTTGATGGCCCTCGTCGGCTTTGAGTCGATCAATCAGACGACCCTGAAGGCCTACAATAAGGGCCGCACGAATGTCGCCACGAAGTACGCCGCGATTATCGCCCGCTGCCGTAGGGCTGGCCTGAATATCCAGGGCAACTTCCTTACCAACCCCGCCGTCGATAGCTTTGAGGATATGGCCGCAACCGAGCGCTTCGTGCGCGAGAACCATTTGATGATGCCGATCTATTCGATCATTACGCCCTACCCCGGCACCCAGCTCTATAACGAGTACAAGGCCCAGGGGCTGATCGTCGATGAGGATTGGGATAAGTACACCGCCCATAACCTGGTGGTCCGCTGCGACCACTACGATCCGCTTGAGTATCAGCTGCGCTACCTCGGCCACTTTCTCGGGATGTATTCCTGGCGCGCGATCGCCGGCCGCGTGCTTCACAACCGCAATAAGCTCGTCGCCCTTGTGACCAGTATCCTCTTCCGTAAGAACCTGAAGGACCAGATCGCCAGTGTGCGAAGCGGGCTCCGCCGGCCGCTCCAGCAGGGCCGCTTCGTCACGGATGAAGGGGTGCTCTCGGAGCAGGCATCGGGCTAGAAGGCCATCACCGCCGGGGCCAGGCCGTTGCGAGCCGGTGGCGGGCGCGTCTACGCCAGCGCCGCCTGCACCGCCGCGAGGATGCTCCCGTCCGCGACCAGCCGCCGCGCCGTCTCGATGTGCGGGTACATCACGGTGTCCTCGGCGATGAAGGGGATGTGCCGCCGGAGGAGCGTGTAGGCGGCGCCGGTGCCACGGCCAGGCCGGCAACTCTGACCGAGCGCCTGGCGCCGGAAGTCCACCCCCTGGGCTGCGGCCATCAATTCCAGCGCCAGGATGCGCTCGACGTTGTCGAGGATGGCGCGGAGCTTGAGCCCCGCCGTCACGCCCATGCTCACGTGATCTTCGACGTTGGCCGAGGTGGGGATGCTGTCAACGCTGGCCGGGTGGGCCAGCACTTTGTTTTCCGTCACCAGGGCCGCCGCCGTATATTGGGCGAGCATAAAGCCGGAGTTGAGGCCGCCGGCTGGTGTGAGAAAGGCCGGCAGGGTGTGGGTGTTCGAGGCCTCGTCGGTCAGGCGCATCAGCCGGCGCTCGGCGATGTTGCCCAGATCGGCAACCGCGAGGCCCAGGTAGTCCATGGCGACGGCCAGGGGCTCGCCGTGGAAGTTGCCCCCGGAGAGTACCTCGACCTCGCCATCGTCGCCGACAAAGATCAGCGGGTTGTCCGTTACGGCATTCAGCTCGATGGCGAAGGCCCAGCGGGCATAGGCGATCGCGTCGCGGACGGCGCCATGCACCTGAGGGATGCAGCGCAAGGTGTAGGCGTCCTGCACGTTCGAGGGGTCGTGCCCGCGCGTGAGCTCGCTACCTGCGAGCAGAGCTCGCAGGTAGGCCGCGCACTCCTGCTGGCGGGGAAAGGGCCGCAGGGCGTGGATGCGCGGGTCGAAGGCGAGGGGGGTGCCGTGCAGGGCCTCCAGGCTCAGGCACCCGGCGATGTCGGCGGTCTGGCTCAGCCGCTCGGCCCGGGCCGTCTCCAGCACGCCGAGAGCACACATAACGGCGGTGCCGTTGGTAAGGGCGAGCCCCTCCTTGGCGGCCAGTTGCAGCGGCGGCAGGCCGGCGAGTTCCATGGCCGCCGCGCCCGCCATGCGCTCGCCGCCCAACTCGGCCTCGCCCAGGCCGATCAGGGGCAGCGCCATATGCGCGAGCGGGGCCAGGTCGCCGCTGGCCCCAAGAGAGCCTTTGCGGGGGATGATCGGGTGGACGCCAGCGTTGAGCATACCCAGCAGCCCATCGAGCGTCTCCGGCCGAACCCCCGAGTGCCCTCTGGCCAGCGTGTTGGCGCGAATGAGCATGATCGCCCTGGTCGTCGGCGTGTCGAAGGGCTCGCCAACCCCAACCGCGTGGCTCACCAGGATGTTGTGCTGCAACCGCTCCACCTGCTCCGGCGCGATCAGGCGGTCCTTGAACGCGCCAAAGCCGGTGGTGATCCCGTAGGCCACCTCGCCCCGCGCCAGCAAGCGCTGCACGGCCTCGGCTGCCCGCGCCACCCGCCTCCGCGCCTCTGCGGCCAGCTCCACTCGCGGCGCGCCGGGATGTCCGTACGCTACCGCTAGCACCTGCTCAAACGTGAGCCCTTCTCCGTCGAGCAGAATGATTGCGTCAGTGCTCATGGTGTTGCTCCAGCAGGCCGGCGATGAGAGCATGTTCCGGAACGGTTGGGCCAGCAGTGGTGGCGGCGCATCAGGATGGCACCTACACCACCTGCCCCCGCTTCACCACCGATCGCACCGGGTTCCCGCCGAACTCATAGACCAGGTAGCGCCAATCGGCCATCTCGAGCACAATCAGGTCGGCCAGCTTCCCCGGCTCCAGCGAGCCCACCCGCGCCCCCAGGCCTACGGCGTGCGCCGCGTTGATCGTGACGGCCAACAGCGCCTCCGTGGGCAGCAGGCGCTGATAGCGGCAGGCGATCGCCATGGCCAGCGGGAGCGAGGGGCAGGGCGCCGAACCCGGGTTGATGTCGGTCGTCAGCGCGATCGCCGCGCCAGCGTCTACCATCGCCCGGGCATCGGCGAAGTGGGCGCCGCCGAGATTGAAGGGCACCGTTGGGATGAGCACCCCGACCGTCTCCGACGCCGCGAGCATGGCGATCCCCTCTGGCCCCGTCACGTCCAGGTGGTCCACCGACACGGCGCCCAGCTCCAGGGCCATGGCCAGCCCGCCCAGTGCGCTGAACTCGTCCACGTGGGCCTTGAGCGGCAGGCCGTGGGTCCGGGCCGCCTCCAGCACCCGCCGCGACTGCGGTACGTCGAAAGCCCCCCGCTCACAGAAGACATCGACGAACAGGGGCGTGCCCGCCGCCGCAAAGGGCGAGCCAGCGTACCAACGGGCCGCCGCCGGCAGCATCTCCTTGACCACAAGCTCCAGATAGTCGTCGCCACGCCCGGCGTACTCCGCAGGCACGGCGTGGGCCCCGAGGAAGGTGGGCACCAGATCGATCGGGTGGCTCGCGTCGAGTAGCGCGGTGGCCTCCAGCTGCCGCAACTCGGCGGCCGTCTCCAGGCCGTAGCCCGTCTTGCTCTCGGCAGTCGTCGTACCGAGGCGCAACATCTGGTCGAGGCGGCGGCGCGTCTCAGCCACCAGCCGCTCCACATCAGCGACGCGCGTAGCCCGGGCGGTGCTGGCGATCCCGCCACCCGCCGCCATGATCTCCTGGTAGGTGGCCCCGGCGATCCGGCGCTCGAACTCAGCCACCCGGTCGCCGGCATAGACCACGTGGGTATGCGGGTCGACCAGGCCAGGCAGCACGGCTCCGCCACCGGCATCGAGCTCTGCGGCTGGCGCGTACCGGCGGCGCAGTGCTGCCTCCGGCCCCACTGCCAGCACGCGCCCAGCGCGCACTGCCACGGCCCCTCCGGGCACAGCAGCCACATTCCGCATTTGCTCGCCGCGCCGGAGGCCGGGTGGCCCCGCGCACGTCACAACGTGCGCGGCATTGTGGACGAGGAGATCGATCGCTTCCATCGCGCATCTCCAGGCAAACGCTGCGGCATCCGGCGATGGTGCCTCTCTCGATACGACTCGAACGCCGAGTGGGCGTGTCGCAGGCCTCACGTCGCGGCTGCCCATCACGCCCGTCGCGTTCAGCCATCGCACCCGTCGCGTTCAAGCATGGGCATATCGATGCCGTGGGCCCGCGCGAAGGCAATCGCCTCAGGGTAACCGGCATCGGCGTGGCGCACCACCCCCATCCCCGGGTCGGTCGTCAGCACACGCTCGATCCGCCGCGCCGCCTCGGGCGTCCCATCGGCCACAATCACCTGGCCGGCGTGCAGCGAGTAGCCGATCCCCACCCCACCGCCGTGGTGGATGCTCACCCAGGTTGCGCCGCCCACCGCATTGATCAGCGCGTTGAGCAGCGGCCAGTCGGCGATCGCGTCGGATCCATCGCGCATCGCCTCCGTCTCCCGGTTCGGGCTCGCCACCGACCCGGCGTCCAGGTGGTCGCGCCCGATCACGATCGGCGCCGACACCAGCCCGGTGCGCACGAGCTCATTCAGCCGCAGCCCGGCGCGCGCCCGCTCACCGTAGCCCAGCCAGCAAATCCGTGCCGGGAGCCCCTGGAAGGCCACCTTCTCGCGGGCGAGCTTGAGCCAGCGCCGCAGAGGCCCATCGTCGGGGAACAACTCCAGCATGGCCCAGTCGGTCGTGTAGATATCTTCCGGGTCGCCGGAGAGGGCTACCCAGCGGAAGGGGCCCTTGCCCTGGCAGAAGAGCGGGCGGATGTAGGCCGGCACGAAGCCCGGGTAGGCGAAGGCGTCGGCCACACCCGCGTCGTGGGCGCGCTGGCGCAGATTGTTCCCATAGTCGAAGACCACCGTCCCCCGCCGCCGCCACTCCAGGAGTGTCTCGACGTGGCGTGCCATCGAGGCCATCGCCCGCTGGTCATACGCCTCGGGGTCATCGTGGCGCAGCCGCGCGGCCTCATCGAGGCTCAGGCCAGCGGGGATGTAGCCGTAGCGCACATCGTGGGCGCTCGTCTGGTCCGTGGCGACGTGGGGGGTCACTCCACGGGCCAGCAACTCCGGCAGCGCCTCGGCCGCATTGGCGATCAGGCCGATCGAGCGTGGCTCCCCGTTACGTAGCGCCTCGTCGGCCCAGCTCATGGCCTCCTCGAGATCATCGGTGGCCAGATCGAGTTGCCGCAGGCCCAGCCGCCGCTCTACCCGCCAGCGGTCCACCTCTACCGCCAGCACCACCCCCTCATTGAGCGTAACCGCCAGCGGCTGAGCGCCGCCCATCTCGCCGAGGCCCGCCGTGACCACCAGCTTGCCTTTGAGGCTCTCCCAGCCCTGCTGGCGCGCAAGGGCGGCGAAGGTCTCGTAGGTGCCCTGGAGGATGCCCTGGGTACCGATGTAGATCCAGCTGCCGGCTGTCATCTGGCCGTACATCGTTAGCCCGGCCGCCTCCCAGCGGTCGAAGTGCTCCTGGGTGGCCCACGCTGGCACCAGGTTGGAGTTGGCGAGCAACACCCGTGGGGCGTCGAGGTGCGTCCGGAAGACGGCCACCGGCTTGCCCGACTGCACGAGCAGCGTCTCATCGGGGCGCATGCGCCGTAGCGTGGCGAGGATCGCCTCGAACGAATCCCAGTTCCGGGCCGCCTTGCCCCGCCCCCCATAGACAATCAGGTTCTCCGGATCAAAGGCCACCTCGGGGTCCAGGTTGTTCTGCAGCATGCGGTAAGCGGCCTCGATCTGCCAGTTCGCGCAGCTCAACTCCGTGCCACGCGGCGCGCGGATAGTGCGGGTCATCGCTGTCCCTCTCGCTACAGTGCGGTGTGAGTGGGTATGATACCGCACTTTTTCTGTCCACCGCACCCCTGCGTGTCGGGGCCGCCCGGCGCGCCCCGAGCGCTCGCCACCCGTGGCCCGGGGGCACGATCCAGTCTCGTTGAGGATAGGTAGACCCCGGCCTCTGACGTCCTACCCCTGCTCCCCCCGCTGCTGGATGCGCCGGTGCTGCTCGACGATCACCGAGGCCATGCGGATGTTGGCAGCGTCGATCATCTTGCCGTCGAGGCTGACGGCGCCGCGCCCCTGGGCCACCGAAGCGGCATAGGCCCGCAGCACCGCCTCGGCCCAGGCCACCTCTTCCGGTGCCGGCGTGAAGATCTGGTTCACCTGCTCCAGCTGGGCGGGGTGAATGCACTGCTTGCCATCGAAGCCGAGCGCCCGGGCAGTGCGCGCTGCCCGGGCCAACTCCTCGGGCGCCTTGAGCCCGGCGAAGGGCCCATCGAGGCAGCGCAGGCCGTTGGCGCGCGCCGCCGCGACGATCGTGTGCATGACGGCGTGCCAGCGATGCCCGGGGTAAGCGGCGTCGTGCTCATCACGCTCACCGATACTCGCGAGCGGCATGCGCATGGCGGCCGCATAGTCGCCGGGGCCGTAGATCAGCGCCTCCAGCCGTGGCGACGCGGCGGCAATCTCCCGGGCATAGAGAAAACCCCGTGCCGTCTCGATCTGGGCCTCGATGCCGATCGGCCGGGCCTGGCCCCGCGCAAGCTCCACCTGGCCGAGCAGGCGGGCCACGAACTGCACATCCTCGGGCCCGCCCACCTTCGGCACCATCACCAGATCCACCCGTTCGCCGGCTGCCTCCACCACCTCCACCAGGTCGCGGTAGGCGTAGGGCGTGTCGAGCCCGTTGATCCGAAACACCCGCAGGCGCGGCCCGAAATCCAGCTCACGGAAGGCCCGTGCAACATTGGCCCGCGCCGCCTCCTTCTCGGCCGGCGCCACCGCGTCCTCCAGGTCGATGCAGACCGCATCGGCGGCGCTGCGGGCCGCCTTCTCGATCATCGCCCAGCGCGACGCCGGCACAAACAGCTCGCTCCGCTCCAGCCGCGCCTCCCGCCCGCCGTGCCCCGGGTAGTCGATCATCGCTCGTTTCCTTACACCAACCCCGCTTCACGCTCAGCGATCCCGATGCTCTCGTCCAGAATGGCCACCATCCGGTCGATCTCCTCCCGCGACACCACCAGGGGCGGGGCGACATGCACAATCTCCCAGACCCGCGTGAGCAGCCGGCGCTCCAGCACAAGCTCACCCACCCGCCGGATGAAGGCCGAATCCCTGGCCCACTTCTCCTTCGTCTCTTTGTCGCGCACAAGCTCCAGCGCGCAGAGCAAGCCCAGGCCCCGGGCATCGCCGACGGAGGGGTGTCGCTCTGCCAGCGCGCGTAGTCCCGCCAGCAGGTAGGGCCCCAGCTCAGCCGCCCGCTCCACCAGGCCCTCCCGCCCGATGATCTCGATATTCTTCAGCGCCGCCGCCGCCGCCACCGCCTGCCCGCCGAAGGTGAGCAGGTGGCTCACGGTGTTCTGCTCGCTCATGAAAACCTCGAAGACCGAGGGCCGCACGATCGTCGCCGCGATCGGCGCATAGCCACTGGAGAGACCCTTGGCCATCGTCATGATATCCGGCACCACCCCGAAGTGCTCGCTGGCAAACCAGCTCCCGGTGCGCCCGAACCCGTTGATCACTTCGTCGATGATCAGCAGGACGCCGTGCCGATCGCAGATCTCGCGTAGCAACTGCCAGTAGCGCGGCGAGGGTACGTGGACGCCGTTGGACGAGGAGATCGGCTCCCCAATCACCGCCGCCACCGTCTCAGGCCCCTGAAAGAGGATCTCCTGCTCCACCCAGCGGGCGCACATCACGTCGCCCTCCTCGCCCTCCAGCCCGAAGTCGTTGCGGTAGCGGTTCGGCGAGGGCACGTGGTAGACCCCATCCGGTAGCACCACAGGACGGCGTGGAGTAGCGACGCGCGGTGTTTCAGCGCAGTTTGGGCTGATGGGGTTGGGTTCAGCCGTGAGGGGTTGACAAACCGG
>SFCB01000199.1 GCA_004367505.1 Chloroflexi bacterium OHK40 | reverse complement strand
CGCCGCTCCCGCCCCAACGGCGGCTCCTGCCCCGACGGCGGCCCCCGCCGCTCCCGCTCCAACGGCGGCTCCCGCCGCCCAGGCCCCCGCCGCTGCTCCAACCGCCGCACCGGCCCCAACGACTGCCCCGGTCGAGCCGGTGGCGCTGGCGAGCGGGAACTTTACCTTCATCGACAACCTGCACTGGGCCGAGGGCACCGCCGTGATCTACCAACTGCCCGACGGCAGCCGCGTATTGCGGCTGGAGAACTTCACCGCCCAGAACGGGCCCGATCTCTACGTGGGCCTCTCGGGCCACCCCATGCCCCGTAGCCACGCCGAAACCTACGACAGCGGCTACGTCGAACTGGAGCGCCTCAAGGCCAACCAGGGCAACCAGAACTACGCGCTCCCGGCCGATCTCGACCTGAGCGGTTTTCAATCGGTGGTTATCTACTGCAAGGCCTTCAGCGTGGTATTCAGCACTGCGGAGCTGAGCAGCTAATGGCCCGGCTTCGGCAGTTCGCCCTCCCACTGATCGCCGT
Organism: Chloroflexi bacterium OHK40; assembly: GCA_004367505.1. Classification (GTDB taxonomy): domain Bacteria; phylum Chloroflexota; class Chloroflexia; order Chloroflexales; family Chloroflexaceae; genus OHK40. The sequence goes on along the minus strand of SFCB01000199.1, from coordinate 8,576 downwards.
GGCGGCCCTGGGGTTGCTGGCGGCTATCGCGGCGACTGGCGCTGAGGCCGTTTCGCTCTACGAACTGGCCGTCTACCTCCTGGCCGGGGGCCTGCTTTCTTTCGGCCTCACCGTGGCCGTGGCCCGCTGGCTGCGCCGGGGCCACGGCCCCCTCTGGCTCCAGCTCACACTCACGGCCAGTTGTGGCGTGGTCGTCGCACTCGTCAATGCGCTGCTCACCGTCCAGGCGATGCTCTTCTCCAGCGACGACCTGCCCAGGCTGCTGCTGCTGCTGCTCTTCGCCGGAGTGATCTCGCTGGCCCTTGGCGTGAGCCTGGCCGCCACGATCGGCCACCGTGTTGGCGCCCTCAACCAGGGCGCGCGAACGATCGCCGGTGGCGACCTCTCGGCCCGCGTAAGCGTTGGCGGCAGCGACGAACTGGCGGCGCTCGCCACAGAGTTTAATCGAATGGCGAGTCTGCTGGCCGAGGGAGCCGCCGAACGCGAGCGCCAGGAGGCGGCCCGCCGCGAACTGGTGGCCGCCGTCAGCCACGACCTGCGCACGCCCCTGGCCTCACTGCGCGCTCTGACCGACGCGCTGGCCGACGGCGTGGTGGACGACCCGGCCACCGCCGCGCGCTACTACGCCACCATGCGCGGCCAGATCGACCACCTCAGCGCGCTGATCGACGACCTCTTCGAGCTTGCCCAGCTCGATGCGGGGGTTCTGCGCCTGGAGTGCGTGGCGCTCGACCCGGCCGATCTGGTGAGTGACACGCTCAACAGTCTGCGCCCCCAGGCCGCGGCCCACGGTGTGGACCTCATCGGCAGTGCCGAACGCAGCCCCCAGGCCCTGGTGGCTCCCCAGAAGATCGAGCGCGTGCTGTACAACCTGGTGGCGAATGCCATTCGCCACACCCCGCCTGGCGGCAACGTGCGTGTTTCCATCCGACCCTGGGAGCGTACACCGCCCGGGGCGCCCGCCAGTACCCTGGTGCTCTTTGAAGTCACCGATACGGGTGAGGGCATCGCCGCCGAAGATCTGCCTCACATCTTCGAGCGCTTCTACCGCGGCGAGAAGTCGCGCTCACGCGCCACAGGCGGCGCCGGCCTCGGCCTCGCCATCGCCCGGGGCATCGTCGAGGCCCACGGCGGCCAGATCTGGGCCGAAAGTGAGCGCGGCCGGGGCACCACTGTGCGCTTCACCGTGCCATCGGCGTGAATAGCTCGCGCATCCTGACGCGAGAGCACGTGCGCCTCCCCCATCGCCCAGTCCGGGTAGGAGCGAACGAAAAAGCGGCCACCCTGGTTCGGGTAGCCGCGCAGAAGGGAGAGATGGCCGGCTGGAAGACCTGCGATGATGTACTGGTCGCCGGCACTGATCTATCTGTTGGTAGTATACGCCAGCAGGTTACACCAGAGATCGGCCCTCGGGCCTCTTTCCTTCTCCACCCTTCGACCGAGATCGGGCCAGGGAGAACCCCCCGATCGGGACCATGGTATCAGCGCATGGGCCTCCCGACACCGAAGCGGGTAGGCTACAATAGCGGAAGGCTCCCCGGCTGCGCGGTGCGTGCGCCCCTTCGCGTACAATAGCCGCAGTGACACCCGGATGCACCAGCTGCTGGAGCCACCCATGAGCACTGTAAGCGTAGACGAGCTGCCCGAGCCCGCCCTTGGCGCGAGAAACGATGGCAGCCCCTACCTCTCCGTTGTCGTACCGATCTACAACGAGGAGGAGAGCATTCCCCACCTCTATCAGCGGCTCACTGCGGCCCTTGAGCCGCTCAGCCGCCCCTATGAGATCATCGCAGTGGACGATGGCTCGCGCGACAAGAGCTTCGCTCTGCTGCGCGCGCTTGCCGCCGACGACCCGCGCCTGCGCGTCGTGCGCTTCCGCCGCAACTTCGGGCAGACGGCTGGCTTCGCTGCCGGGTTCGACCGTGCCCGGGGCGAGTGGATCGTCACCATCGATGCCGACCTGCAGAACGATCCTGGTGACATCCCCGCCATGCTTGCGAAGGCCGAGAGCGGCTACGACGTGGTGAGCGGCTGGCGCGCCCGCCGGCAGGACCCCTTCCTCAACCGGCGCCTGCCATCCATACTCGCCAACAGCCTGATCTCGTGGGCTACCGGCGTGCACCTCCACGACTACGGCTGCTCGCTAAAGGTCTACCGCGCCGAGGTGGTTAAGAATATCAGCCTGTATGGCGAGCTCCACCGCTTTATTCCCGCCATCGCCTCCTGGCAGGGCGTGGACGTCACCGAGATGCCCGTGAACCACTCGGCCCGCAAGTACGGCAAGTCCAAGTATGGGATCAGCCGCACCACCCGGGTGCTGCTCGACCTGATCACGGTGCGCTTCCTGCTCTCTTACTCCACCCGCCCGATGCAGGTCTTCGGCTCGATCGGCTTGCTCAGCCTGGCCCTCGGCAGCGCTCTACTGGCCTATCTCGGGATCTATGTGCGCCTGATCCTCGGTATCTCGATCGGCGATCGGCCCTTGCTGCTGCTCGCCGTGCTGATGGTGCTGATCGGCGCCCAGTTCCTCGGGATGGGCCTCCTTGGCGAGCTGATCACCCGTGTCTACTACGAGGGTCGCAACCGACCGATCTATGTGGTGCGGGAAGAGCTGAACGGAGGGTAGCTATGCGCGTCCTGATGCTGAACTACGAGTACCCGCCGATCGGTGGCGGCGCTGCCCCGATCACCCGGGCGCTCGCGGAGCAGCTGGCCCGAGCTGGCCACCCCACCGATGTGGTGACCATGGGCTACGGACGCCTCCCCTTCCACGAGGACCGCTGCGATGGCCGCCTGCGCATCTTCCGCGTACCGGCCCTGCGCCGCTCCCCCGTCCGCGCTGTGACGATCGAGATGGCCAGCTATCTCGCCTCGGCTCTCCCGGTAACCCTCGCGCTCGCCGCCCGGCGCCGCTACGATCTCATCCACGCCCACTTCCTCATGCCCACCGGCGTGCTCGCCGCCGCCGTCAAGCGCGCCACCGGGCTGCCCCTCGTCGTCACCATCCACGGCTCCGATGTGCCCGGCTACAACCCCGACCGCTTCAAGCGCGGCCACCGGCTGCTCCAACCAGTCTGGAAGGCGGTGGTACGCAGCGCCGATGCGATCATCTCGCCCTCGGCCTACCTGCGAGATCTGTTGCAGCGGGGCTACCCTGCGCCAGTTGCCCGGATCCCCTACGGCTTCACGCTGCCGGCCTCAAGCGGTGTGCTCCGCCGCCAGCGCATCCTTTTCGCGAGCAGGCTCTTCCCCCGCAAGGGCGCCCAGTTCGTGCTCGACGCGGTGGCCGGACTGGACCTTACAGGCTGGGAGGTGGTGATCGCCGGCGATGGCCCGATGCTCGATCCGCTCAAAGAGCAGGCCCGCCGCCTCGGCCTCGATGTACAGTTCCCCGGCTTCGTGAAGGGTCAGGCCCTCCAGGATCTCTACGCCTCCAGCGCGATCTTCGTCTTCCCTTCGCTCCACGACAACTTCCCAGTGGTCTTGCTTGAGGCCCTCAGCCACGGCTGTGCCATCGTCACCAACAATTGCACCGGCATGCCCGAGGTGGTCGACGATGCCGCCCTGCTCGTCCGGCCCCACGATGTGGCGGGCCTCCGCGCAGCCATCGCCCGCCTGATGACCGACGAGGTCCTGCGGGACGAGTTGGGCCGTCGCGCCCGCGCTCGCGCTGCCGAGCTCTCCTGGGAGCGCATCCTCGAGCAGCACCTGGAGCTCTACAGCCACCTGATCGCGGCCAGCCAGCAGCCGATCGGCACCGCCCCTGGCGCGGCTCACCCACCCCGTTGAGCGCCACTCCTGGCCCATCACCCGGATCGTACGGCGGCTCCGCCCCGCCCGGCCCGCCGCAGCGGAGTCGCGATCCCGCGAACTCACCTGTGGAGACCCATAAGCATCACTCACAGCACTCTCCACCCCGGCGCCTAACACCTAGCGCGCTGCTACGTGTAGAAACAGCTCCGTGCTATCCTGAGCTTCCCACACGAAGCAGCCCGCCGGGCAAAGAATGAGAGTATGTCGGGATGCCATATTACGACTTCTGGCGCGAGAAAGGTATCACCCGCATCGGCCAGCACTGGAGCCTCAAGGCCGCCGCCTACACCCTTGATGCGATCCGGCAAGTGCTGCCCACCCCAGGGCAGGTGATCGAGATCGGCCCCGGGCGCGGCCCCTTCGCCAGCGTCTGCCACCAGCACAGGCTACGCTACACCGCCGTGGACGCCAACCCCGGCCTGCTCCAGCGCCTGCCCGCCAGCGATGGGGTTTGCTCGTTCGTGCCACCCATCCCGCTGCGCGACGGCGTCGCCGATGTGGTGGTGGCAAACCATGTGCTTGAGCATGCCTCGGGATTGCCACAGGCCGAGGCGATGCTCCGCGAGATGCGCCGGATCGTCCGGCCTGGCGGGTGTATTGCCCTGACGACGCCGGACCTGCTCTGGTATGGGAACTATTTCTGGGACTGCGACTACAGCCACAATTTCCCGACCTCGGCCCGGCGCCTGCAGCAGCTTTTTATCGACCAGCAGCTCGAGGTTCAGGTGCTCCGCTATGTGCACAACCACCTCAGCGGCTGGCAGGGCACCCTCATCGGCCGCGCCGTCCAGCTCGTTCCCTACCGGCTACCGGGCGCGTTGCCCAACTCACCCCACTACAGCGACCAGATCTACAAGGCGCGGCTCACGTTTGCGCGCTGCGTGCTGATCATCGGGCGGCGCCCCGCCAGGGAGCAGCACGGATGACTGGCCAGCAGCACCGCCGCGCCATTGTCGCCGTCCAGGCGCTGCTCTCGGCGGCACTCCTGACCTGGCTCATGGTCAGCGCCGACTGGCGGGCCATGGTCGTGGTGCTGCGTACGGTCTCCCCGGCAATCGTCGGGATCGGGGTGGGCGTCTATCTGCTGGGTGTGCTTGCCAGCTGCCTCAAGTGGCACCTGCTACTGCGGCTCGAGGGTATCAGCGTGCCGATCAGCAGGCTGGCGCGCTGGTATCTGATCGGCGCCTTCGCCAGCAACTTCCTGCCCACCGATATCGGGGGCGACTTCGGCCGAGGCTATCTCGCCGCCCGCGCTACACGGCGCCCTCTCGGTGTGGCCCGCTCGATCCTCCTGGAGCGCCTGAGCGGCCTGCTGTTTCTGTTGGGGCTGGCCGGAACTGGCGCTCTGGCACTCTGGTCCGCGCAGCACGCGGCGATCGCTGGCGCGCTGGCAGTGCTGCTCACGCTGGGCGTGCTTGGCTGGAGCCAGGCTCGGCACAGCGCTTCGGGGGCCCTTGCGGCGTGGCAGGCCCGCATCCCGGCCCGGCTCCGGGCACTCACCACCGATAGCACGGCCCTCCTGGCGCGTGGCACGCGCCAGCCCACGCTCGTCGCGATGGTGCTGATACTCTCGCTCGGCATTCAGCTGCTGGCTGGTCTCGGCCTCTGGCTCAATATGCGCGCCGTTGGGCTTACGCTCCCGCTCTGGCCGTCGGTGCTAGCCTGGTCGCTCGCCAGCGCCATCAGCCTGCTCCCGGTGAGCATCAATGGCTGGGGTGTACGGGAGGGGCTCCTCGTCGCCTTGCTCACGCCGCTGGGTGCCGAGAGCGGCGCCGTGCTGGCGGGCGCGCTGCTGGCGCGGGGCCTCGTGCTGGGATGCTCCCTTCCGGGGGCGCTACTGCTGCCGCTTGAGGCCAGGGGCACTCCACTCCATAGCCACGAACTGGCGCAAGCGCCGGAGGGTTACGATGGGCATTGATAGCCAGGTCGCCCGGTTCCTCGCCGAGGCCCACCAGCGCGGCTGCTCCTTCCAGGAGACCCTCACTCTCGGGCGCCAGTTCCTGCTCGCCGACCGGCGCGCCCTCCAGCGGCTTGCGCGCCAGCTGGGGGCGAGGCTCACGCCAGAACTCACGCGCGCGCGCTTCGCCGAGCCCCTCTTCCGCGAGCTCCTCGGGGCACGGCGGGTCGAGTCGCTCGACGCTGCGCCCTACGAGGGCGCGACAATCGTTCACGATCTGAACACGCCGCTCCCGCACCACCTCCACTGCCAATTCGACGCCGTTGTCGATGGTGGCACCCTGGAGCATATCTTCAACCTGCCCGTGGCGCTCGCAAACGCCATGCACGCCGTAAAGGTAGGCGGCCGGCTCTTCTGCGTCAGCGTGGCGAACAACTTTCTCGGCCATGGCTTCTACCAGCTCAGCCCCGAGCTCTTCTACCGGGCGCTCACACCGGTTTATGGCTTTCGCATCGAGCGCATGGTATTAGTAGAGTTCAGCGGCCCGAGCATCGAGCGGGCGAGCGCCGGCCACTGGTACGAGGTCGCCGACCCGCAGCAGGTGGGTGGCCGTGTCACCCTCGTCAATCGGCGGCCAGCCCTGCTGATGGTGCAGGCCGAGAAGTGCGCCGATGTCGGCCCGCTCTTCAAGCCCTTCCCCCAGCAGAGCGACTACACGGCCGCCTGGCGACCGGGCGCACAGCCCCCGAGCGGCCCGGCCCTCGGCCATGCCCTGGCGCGGCTCCCGCTCGTTGGCCCTCTCGTCGTTGCGCTGTACGATGCCTACCGGCTCAGGGCCACCCACTCGCTCACCAACCGGCGCTTCTACCGGCCAGTCGGCGAGGATGGTGGGGCCATGGGCCAGCACTAGCTGCGGCTCCCCACGCCGCTCCACCCGTATGCGTGCTGCAACCCCGGTTGTTCACATCATTGATCATCTCGGCCTCGGCGGCGTGCAGACGCTGCTGCGGGCCGTGCTACCGGAACTGCCCGCCCACGGCTACGCCCCTGCCGTGATCAGCTTGCGCGGCCCAACGCCCCTGGCCGGGTCTCTCAGCCGTGCCGGCGTTCCAGTGCGCTCGCTCGGCCTACCTCGCTGGAGCCCACGGCAACTCCTGGCCCTCGTGGCCGAGCTCCGCCGCCTCCAGCCGGCGATCGTCCACACTCACTTGACCGTCGGCAACACCCTGGGGCGCCTGGCCGCCATCCTCGCCGGCGCACCGGCCATCGTGCTCGAAGAACAGATCTCGCCCAGCCAGGCAATCTACGGCTCGCCGCCCCTGGTTACCCTGGCTGCCCGGCTGATCGAGCCGCCCCTGGCTGCCCGCACCGCCCGCTTCCTCGGCCCCTCTGCCGTGGTGCTCGCCGCGAGCGCGGCGACCCGAGGCTGGCCGGCGGCACGTTGCCGGGTGCGCCACAACGCCGTGGACTGCCGGCGCTTCGCCCCGACGCCCGACAGGGCGGCCGCCCGTGCCACCCTCGGCCTGCCCGAACGGCCTACCCTGGCCACGTTTGGGCGCTTCGTGCCCCAGAAGCGCATCGGCGACGCCGTGGCGGTGCTGCGATGCATTACCGGCGCCGGACTCGACGCCCAGTTGCTGATCGCCGGAGGCGGCCCCGAAGAGGGGACCATCAGGGCCGCCGTGGCTGCCGCCGGCCTCACCGAGCGGGTATGGCTGCTGGGGCACCGCCATGATACCGAGCGGCTCCTGGCAGCTTCCGAGCTCTACCTGAGCCCCTCTGGCGGCGAAGTGCTCAGCCTGGCGATCCTCGAGGCCATGGCCGCAGAACTGCCCGTGGTAGCCACGACCGCCGGAGGCACCCCCGAACTCGTCGAGGATGGCGTCACCGGCTACCTGCGGCCGATCGGCGATATCACGGGACTCGCTGCCGTGGCGGCAGGGCTGCTGAACGACCCGGCCACCCGCACGCGCATGGGCCGGGCCGGGCGGGTACGTGCCCTGGCCCGCTTCGACGTGCCGATCATCGCTGCGGAAATGGCCATGATCTATAGTGAGCTCGTCGCGGCGCCGCAGCCGACCGTCGGCCCATCACACCACCCGGCGCCACGCGAGAGCCTATGAGCACCACCCTCGACACCAGCATCCTCCCACCCCGTACCGCGAGCGCGCTGGCGCCCACGCTCTCCGTCGTGCTCTGCAACAGCGACAGCGCCGAATACACCCTCGGCTGCATCGCCTCGCTCGAGCGCCACCCGCCCGCCGGCCCGCTAGAGATCATCCTGGTGGACAATGCCTCGCGCGATGGCTGCGTGGAGCAGGTGCGGCACCGCTTTCCTCAGGTGCGCGTGCTGGTGGCGCCCCGGCGCCAGGGCTTCGCCCGCAACTACAACATGGGCCTGCGCGTGGCACGGGGCGACTACCTGCTCGTGCTGAACAACGATACGATCGTCGGGCCCGGCGCGCTGCAGGCCATGATCGACGCGCTCGCCGCCAACCCGCACTATGGCATGGTCGGCCCCCAACTCCTCGGCGCCGATGGCCGCGTGCAGACGCCCTGCCTCCGCCCCCTGCCCACCCTGGCTTCCTACGCCCTCCAGCAACTGATCCTCGATCCGGCCATGCCCGGCGGCAGGCTCTGGCAGCGGCTGCGCCAGTGGCAGATCGCCGCCCATCGCGGTGGGCCAGTGCCCTGCATCAGTGGCGCCGCGATGCTGCTCTCACGCCAGGCCCTGGAGCAGGTAGGCCCGCTGGACGAAGGGTACGACTTCTGATATGAAAAAGCTCGCCGGCAGGGGCCGTCAGTCGGCCGCGACCGCCCGTGGTTCAAGGTTGACAATGAACCCAAGGCGCTCGATACGGAAGGT
>SFCB01000285.1 GCA_004367505.1 Chloroflexi bacterium OHK40 | reverse complement strand
CGCCCCCCGCCGCGCCCCCGGTTGACGACCCGCTCGAGCGCTTGCGCGCCGCCAAAGAGCGGGCCCGGAAGCGAGCTAGCGGCGAAGAGTAAGGGTCGCTCCGATCAAGCCGCCGACGGCTCGCTGGCCGACGTGGGGCGTTCGCGCCAGAGTGCAGCCACGATCACCGCGCCGGTGAACAGGAAGACCCCACCGAGCGCAACGGCCAGGGCGCGGGGCTCAACCCCGGCGTCGCGAGCGCTCCCGGCCACGTAGGCCGACAACGCGGTGGTGAGCGTGAGGGCGGCGTACTCGATCGCGAAGACCCGCCCGAGCAGCTGGTCTGGCACGCGGGCCTGGAGCAGGGTCGTGCTGAAGACCCATTGGATGCTGCCGCCGACGTGAGCGAAGAGGATGCAGAGCGCCGCCACGGGGAGGGCCATTGCGCCGCCCAGGGCCACATAGCCGAGGCCGGTGATCCAGAACGCAACGCCGATCGCCCGCCGCAGGAAGCGCGGCCCGTCGCCGCCGAGCCGGAGCGCCAGGAGCGGGCCGATCCCCGTGCCGATGCCCCGGGCCGCGTAGAGCAGGCCGATGCTGATTGCCCCGTCGCGCCCGAGCGGGTAGATCTCGCGCCCGAAGAGCGTGAGTAGCAGCAGCACGCCGCCACCCAGGCTCCAGAGCCCCTTGGTGAAGGTGAGCCAGAAGACCTCGCGGTGGGTGCGAATGTAGCGCAGCCCGTCGCGGAGCTCGCCGATAACCTGCCGCACAACGGATGCTGGCAGGTCAGGGCTGGCCGGTGCGCGCCCCCCGTCCTCGGGCCGCGCGATCTGCCCTGGAACTCGCACCGTCGCGATCAAGACGGCCGAGAGCAGAAAAGATGCCGCGTCGAGCATGAAGGCCGCCTGCACACCGAGGGTTCCGGCCACCAGCCCACCCACGGCCGCGCCAAGGGCGAGCATCGCCGACCATGTCACACCACTGACGGCATTGGCCGCGACCAACTCCTCGCGGCTGCACAGGCTGGGGATGATCGCCGAGCGGGCCGGCTCGAAGAAGGAGGCCAGCGACATCTTCGCGATCACGGCCGTGTAGAGCAGCCAGAGATCCTCGGGGCCGTTGACGAGCAGGAGCAGCAGCACGAGCGCGGCGCGGCCCAGATCGCTGGCGATCAGCACCAGCCGGCGTGGGAGCCTGTCCACGACCACGCCCGCAAAGGGGCCAACAATGGCGCCGGGAAGGAACTCGGCGAGGAAGAGCAGCCCCACTGCCTGGCCAGAGCCGGTGAGATTCAGCATCAGTGTAAAGAGCGCGATGCTGTCGAGCCAGTCGCCGAGCTGCGAGACCACCTGGCCATACCAGAGGCGGCGGAAGTTGCGGTTGCGGCGGAGGACGGCGAGGTAGCCCACGGTGGGCGGCGAGGCGGCTGCGCTACTCACGGGTGCGCGCCTTCATCGCCCGCTCGATATCGCGCTGGGCCTCGCGCCTGGCGATATCCTCGCGCTTATCGTAGGCCTTCTTGCCGCGAGCCACGCCGAGTTCGACCTTGGCGCGGCGGCCCTTGAAGTAGATCTTCAGCGGCACCAGCGTCAGGCCCTTCTGGCGGATCAGCCCGTCGATCCGGCTGATCTCGCGGCGGTGCAGCAGCAGCTTGCGTGGCCGGGTAGGCTCGTGGTTAAAGAAGGTGCCCGACTGCTCGTACGGCGAGATATGGGCCTCGTAGAGGAAGACCTCGTCCTGGTGGACGCGGGCATAACTCCCGCGCAGGTTCACGCGGCCCGCCCGCACCGACTTGATCTCGCTGCCGGTAAGCACGATGCCGGCCTCGAACGTCTCCTCGATGTCGTAGTCGTGGCGGGCCTTGCGGTTGTCGGCCACAATGCCCGGGGGTGGTTGCTTGCCGGCCATCTGAGCCCCAGAAACACAGCGGCGTGGAGGGCCGGGCCCACCACACCTGCGCAAACGCTTCCGCCATTATACCACGGCCTGTCCCCGCGCCTATGCCCGCTCCCGGCCGGTCGTTCCCGCGCAAGCGGGAACCCAGGAGTTCGGCGCAAGCGGGGGCCTGTCCTCGCGCAAGCGGGGGAGCGAGGCGCCGATCACGGCGGCGTACGTGATCACTCCACGGGCAGGGTAAAGCTAAAGGTGCTACCCTCATTGAGCCGGCTCTCGAACCAGATCCGGCCGCCGTGGAGCTCGACCAGCTTGCGGGTGATGCTGAGGCCGAGGCCGGTGCCGCCAATCTCATCGCGCAGGGCATTGTCGGCACGGTAGAAGGGCGTGAAGATATGGGCCTGGGCCTCTTCAGGGATGCCCACACCGGAGTCGCGCACGTCCACCCGCAGTTCACCGCCGCCATTACGCAGGCTCACTGCCACCTGGCCGCCGGGCGGGGTGTACTTACAGGCGTTCCCGAGGAGGTTCACGGCGATCTGGGCCAGGCGCTGGCGATCGCCCGAGGCGCAGGGCAGGCCGGCGGGCAGGTCGAGGTGCAGCTCGATCTGGCGCTCGCGGAACTGGCCGGCGAGCACTGCGGCCACATCGCGCAACACTTCGGCCACATCCACCTGCTCGCGGCGCAGCGGCTGCTCGCCCGACTCGACGCGTGAGAGATCGAGCAGTTCCTCGATCAGTTGCACCAGGCGCACCACATTGTTTTTGATGACGCGCAGAGGCTCGCGGTGGCCCTCGCCCACCTCGCCAAAGGTGCCGAGCAGGAGCATATCCACATAGCCGCGAATGCTCGTCATCGGGGTGCGCAGTTCGTGGGAGACGGTGGCCACCAGTTCGCTCTTCAGGCGGTCGGCGGCCTCCTCGCGGGTGAGATCGTGGTAGACCACGACGCTGCCGAGGGGCTCGCCGCGTGACGAGCGCACGGCGGCGCAGTGGGCCCGCACCGTGCGCTCACCGGCGGCGAACTTCTGCATGCGCTCCTCGCCCGCGATCGTGGCGATATCCGCCGGGACGCCGGGGAGGGTCGTGATCGGGCGACCGAGGAAGGCCTCGGCGCGGATGCCGAGGATAGCCTCGCTGGCGGGGTTGACGATCCGCACCAGGCCGTGGCGGTCGCTCACGATCACGCCGTCGCCGATGCTCCGGAGCACGGCCATGAGCTTGCTGGCCTCCTCCTCGCGCTGGCGGGCGATCACGGCCAGCCGATCGCTCTGCTCGCTCACATAGCGGTGGAGTTGGGCGTTATTGAGGGCGGCTGCCGCCTGGCCCGCTGCGGCGGTGGCGATCTGGGCATGCTCGGGGGTAAAGTGGCCAGGCGCGGGGTGGATGAGCAGCAGCACGCCGAGGGCCTCGCGCTCGAGCATCACAGGTACGGCCAGCACCGAGCGCGGCTCGGCATCGAAGCGGCTGCGCACCTGCCAGCGCGGGTCGCGGGTGGTATCGGGCACAATCGCCGGCGCGCGGTTGGCCAGCACCCAGCCGGCCAGGCCCTGGCCCCGCTCCAGCACGCCCTGGGGATCGCTCCGCTGGCGCTCCAGGGTGGTGCGGTAGACCAGCCGCCCAGTGGTGGGCTCCACCAGCATGATCCCGCCACGCTCGGCGCCGGTGTGCTGGGCCAGAAGGCTGAGGGTGCGCTCGAGCACCTGGCGCTCGTCGAGAGTGACGGCGAGGGCGCGGGCGATGTGGAAGAGCACCTCGGCCCGGTCGCGGGCCCGGCGTAGGTCGTCGGCGCCGCGCTCCAGGTCGGCGGTGGCCTGCTGGACGCGGTGGGCCATAGTGGCGTAGAGATCGGCGTTGTCCAGGGCGGCAGCCGCCTGATTGGCCAGCAGTTCGAGCAGCGGCAGGGCCTCGTCGAGCACCACCCGGTCGGTCTGGGCGGCGGAGACGGTGAGCACGCCGCGCACCTCATCGAGCTGGGTGCGCAGAGGGAGCACCAGGTGCAGCTCGGCGGGCAAGTTGCGGAAGGGTAGAGTACGCACCTCGATGGCGAGGGCACCGGCGGGACGGCCGGATTCGATGCGGGTAGCGAGGTCGGTATAGGCGAAGGCGAGCCCCTCAAGGGTACTGAGGCGGCGTCCGCTAGCGCCGATGGCGACGGCGACGTGGGCGATCCCACGGTGCCAATCGACCAGGCTCAGCGTGACGCAGGCGAAGTCGCCGGCGGCCTGCACCGCGCCGGCCACCTCTTCCATCACGCCCTGGGCACTGGTGGAGATGCGCAGGCGGTTGGAGGCGGTCAGGAAGCTGTGCAGGGCCGTCTCGCGGGCGCGGGCGCGGGCGGAGAGGGTCCGCTGGGCGTAAGCGGTGCGTTCGATCAGCAGGGCCAGCAGGCCAACCTCGGCACCGCGCACGAGCCAGGCGGAGGCTGCGGCAAGGCGGGCATCGGCGGGCGCGCTGAGCAGGATGGCGCCGTAGGCGAGCCAGAGAGCGGCGGCCACACCGGCGCCAGGCGGGCCGGGCAGTAGCAGCAGGGCAGCGAAGATGGGCGGAATAAGGGTGGGCCAGAGCGGCGAGGCTGCGGCCCCACTCAGGGCCACGGCGCAGAGGGCCAGTGTAGCGCAGCCGACCAGTAGGGCCAGGGCCAGGCGGCGCTGGCCGGGCCAGCGGGGGGCGCTGAGCAGGCCCAGCGCTACCGACGCGGCACCGTGGGCAACCAGAGCCGCCAGGGCCAGGGCGGGAACGGCGTGGGCCAGCGCGTAGGCGAGTAGGGCCAGCGCGAAACACGCGAAGCCGAGACCGACCCAGCGTGGGTCGATCGTAGGCTGCGTCTCGCGCGTAGCCGGCGTCGTCTCCACGGCTCCTGCTGTCACTGCTGGCACCGTAGGGCGCCTCCTCGGGCACCTGCTACTGCGCGGCGCCCTCGTGCTCCGGCAGGTCGGCGATGGCCACTCCGAGGCCAGCAACGCCCCAGAGCAGGGCGCCCATGTGGCTGAACTCGATGTTGAAGAAGTAGTGGTCGGCCAGGCCCACCGCGAGCGCGGCTACCAGCCCCGCCTGGCAGCCGAGCATCCAGCTCGTCCGCTCCTCGTCCAGGGCGGGCAGCGAACGGATAGAGCGGACGAACCATGCGGCCAGGATGCCCAGAAAGGCCCCAAGCCCAACCAGACCCATCCGCTGGGCGATCGCCAGGTAGATGTTGCTCACCCCGGCCGTCAGGTCGAGATCGGGGGCCTGGCCGAAGCCGATCCCGAAGACGGGGTAGCGCCGAATAATTGCGATGGCGTTCTGAAACTCGGCGAGACGCATCTGCTGGGCCTGATCCTCAAACTGGACGCCGCTCACCACCCGCTCGACGAAGGCGCCGGCAAAGCCAAGCCCCATGAGCAATACTGCCCCGAGCACCCCGGCCCCGAGCATCACCCACCAGAGACGATGGTAGCGCACGGTAGCCAGGTAGGCCGCCGCGATCATGCTGCCGAAGAGAGCTGCCCGCGAGAAGGTGAGCAGCAGGGCGAGCGCCATAGCTCCTACGATACAGCCTAGTAGCCATCGGCGCAAGAGTGGACGTTGGGCAACGAGTTGGGCGGCGGCGAGGGCGAGCACAAGGGCGAGCATCCCGCCAAAGCTGTTCGGGTCCACCGAGAGGCCGATCGCGCGCTCGAGGCCGTTCGGGTCGTCCTCGACGTAGCGCAGCACCCGGCCACTGGTGGGGTAGCCGAGGCGTCCGAGGCTCACGAGCAGGCGCAGAGCCAGGGCGTCGTTCATGGCCCAGAGCAGCAAGGCGACCAGGGCGGCCAGGCCACCGCTGAGGATCAGGCCGCGCAGCACCAGGCGGGCCTGCCAGCGCTCGCGCACGCAGTTCACGACGCTAAAGTAGAGTAGTACGCCGAGCACGAACTTGGCGTAGTTATGCAGTGTAGAAGGATCGGGCAGGCCACGGGCACCGAGGTAAAGCGAGAAGAAGGTAAGGCCGAGGAAGCCAAGGATGGGCAGCCCTAGCGGCGTGATACGAAGATCATAGGCGTCGGGGCGGGCGAGCAGGCGCAGGCACCAGACGCCGAGCAGCACAACGAGGGCGATGGTGAGGAAGTTCGGGGTGATGATCGCCTTGAAGGGAAGGGCGGCAAAGGGCAGGCAGGTAATAATCGTGAAGACAACGAGCAGGCCGATCTCGGTGCTGAGGAGCATAGCGAGGCCCGCGAGCAGCGCCGCAATCCCGGCGACAGCGTAGATCGGGCCAAAGGCCGCAGCGCCGCCCACCACCCCGCCGGCGGCCAGGGCCAGGGCTGCGGCGAGGGCGGGGGAGCGGGTGAGGGAGGAGCGAAGCGACAGTGGTGGCATATCACCCGTAGGGCATATTCGAGATGCGCATCAGTTTATCCCAGCGGTGGGTGGCGTCGATATAGCGGATGGTACCGGAGCGGGAGCGCATGACGACGCTGTGGGTGCGGGCGCCGCCGCCGAAGTACTCGGTGCCGCGCAGGAACTCGCCGGGGGTAATCCCCGTGGCGGCCACGTAGACATTCTCGCCCTTGACGAGATCCTTGGTGGTGTAGACCTTCGTGGTGTCGAGACCGAGCTCGGCGATGGTGGCGCGCTCCTGATCGTTGCGGGGCCAGATCTTGCACTGGATCTCGCCGCCGAGGCACTTCAGGGCAGCGGCAGTGATCACAGCCTCGGGGGCGCCGCCGATGCCCATGAGGATGTCGGCGGGGGGAGCCTCGATGGCGGTCATCACGCCGGCGCTCACATCGCCGTGGAGGATGAGCTTGATGCGGGCGCCGGTCTCACGGATCTGGCGGATGAGATCTTTGTGGCGGGGGCGGTCGAGCACGACTACCGTCACGTCCTCGATCTGTTTGCCGAGGGTGCGGGCGACCGCGCGGATGTTGTAGGCGACCGGGGCGTTGATATCGATCACGCCCTTGGCGCGCTCGCCGACGGCGAGCTTGTCCATGTAGGCGATGCCCTGCCAGTTGTAGAGGGCGCCGCGCTCGGCGATCGCGACCACTGCGATGGCGCCGGGCATGCCCTCGGCGAGGAGAGTGGTGCCCTCCACCGGGTCTACCGCGACGTCCATCTCGGGGCCATCGCCGTTGCCCACCCGCTCGCCGGTGTAGAGCATGGGGGCCTCGTCCTTCTCGCCCTCGCCGATCACCACCACGCCGTTCATGGGCACGCTGTCTAGCGCGTAGCGCATCGCATCGACGGCGGCCTGGTCGGCGCCGACCTTATCGCCTCGGCCCATCCAGCGCCCGCTGCGCAGGGCGGCGGCCTCGGTGGCGCGTACCAGATCCATGCCCAGGTTTCGTTCGATCCGCATCGCGGTCCTCCCTGGAGCTGCTGCGGCATCACAACGCTGAATTTTAGCACAGGGGGGCGGCGGCTGTCGAACGGTAGCGGGGAAGCCGATTGTACTGCGCGCTCCATATCCTGGAGGATCAGGGATGCGACCCTCAGCCGTGGGGCGCACAGCGCCAGGAATGCATAACGGCTCTAGCGGATCTCCTCACCTTAGAGGGGCTTGCCCAGCCACTCGGCGTAGAGCTCGCCGAAGCGCCCGGCAGCGATACTGGCACGCGTTTGGGCCATCAGATCGAGCAGGAAGGCGACGTTGTGGAGGCTTACCAGGCGGATGCCGAGCAGCTCCCGGGCGCGGAAGAGGTGGTGGATGTAGGCCCGCGAGAAGTGCCGGCAGGTGTAGCAGCCGCAGCCCGCCTGCAATGGCCCGTCGTCCTCGCGCAGGGCGGCGTTGTCCACGTTCAGCTTCCAGCCGCGCTCCCTGTCGCGCACCAGGGCCGCGCCGTGGCGCCCGAGGCGGGTGGGGCTCACACAGTCGAACATATCGATCCCCCGCGCCACGCCCTCCAGCAGATCGTCGACATCGCCCACGCCCAGCAGATGGCGCGCCAGCCGATCGGGCAGGTGGGGCACGGTCATGTCCACCACCTCGTACATCTGGGCCTTGTTCGCGCCCAGCGATCCGCCGATGCAGAGCCCGTCGAAGGCCATGCCGCCGATCTGCTCGGCGCTGGCTTGCCGCAGATCGGCAAAGACGCCCCCGTGGACGATGCCGAAGAGGAGTTGGCCCGGGTTGGGCAGGTTCGCCCCCTCCCGCTGCTGGTGGGTGGCCAGGCAGCGGGCCGCCCAGCGGTGGGTGCGCTCCATGCTCTCGCGGGTATAGTCGTAGCCGGCGCGGAAGGGCGGCAGTTCGTCGAAGCAGACGATCACGTCGGCGCCGAGGGCGTGCTGTACTTCGATCGAACGCTCGGGGGTAAAGACGTGGCGCGATCCGTCCAGGTAGCTCTTAAAGATCACCGCCTCCTCCGTTACCCGCACCATATCGCGCAGGCGCTCGGGGTGTTGGGGCCGCCGGCCCTTGACCTCGTCGGCGATGCCGCCGTAGACCAGTGAGAAGACCTGGAAGCCGCCTGAGTCGGTGAGGATGGGGCCGCCCCATCCCATGAAGCGGTGCAGCCCGCCCCGGCGGGCGATCAGTTCGTGGCCCGGCTGCAGGTAAAGGTGGTAGGTGTTGCCCAGGATGATGCTGGCGCCGTGCTCCTGGAGCTCGGCGGGTGTGAGCGCTTTGACGGTGGCGCGGGTGCCGACGGGCATAAAGACTGGTGTGGTCACCTCGCCGTGGGCGGTACGCAGGACGCCGGCCCGCGCCCGCGAGCGCCCGTCGCGCGCGGTGATGGTGAAGTTCGCTGTCATACGCTGATTATACCCGAGCGGGCCGGGAGGCTCTTGACGGGTGGCGAGCAAGGCCGTACAATGGCGCCATCCCGAATCAATCAGTTGATGGAATAATGATGCGAGCGCCCGGACGACCACGGGACGGCGCCGACGACAGCGCGGAGCGCATCCTGCGGGAGGCGACAACGCTCTTTGCCGAGCACGGCTTTTACGGCACCTCCACGCGGGCGATTGCGGCGGCGGCGGGCCTGAATATTGCCACGGTGGCCTACCATGCCGGCACCAAGGCCGACCTGTACCGGGCCGTGTTCCGGCGCCTCGCCGCCCAGGAGCGAGCGCTCGTGGACGGGATCGTGGGCGCGGTCGATGCGGACACCCTGGCCAGCCCGGTCGCCCTGCGGGCGCTGCTGGCGCAGTTGATCGATGCCCTGCTGGCCATGACCGTCGAACATCCCGAGACGCCCCGGCTCTGGGTGCGGCGCTGGCTCGAGCGCCCGGTCGAGGTGGGCGACAGCCTGGAGGCCGAGGTGGCCTTGCCCGTCTTCCTGCCCGTGCGCGAGCTGCTGGAGCGGGCGCGGGCCGCCGGCAGCCTGCGCGCCGATGGCCTCGATCCTGGGCTCTTCCTGCAGAGCTTCTCGTGGATGCTCTACGGCTACTTCCTGGGCGGCCCCCTGGACTGGGCGGCCAGCCGGGCCGATCCGCTGGAGCCAGCCCGGCTCCGGGCCTTCCGGGATCATCTGCTCGCCTATACCTGCCGGATGCTCGGCCTGGAGGATTCTGGTCGATAGTCAAAGGAGACAGCGATGAAGAAACAGGCCCTGACTCTCGGTGTCGGCTGGTTCGCCCTTCAGGCGATCTGGACCTCCTACAACGCCTTTATGCCGCTCTTCTACCGGGAGTTCACCGCCAACCTCTTCCTGATCGGCCTCTTCATGACCTTCGACAATATCGCGGCGCTTACCCTGCAGCCCTTCTGGGGCGCCCGTAGCGACCTGACCCGCTCGCGCCTGGGCCGGCGTAAGCCTTTCATTCTGGTTGGGATGCCGCTGGCCGCCGTGGCCACCTTCGCCCTGCCCTACTTTGCCAACACCACCCTTGTGGCGCTCATGCTGGCCGCGATCGTGATGAATATCTGTATGACGATCTTCCGCGCGCCGCTGGTGGCGCTCTTCTCCGATCTCTTCCCGCGCGCGGTGCGCACCCAGGTCTCCGGGTTTACCGATCTGCTGGCCGGCCTCGGGGCGATCGTGGCGCTGCTGGTGGGCGGCGAGCTGTTCGACATCGATCAGCGCCTGCCCTTCGCGATGGTCGCGGGCTTTTTGCTCGTCGCCGCCGTGGTGATCTACATCGGTATCCGTGAGCCGGAGGTGGAGACACGGGGCGAGCGGGTTGCCGGTGATCTGCCGCCCTCGATCCCGGGGGCGGTGCGCACGCTCTTCGCGATCCCGGAGAAGAGCCCCCTGCTGCTGATTGCGGGGGTCTTCTTCACCTGGACGGCCTGGAACGGGCTTGAGTCGTTCTGGACGACCTACGCCACCACGGCGCTGGGCATGCGAGGGGGCGACGCGGCTAACTTTGCGGCCATCCTGGCCCTCTCCTACCTGGCGGGGGCGGTGCCGGCGGGGTTTGCAGCGGCGCGCTTCGGGCGGCAGCGCACCATCTTCGCCGGGCAGTTGCTGCTGGCGCCGCTCTACCTGGTTGGCGCCCTGAACCGCAGCACCCTGGCCTATGCCATCCTGCTCGGCGTGATCGGCCTGGTCTGGGCGCTGGTGCTGGTGAACTGTGTGATCCTCTTCCAGGAGTTCGCCTCGCTGCGGCAGGTGGGGCTCTTCAGCGGGATGTTCGCCATCGGCACGGCCCTGGCGCAGATCGCCGGGCCGCCCGGCTACGGCGCCCTGATGAACGCCTTCGGCCCCCAGGCGCTCTGGTTCACCGGCTGCGCCGCAGTGGTGGTCGGCGCGCTCTTCGTGAGCCGGGTGCGCGAGGGCCAGGTGCGGGTGCCCGAGGGGGAGACGGCGCCAGCGGCCGTGAGTATGCCATAGCTGCACATCCGTACTCGCGCGACTCTCCAGGCCGTTTCCCGAGAGCCCTGCCATGGTGACACCTGGTGGAAGGGGCCGAACGGGCACGGCTGCGAGCATAAGGAGCAATGCATGCGTACGTGGCTGATCACGGGCTGTGCCACTGGATTCGGTGCGCTGCTGGCGCAGACCCTGCTCGACCGGGGCGAACAGGTGGTGGCCAGCGACCGTTCGCTCGACGCTCTGGCCCACCTGCGGGCTCCCCATCCCGAGCGGCTGCTCGCGACCCAGCTCGACGTGACGGAGGTGGCGCAGATCGAGCACGCGGTGGCCACGGCGGTCGGCCGGTTTGGCCGGATCGACGTGCTGGTGAACAACGCTGGCCTGGGCCTGGGCGGACCCTTCGAGGAGGTGCCGCTCAGCCGCATCCGGCAGCTCTTTGAGGTGAACACGATCGGCACCATGGCCGTGACGCAGGCGGTGCTGCCCCAGCTGCGGGCCCAGGGCGCCGGGCGGATCATCTGCCTGTCTTCCGACAGCGGGCTGGTGGGCTGGCCCTTCCAGGCCGTCTATGGCGCGACCAAGCATGCCGTGGAGGGCTTTGCCGAGGCCCTGGCCTTCGAGGTCGCCCCCTTCGGCGTCCAGGTGGTGCTGGTGGAGCCATGTGGTTTCTTTGCAACGCCCCTGCCGGCCGGGGCCATTGCCGAGGCGGTGGGCAGCCTGCGCACCGACAGCCCCTACCGCCCGGCTGTGGAGGCTATGCTCGGCGAGGTGCAGGGGCGTATGGGCGCCGCCCAGGACCCGCTCCTCGTGGTGGAGGCGATCCTCGCCGTCGCAGACGACCCCGCCCCACCCCTGCGCCGTCCGGTGGGCGCGCCGGAGCGGGTGGCCTTGCTCGAACGGCGCCGCGAGCTACCCGATGAGGCCTTCCTGGCGCTCATCCGCCCACGGGAGTCGCGCTCGTTGGAGCCGTGATGCTGGTAGGGGAGCCCGGGCGGATTGGTGCGACAGGCTGCGGCAGCCGGGTACGAGCAGGCCCCTGGAAGGAGTGCATGATGGCACAGCTGAACGGCGGCGACCTGGTGGTACGGGTACTCAAGGGCGAGGGCGTCACACACGCCTTTGCGCTGCTGGGCGGGCACAACTACGAGCTGGTGAACGCATGCGCCGCGCTGGGAATCCGCGTGGTGGATGTGCGCCATGAGCAGCAGGCAGTGCATATGGCCGACGCCTTTGCGCGGGCGACGGGCGGCCTGGGCGTGGCGTTTGTGGACGGCGCGCCGGGCATCGTCAATGCGTTGCCGGGGGTGCAGGTGGCCTACGAAAGCCAGGTGCCGCTGCTCCTCTGCAGTGCCCAGGGCTCGCTCGCCGGGCGCGATATCGGCGTGATGCAGGCGATCGACCAGCTGGAGTTGTTGCGTCCCGTGACGAAGTGGCGGCGCACTTGCCTGGAGCAGCGCCGGCTGCCGGAGTACGCGGCGATGGCGGTGCGCTACGCCCGCTCCGGGCGCCCTGGCCCGGTCTTCCTCGACTTCCCGCTGGAGCATCTGCGCGGCAGCGTGGACGAATCCGAGGTGCGCTGGCCCGAGCGCTACCGCACCGAGGCCCGGCCCCACGGCGACCCGGGGCAGATCCGGGCAGCCCTGGAGTTGCTGGCCGCCGCCGAGCGCCCGCTGATCATTGCCGGGAGCGGGGTGTTCTGGAGCGACGCGGGTGAGGAGCTGCGGGCCTTTGTGGAGCAGAGCGGGGTGCCAGTGCTCACCCGCAACCTCGCCCGGGGCCTTGTGCCCGACGACCACCCGCTCTGCGTGGGCTTCATGCCCTCCGGGGCCTTCGGCGCCGACTGCTACCTGGTGCTTGGCACGCGCCTGGACTGGACGATCGGCTACGGGCGGCCACCACTCTTTGCCGATGGCTCCCGCGCGATCATCGTGGACGTGGTGCCCGAGGTGATCGGCAAGAATCGACCGGTGGACGTAGGCATCGTCGGCGATGCGCGGGCCGTGCTCAGCCAGCTCCGGGCGGGCCTGGCGTCCTATGGGCGGGGCTGGCGGGTGGCGCCCGAGTGGCAGCAGCGGGCGAAGGGTTCGCTGCAATACCTGCGGGCCCAGACGATCGAGCAGGCGGGTCTGGCGGCGCGGCCACCCGAACGGCCGATCCACTCGATCCAGCTCGTGCAGGCGGTGGCGGCGGCCACCCGGCCCGACGACATCATCGTGGTGGATGGGGGCTACATCGCGGCCTTCGCGATCCAGTTCCTGGACGCGCGGAGCCCCCAGGGAGTGGTCTGGGTGGGTAGCACCGGGCACCTGGGAGTGGGGGTGCCCTTCGCCAACGCCATGCGGCTTGCCCGGCCGGGGCGGCGGGTGCTGGCGCTCATGGGCGACGGATCGTTCGGGCTCTGCGCGATGGAGATCGACACGGCGGTGCGCCACGGGCTGCCGATCGTGGTGGTGATCGCCAACGACCAGGGCTGGGGCGAGATCCGCGACGGGCAACGGCGGCGCTTCGGCGAGGCCGGGGTGGTGGGCTCGAACCTGGGGCTCACCCGCTACGATGAGCTGGCACGGGCTCTGGGTGGCTATGGTGAGTATGTCGAGCGGGTGGAGGCGATCGGCCCGGCGATCGAGCGCGCCTTCGCTTCGGGCCTGCCGGCCGTGGTGAACGTGCGCACCGACCCTGAGCAGCGGAGTACGGCGGTGTCGGGGATGCCATGGATTGTCGAGTAGCGGCGCCGCGTGCGCTTGGTTCCCGCGCAAGCCCCCGGGAACGCGGGCCGCTGGGTCCCCACGTGCGCTTGGTTCCCGTGTGCGCGGGAACGACACTCCGGTGCGTTTGTGGCACGCCCACGTGGGCG
>SFCB01000067.1 GCA_004367505.1 Chloroflexi bacterium OHK40 | reverse complement strand
GGGCTGGCGCGGTGGCAGGAGCCCGTGGCCCCGGCCCCGTGTTTTCCCCTTCTCCGCCCCCGCGCCACGCCCCAACCCCCCATACCAGCGCGGCCACCAGCAGCAGGTGGAGGAACTGGGTGTAGATGTGGGTGTCGAACGACCACCAGGAAGCCATGAACGTGGCCGCAGTGAAGACATAGATCCCGGCTGCGCGCAGGGCTGTCCGCTGCCCGGCTACCCGCGCCGCAATCGCATAAATCACGGCTGCGCTCACGGCGTCGGCCAGGGCCGCGCCGAGCTGCAGCACCGCCCGTGGCCCGAGCCCCAGCAGCGTCAGCGGCGCCACCAGGGTGTAGGGCCCCGGTGGGTACGGAAAGTCTACCCCCCGGTTCACCGAGACGATGTAGATCAGCCCCCACATCGCCTCGTTAAAGCGGTTGTGGTGAAAGCCGATGTCGCCGTGCATGCTGTCCGGATAGAGCCGCCCGCCGATGCGCAGCGCGAAGCTGAGCACAATCAAGAAGCTCAGCCAGGCCAGGCTCACCCCATCCAGCGGTACGCCGAGCCTTCGGGCCAGCGGCGGGAGCGAAGCTCGCGTCGCGATTGCGAGCGGGTAGGCTAGCCCGCAGGCCACGAGTGCCGCCTCGGCCCCGAACGCCCAGCGCGGCGGGTCGAGCAGGGCCGCCGCCGCAACGAGCACGGCGCCGACGGTGAGCACGAACACAGGCCAGGGCTGGCCTTCACGCAGCCCACGCCCCGCACCGGTACCAGGGCGTGGGCCGCTCAGCGCGTGGCGCGCCGCGAGCCAGCCCAGCACGACCGCCCCGAGCCAGCCAGTTGCCGGCCCCCACGCCGGCGCAACGAATCCAGCCGGCACCAGTGCCGTCACGGCGACGCCGCTCAGGCGGGCTCCGAGGCGCCGGGGGTCACCCGGCAGGGTGAAGGTGTCGCTGCGGATCGTTAGCGTGAGCTCACCACTGGCCAGCGCCACTGCGGGCACGCTCACCAGCTGTATGCCCCCTTCCGGCCGGAGCGGCAACTGCCCCAGCGACCGCCCGCCCGCGACGAGCTCGTAACGCTGTGGGGCGAGCGGCAGCGCCGCCTCTGGCATGGGCAGCCAGCTGAGCCGCACGAGCAGCGACCGCGCACCAACCCCCGGCACCAGGATCGTCGCGCCGTCGTCCGTCCAGCGATATGTGCCAAGCTCGTCCCGCTCGGCCGTGTTGAACCCGCGCAGGTAGGGGAGATCGCTCCCCGGCCCCTCCTCATAGCCCACGTCAAAGCGATAGCGCAGCGGGAGTTGTGGCACGAGCAGGAAGACGAGGAGCAGCCCTCCCAGGGCGAGCCACAGCGCTGGATCCGCCAGGGCGGCCAGTTCCGCGCGCAGGCTCTCACGCACCCACCCTGCCGCACGAGTGTGAGCGGCCCGCGCCTGCGGCGCTGAGATCTTCTCCGTACGCATAGGCCTGATTATAACCTGATCCCCTCAGCACGCCATCGGGTGCGCTGTAAGGTGCTGCGGGCAGGCGCGGTACCGTCCTCCGCGCAGAGAGGGGATGGCCCTCAAACGATACGGCCCCCTCTCCCACCCGCGCGGAGAAGGGGCCGTAATAGCAAACCCTGTTTGATCGTGGTGCATGACGTTGAGGTGCGAAGGGGCTTGCAGCCCCTCCGCGTCTCCCCGTCGATGCACGGTGTCACACTGGACGTGATCTCATACCCAGCCGGATATTCGCGCCTACTTCTCGTCCTCGTCGGGCAACGCGCCATCGTCGAGGTCGGCCTCCTCCTCGCCCTCGAGCTCATCACCCGCGAGCTCGCTCTCGCCGATCAGCTCAAGCAGGCGCGCCCGCACCCGCTCCTCGCTATCATCGCTCGCTGCGGCATGCTCATCGGCGAGGCCAAGCAGCGCCTCGGCGCGCCGCACCTCGTTTGGCGCGCGCTCGGACGGAGCCTCGACCGCTCCCTCCTCCATCATGCGGGCCATCTCGCCCACCAGATCGTCGCGCTTGCCCCCATCCAGCAGCCGCTTCTCGATCCCGGTGCCGGCTGGGATGAGCTTGCCGATGACCACGTTCTCCTTCAGACCCCGCAGGTAGTCCACCTTGCCGTTGATCGCGGCATCAGTGAGTACCCGCGTCGTCTCCTGGAACGAGGCCGCCGAGAGGAAGCTATCGGTGTTCAGCGACGCCTTGGTGATCCCCAGCAGCACCGTGGCCGCCGTGGCCGGCTCGCCGCCCTGGCTCACGATGTCGTTATTCAGCCGCCGGAACTCGGTGGCGTCCACCAGTTCGCCCGGCAGCAGCCCCGTATCACCCGGCTCCTCGATCCGCACGCGGCGCAGCATCTGCCGGACGATCACTTCGATGTGCTTGTCGTTGATATTCACGCCCTGGCTGCGGTAGACCTTCTGGGCCTCGTTCACGAGGTAGCGCTGCACGGCCTCCTTGCCCTGCAGGTCCAGGAGCTCCTGCGGGTTCGCGCTGCCGTCGGTCAGCTGCTGGCCAGCAACCACGCGCTCCCCGTTCTCCACACGCAAGCGGGCCGTGTGCGGCACCACCAGCTCGCGCTCCTCGCGGTCCTCCTGGCTGATCGTGATCTTATCGGCGTAGACGTAGGCCCGCCCCGCCAGCCGTGCCAGGATCGGCGGCTCGTGTGCTCCGCCCGTACGCTGGCTCTCGGCGATCACCTGGCCCTCGACCACGTCGCTCTCGTTCTCGATCACCGCGACATAGCCCCTCGGCAGGCTATACTCGTCGGTGTAGACCTCCGAGGCCACCACCCGGATCGAGCGCACGCCCTCGTCGTCCTTGGTGATCTGCACCACGCCGTCGATCTCCGCCAGCAGCGCCTTGCCCTTCGGCACCCGCGCCTCGAAGATCTCCTGCACGCGCGGCAGACCCTGCGTGATATCGTCGGCCGAGGCCACGCCGCCGGTGTGGAAGGTGCGCAGCGTCAGCTGCGTGCCGGGCTCCCCAATCGACTGGGCCGCGATGATCCCGCAGGCCTCGCCAATGTCCACCAGCTTGCCCGTCGCCAGGTTGCGCCCGTAGCAGAGCCGGCAGATCCCGTGCTCCGCCTGGCAGTTCAGCGTCGAGCGGACATACACCGACTCCACCCCACGCGCGATCAGCAGCGCCGACAGTTCCTCATCGATCTCGGTGTTGCGGTCAGCCAACAACTCGCCCGTCGCCTTGTCGTAGACGGGGGCCGCCAACACGCGCCCGACCATACGCACCTGCAGCCGCTCCATCAACTCGTCGTCGTCGGCGGCGTGCAGCCAGTTCCCATCCTCCGTACCGCAGTCCTCGATCGTCACGATCACGTCCTGCGCCACATCCACCAGGCGCCGCGTCAGGTAGCCGGCATCCGCCGTGCGCAGCGCGGTGTCCGCCAGGCCCTTGCGACCACCGTGAGTCGAGACGAAGTAGTCGAGCACCGAGAGGCCCTCTCGGAAGTTGGCCTTGATCGGCAGCTCGATAATCCGGCCCGTCGGGTCCGACATCAGGCCGCGCATGCCGGCCATCTGCGAGATCTGGTTGATATTGCCACGGGCGCCCGAGGTGGACATCATCGCCACCGGACCGTAGGGGTTCAGGTTGTCCTTCACCGCGCTGATCGTCTGCTTCGTGGCCTCCTGCCAGATCCGCACGACTTCCTGGTAGCGCTCCTCCTCGGTGATCAAGCCGCGCCGGAACTGCTTCTCCACGTCGCTGACGGCGGCCTCGGCCTCGAGCACGATCTCGTACTTCTTCTCGGGCACCTCGATGTCGTTGATGCCGATCGTCATGCCGCCCAGGGTGGCGTACTTGAAGCCCAGGGCCTTGATCATATCGGCCTGCTGCGCCGTCTTCTCCGAGCCAAAGATCCGCGCCAGTTCCTGCTGCGACTTGTTCCCGTGCACGGCCCGCATCTCGTCGAGATCCGCGTCGCTGAGGTTGCGCAGGTTCGTGTAGTACTTGTAGCAGTCGGCGATGATCTCCTTCAGGCCCTTCTTGTCGATCACCCGGTTGCGGTAGCGCAGCGGCGGCAGCAGCTGGTTGTTCAGCAGCACGCGCCCGATCGTCGTCTCGATCAACATGCGCGGCGTGCCATCCTCAGCCGGAGTCAGCACGCGGGTATTGTGCGCCCGGTCGTTCTTGTCGGCTGGCACCCCCGCCATGCGGATCCAGATCGGCGCCTGGATATCGACCAGCCCCTTGTCGTAGGCCAGCATCGCCTCGTCCACCGAGGCGAACTTCTTGCCGCTCCCTCGTGCGCCGTCCTTCACCAGCGTCAGGTAGTAGCAGCCGAGCACGATATCCTGCGACGGCGTGATGATCGGGTCGCCGTGGGCCGGGCTGAGCAAGTTGTATTTGCTCAGCATGCGCGAGCGGGCCTCCTCCTGGGCCTTGCGCGACAGCGGCACGTGCACGGCCATCTGGTCGCCGTCGAAGTCGGCGTTGAAGGCCGCGCAGACCAGCGGGTGGAGCTGGATGGCCGATCCCTCGATCAGCTTGGCCTCGAAGGCCTGGATCGAGAGCCGGTGCAGCGAGGGCGCCCGGTTCAGGAGCACCAGGTAGTCCTGGATCACCTCTTCCAGCACGTCCCACACCTCAGGCCGCACCCGCTCCACAATGCGCTTGGCGCTCTTGATGTTGTGGGCGAAGCCCTTCTCCACCAGCCGCCGCATCACGAACGGCTTGAAGAGCTCAAGCGCCATCTTCTTCGGCAGGCCACACTGGTGCAGCGCCAGGTTCGGCCCCACCACGATCACCGAGCGGCCCGAGTAGTCCACGCGCTTGCCCAGCAGGTTCTGGCGGAAGCGCCCCTGCTTGCCCTTGAGCATGTCGCTCAGGCTCTTCAGGCGGTGCTTGCCCTTGCCGCTCACCGCCCGCCCGCGCCGCCCGTTGTCAATCAGTGCGTCGACCGCCTCCTGCAACATGCGCTTCTCGTTGCGCACGATGATCTCCGGCGCGTTCAGCTCCATCAGGCGCTTGAGGCGATTGTTGCGGTTGATCACCCGCCGGTACAGGTCGTTCAGGTCGCTCGTGGCGAAGCGCCCGCCGTCGAGCTGCACCATCGGCCGCAGATCCGGCGGGATAACGGGCAGCACCGTGAGGATCATCCACTCGGGCCGGTTGCCGCTCTTGCGAAAGGCCTCCACCACCCGCAGCCGCTTGGTGGCCTTCTTGCGCCGCTGGCCCTGGGTCGTCTGCACCTCCAGCTGCAGATCCTCCGCCAGCTTGCCCAGATCCACCGTGCGCTCGATCAGCTCCCGCACCGCGCCCGCGCCCATGTCGGCACGGAAGACGCCCGGGGCCACGTCGCGCAACTGGCGGTACTCCATCTCCGAGAGGATCCGCGTGACCTTCAGGCTGTCCAGCTGGTCGAGCTTCTCCTTCTCTTCCCGCACGAGCTGATCCAGCTCGCGCTGCAGGCGCTCGTGGAGCTTCTCCTGCTCCTGGGTGGCCTCGTACTCCTTGCGCTCGCGCTCGGCATCGGTGATCAACTCAGCATCCGCCAGGTCGCGCTGGCGGCGGGCCTCCATCGCGTCGAGCTCCTGGTCCACCAGTTCGTCCAGCTGGTCCAGCACGCGCTCGCTGATGACCTCACCTTCCTCAACGATGGTCGTGCCACGGAAGCTCACGTCCTCCTCGGCCGTCTCCCCTGCCAGTTCCTCTAGCCGCTCGCGCAGCCGCTCAGCCTCGCTGGCGATCTCGTCGCGCAGGCGCTTGTAATCTTCCTCGATCCGGCGCTGCGTGCTTACCTGCGCACTCTCCATGCCCCCCAGATCCTGGGTGAGCATGGTCGAGAGCTCGATGCGCTTCTCTTCTGCCTGCCGCTGCACCTTCTCGCGCTTCTCGGCGTACTCCTGCTGGATCGTCTCCCGCGTGTACTGGCGCATCTCCTCCTTCACCTCCACGATCACGTAGGAGGCAAAGTAGAGCACCCGCTCCAGGTTTCGCGGCGAGATGTCCAGCAGCAGGCCGAGCCGCGAGGGCGTGCCCTTCACGAACCAGATGTGGCTCACCGGCGACGCCAGATTAATATGCCCCATCCGATCGCGACGCACCTTCGCTCGCGTAACTTCTACACCACACTTATCGCATACGACACCTTTGTAGCGGACGCGCTTGTATTTCCCGCAGTAGCACTCCCAGTCCTTTGTAGGCCCAAATATACGTTCACAGAAGAGACCATCGCGTTCTGGCTTCAATGTACGATAGTTAATCGTCTCCGGCTTGGTTACCTCGCCGTGGGACCAACTCCTAATATCCTCTGGAGACGCAAGACTGATGCGAATCGCATTGAAATCGTTGATCTCGAGCATGTTGGCTCACTCCTCTGATGGCAAATATGCTGCGAAACGCAGTTTCATTGCCTCGGTGATGGTGCCAGCGTTGGGTCGTTTCCGAGGCTGCCAGGCGATGAACTTAGCAGCGATGGCAGCCTTCCGTTCGAGAGCTAATCCTTGGTGTTCGACGTAGAGCCAGGCGGCCAGGCACTTCGCCCTGATCGTGCTCCACTTCAGGTACCAGAGCGCCCGGTTTGCGATGACGTGCGGCGCCGGGATACCAGTTTGCTCCGCTATCGCATCCGCCATATCCTCAAGCAGCTGCTTCGAGCCTGAGTAGATCTGGAGCACCGGCCGATCGCCGTTCCACGCCAGCGTCCCATCCCCATCGACGAAGCCACGCACGAAGTGGACGAGCAACTCTACTGGTATCGTCGGGAAGCCAATCACGTTCAACTTGTTCGGCATCCCGCCGAGCGCGAGCAGATCGTTGTACATCTCCTTGCTACAGAACTCGATCTCGTAGCAATTCGCTGACCCTGATATCTTGCGCAGGCCTGGTGGCTCGCCCATCGAACGAGCTATAGCCTCCAGATGGCTTCGGTCGATACTGGCGATTTCGATCAGGTGCGCCCCCGTGTCCTTTCGGTGGCGCATATACCCATCGACCCACCAGTACCCCAGTACATACGCCATCGCCGGCGACCAGACCCGGAAGAAGCTGGCATGACGAGCAGTTCGGTCCATGGGGCCTCCCAGACAGAACGCCTGTTCTGCCTGGGAGTTTACCCGCTTTCGGATTGCTTGTCAACCGCTACCGGATAGAAACACGGACTAAAACTCCCCGCGCTCCATCCCGCTGAGGTTGATCCCATCGAGGGCGGCCATGTCACCATCGACATCGTCGGTGAGCTCCACGGGCTTCTCGTCCTCGCTGAGCACCTCAACGGAGAGGCCGAGGGATTGCAACTCCTTGATCAGCACCTTGAAGCTCTCGGGCACGCCGGCCTCCTGGATCGGCTCACCCTTGACGATCGCCTCGTAGGTCTTCACGCGGCCCACCACATCGTCGGATTTGACGGTAAGCATCTCCTGAAGGATGTAGGCGGCGCCATAGGCCTCAAGCGCCCAGACCTCCATCTCGCCGAAGCGCTGGCCACCGAACTGGGCCTTGCCACCGAGGGGCTGCTGGGTCACCAGGCTGTAGGGGCCGGTGGAGCGGGCGTGGATCTTATCCTCCACCAGGTGGGCGAGCTTCAGCATATAGGCGTAGCCCACGGTGACGGGGTGGTCGAACTTCTCGCCGGTCCTCCCGTCGTAGAGCGTCACCTTCCCATCGCCGGGCAAACCGGCGTTGATCAGGTGCTCCTTGATCTGCTCCTCGGAGGCGCCGTCGAACACCGGCGTCGCCACCCGGAAGCCGAGCCGGGCCGCGGCCCAGCCGAGGTGCGTCTCCAGGATCTGGCCGATATTCATGCGCGAGGGCACACCGATCGGGTTCAGGATGATATCAACGGGGCGGCCATCGGGGAGGAAGGGCATATCCTCGATCGGCAGCACGCGGCTCACCACGCCCTTATTGCCGTGGCGGCCGGCCATCTTATCGCCGGCGCTGATCTTCCGCTTCTGGCAGAGCAGCACCCGCACGGTCTGGTTCACGCCGACGGGCAACTCAGCGCCCTCGTTACGCGAGAAGACCTTCACATCGATCACCTTGCCGCGCACCCCGTTGGGCACCCGCAGCGAGCTATCCTTCACCTCGCGGGCCTTCTCGCCGAAGATCGCCCGCAGCAGGCGCTCCTCAGCGGTCAGGTCGGTCTCACCCTTCGGGGTAATCTTCCCCACGAGGATATCGTTGGGTTGCACCTCGGCGCCCACATAGATAATGCCGCGCTCATCGAGGTTCCGCAGGCTATCCTGGCCCACATTGGGAATATCGCGGGTAATCTCCTCGGGGCCAAGCTTGGTATCGCGGGCCTCCACCTCATACTTCTCGATATGGATGGAGGTGAAGATATCCTCACGCACCAGGCGCTCAGACACCAGGATCGCGTCCTCGAAGTTCCCACCCTCCCAGGGCATATAGGCCACGAGGATATTCTGGCCCAGGGCGAGCTCACCGAAATCGGTGCTGGAGCTATCCGCGATCACATCGCCAGCCTGCACCCGCTGGCCCCGCTGCACATTGGGGCGCTGATTGATACAGGTGTCCTGGTTCGAGCGCATGAACTTGCGCAGGCGATACTCACGCTCGTAGCCATCCTCCTCCTGGATCACGATCCGGTCGCCAGTGGCGCTGACGACCACACCCGACTTCCTGGCCACCACCACCTGGCCCGAGTCGCGGGCGGCGCGGAACTCCATCCCGGTACCAACGATCGGCGCATCGGGGCGGAGCAGGGGCACGGCCTGCCGCTGCATATTCGAGCCCATCAGCGCGCGGTTGGCGTCGTCGTGCTCCAGGAAGGGAATGAGCGCGGTACTCACGCTCACCACCTGCTTGGGCGAGACATCCATATAATCGATCCGGTCGACCCGCTCCTGCACAAACTTCTCGGCGAAGCGGCACGAGGCCGAGCTCTGCACGAAGCGGTTATGCTCATCGAGTGGCGCGTTGGCCTGCGCCACGACGAAGCGATCCTCCTCATCAGCGGAGAGGTACTCCGTCTCCTGGGAGACCACCGGCTGAATGCGGATCGTCTTGAGTGGCAGCTCAACGATCTGCTCAGCGAGGGCGCGATTGACCTCCGTGCCAGCCTCAGCGATCGTCTCGCTGGTGTCGGGATTGGTAATATCCTCGCGCAGAATCTGGCCACGAAGCAGCCCGATCGCAATCCGCCTGGCGGTGGCATCGTCCACCCGGCTACCCTTCGCAGCGATCAGATCGCCGGTGCGCAGATCACGCACATCGCGCAGGAGCAGGCCCCGCTCCTTCCAGACGGTGGCATTCTCAACGGCGTTATAGACCTTCCGGTAGGGCGTCTCCAGAAAGCCCATCTCGTTGACCCGCGCGAAGGTGGACATCGTCCCGATCAGGCCGATATTGGGACCCTCTGGCGTCTCCACCGGGCAGATCCGGCCATAGTGGCTATGGTGCACATCGCGCACCTCGAAGCCCGCCCGGTCTCGCGAGAGGCCACCGGGGCCAAGGGCCGAGAGACGGCGCTTGTTGGTCAACTCCGCCAGCGGGTTCGTCTGATCCATAAACTGGCTGAGCTGGGAGCCACCGAAGAACTCGCGCATCGCAGCGACGACCGGGCGGATATTAATCAGGCCATTGGGCGTCGCGCTGTCGGGGTCCTGGAGCGACATACGCTCCTTGACCACCCGCTCAAGGCGCAGGAGACCAACGCGGAACTGCTGCTGGATCAACTCGCCCACGGTACGCACACGGCGATTCCCGAGGTGGTCGATATCATCGGCGCGGCCGTGGCCATTGTTGAGCAGAATGATCTGCTCGACGATCTTGAAGATATCGCGCGGCAGCAGCACACGCACGTGCATCCCCGGAGCGCTGGATGCACCATCGCGGCGGGCATCCCGCTCCCAGAGGTTCTTATTCAACTTATAGCGCCCGACCTTCGCAAGGTCGTAGCGGCGCGGATTAAAGAGCAGCGACTCGAGCAGCGAGCGCGCATTCTCAAGCGTCGGCGGATCGCCGGGGCGCAGGCGCTTATACAGCTCCATCAGCGCCTCTCTGGCGTTGTGCGACGGGTCCTTATCCAGCGTGGCCTGCGTGTAAGGATGCTCAGGAACCGTATCGACATGGCGCAGCAACTCGAGCACGTGCTCATTGTGGCCGTGCTGGTCGAGCTCATTGTCGGGCACCCAGCGCCCATTGCCATCGTCGTCGGCCTGCCAGGCGAGGATCGCCCGCAGCAAGATCGTCACCGGGATCTTGCGCTTGCGGTCCACCTTCACGCTGATCACATCACGCTTGTTCGTCTCGAACTCGAGCCAGGCGCCGCGGTTCGGGATCAGCTTGGCCGAGTGCAGCGCGCGACCCGAGGTCGGCTCCTTCTCATCCTTGAAGTAGACCCCGGGGGAGCGGATCAGCTGTGAGACCACCACGCGCTCGGCGCCATTGTAGATAAAGGTGCCGTTATCGGTCATCACCGGAAAGTCGCCGAGGAAGATCTCGGACTCCTTAATCTCACCGGTGGACAGGATCCGCAACTCAACATTCACCCGCAGCGGCGCAGCGTAGGTCAGATCGCGCTCGCGGCACTGGAACTCATCGAAGCGCGGCTCGCCGAAGACGTAATCCTTAAAGTGGAGCTCGAGGTTCTTACCGGTAAAGTCGGTGATCGGCGAGATCTCCTCGAAGAGCTCGCGCAAACCCTCGCGGCGAAACCACTCGAAACTATTGACCTGGGTCTCAATCAAGCGCGGGACCTCGATCGCGTCGTGGATCTGCGCGAACGAGCGGCGCTCGATCCGGCTGGTGCGCCGCCCTTGCTCGCCCGGGTCGATCGGCGTGATCAGCGGCTGCAACACCACAGACTCAATCAACGGGGGCATACTCACCTCTCCTCAGTCGTCGTCGGCGGCCGGCCAGGTGGCCCGGGCCTCCTCGTGTTCTCACCACGACGCTGCGTACAGGCTCCCGATAGAAAACAGAAATCGCCGGCCTTCGGCTTCGACCCTTTGGGGTGCGGCCTGACGACTGGCGGGGCTGGGGCGGGCGGGCTGTGCGCAAAAAACGCGCCGGGGTGGCGCAGGGCGGACATTCCGGTGGAGCCAGGCACGATACGGAACACCGGCGGGGGCAGAATGGCTGACAGCGACCTTCACTTTCACTGCGAAAGAGGATAATAGCATCTTTTCCTGGCTCTGTCAAGGCCTGCCGCGCGCCAGCATGAACTGACGGGCGACTCTGCCCGCTGAGGTATTCTACCACAGTTCACTGTGCCGTGCATGGCCTGCATCCCAACTTTGCAAAGCAGGTTGCCCGCGTGTGCAAGTCATTGACAGCGCGTCCATTGTCAGGTAAGATGAGCGAAATCTGAAATATTTTTTGCAAGAATAATTGAGTGTTCAGTAAGCTGGAGGCGGCGCGCTCCCGAGTCACCGCGCGCCACCTGGGAAGCGGAGAGCCCCGATGCACACCGACGATACCCGAGCCAACTATATTGCGGCCATCGATGCGGTCATCCGCCAGATCACCTGGCAGAGCCATAAGCAGCTACTACAGACACTGAGCCGCCCCGAGATCGGGCTCACGATGCCCCAGATGGTGACGCTCTTCGCGATCCGGAACGCGGGCATGTGCCGTATGAGCGAACTGGCCGAGATTACCCAGCAGTCAGCCGGCACGCTCACCGGGATCGTTGACCGCCTGATTGAGGATAATCTGGTGGGCCGCGTACACGATCTGGACGATCGCCGGGTGGTGCAGGTGACGTTAACCGCTCACGGCCATGAGCGGCTCGCCCGCGTTGAGCGAGCCCGCCATGAGGATATGGAGCGCATGCTGCAGCACTTTAGCCTGGCGCAGCTCGCCAGCCTCGAGGATCTGCTCCGCCAGCTACTCGGTGGCATCCACGAACTGCTGAATGGCGAGGTCGTTCAGCCAATCACCGCCGGGCCGGCACCCAGCCCCTACCCGCCCCTCCATCGACTGTAGCTTCAGGGGCGGGCAGCACATCCGAGTGGGCACAGCTTCAGCCACCTCGGGACGCCCCAGGGTACACCTCTTCCGCACAGGGAGAGGGGCTGGGAGGGTTCCAGAGCATCCTCGAGCCCGAGCTCGCCAGGCGCGCACCCGTTCTGCCACCCTTGAACGATGGACTATTCGGGGCATCGCTAGCAGGTGCGCGGCAGGCGCGAAGAACCAGAGCGATCGCCGCGCGCACGCGAGGGTGCGGGTGCTAGCGTTCCGTTGCCGGGAGCCTACACCTCCGGGTGCAGACCCGCGCGCAGACAATTGTTCCAGACACAAATCTCATACCTACCGCCACGGGGTGGGGTATCCCATCGTGCAGGCCAGCCCCCCGCGCAAGTGGGGGCTATCGTGCAGGCCAGCCCGCCCCCGCGCAAGCGTCAGGGGCGGACAGAGCGTCTGGTCGGAACCGCGGTTCACAGCGTTGGGGTGGGTTTCTGGCCCTCACCCCCTGGCCCCCTCTCCCGCGTGCGGGAGAGGGGGAACTCAGCCCGCCAGAATGAGGCAAATCGCTATGCGAACCTGCGTACTGTCCGCCCTTATAACGAGCAAGCGGGGGGCTACCACCACGCCCGCGTGTCCCTAGACAGGCGGGGGGCTGGGTTCCCGCTTTCGCGGGAACGACTACCGACGGACGCGGGAGCCGGTACCGGCGGGCGTCGCCGCCCCAGAGCCGCGCGCTTCAGCGCCACGGCACACGGGGGTGCAGCAGCATCTGGCACACCCACCGCCGCGTAATACCGCGCCAATGCCCCCCAGAACTGGTATACTAGCCGTGAATGTGCTCTCGGCTGTGAACGCGGATGACACCGACCGAGGGCGCAATGCGGCACGCAGGCCGCAACCGCACGACGCAACAGGCCTATGCGCGTCCTGATCACCGGGTCCAGCGGCCAGATCGGCACCAACCTCGCCTTACAGCTGCTGGCCAGCGGCCACAGCGTCTTTGGGGTGGACCGTCGGGTGAACCCGTGGACGGACGCCTTCCCCACCCTGCTGCAGGATCTGGCAATCCCCCAGCGCGAGTTCCATCATGGTATTGGCGGCGCGCCTTACCCCCCGTGCGATATCGTCGTGCACCTGGCCGCGAACGCCAAGGTCTTCGAACTGGTGGAGCAGCCCTTCCGCGCGCTCGAGAACATCAATATTACCTATAACGTGCTTGAGTACTGTCGGGCCGCTGGCCTGCCGCTGATCTTCTCCTCCTCCCGGGAGGTCTACGGCGATATTCACCGCTATATCACCGAGGAGACGAGCGCCGATTTCAGTTTCACCGAGAGTCCCTACTCCGCCTCGAAGATTGCCGGCGAGGCACTGATCTACGCCTACGCCCGCTGCTATGGCCTGCGCTACCTCGTCTTTCGTTTCTCAAACGTCTACGGTCGCTACGACAACGACCTTGAGCGCATGGAGCGGGTGATCCCGCTCTTCATCAGCCGGATCGCCCGCGGCGACGCAGTAACGGTTTACGGCCGCGAGAAGGTGCTCGACTTTACCTATGTGGACGACTGCGTGGACGGGATCATGCGTGGGATGGAACGGCTGCTGGCCGGCGAGGTGGTGAACCGGACGATCAACCTCGCCTACGGCGAGGGCAATTCGCTTGTGCGCATGGCCGAACTGGTCGGCGCCGCGCTCGGGGTGCAGCCCCGGATCGTCGTGGAGCCGTCGAAACGCCCGGGCGAAGTCAGCTACTATGTGGCCGACATTTCGCTCGCGCGCGAACTGCTCGGCTTCGTGCCGCGCGTGCCACTCGCCGAGGGAATCCACCGCGCTGTGGCATGGTCGCGGCAAGGGGAGGCCTGAGCGATGACCGAGCGCCAGCAGGACCGCCGGCGCGAGCGCCGCCCGCGCGCCACCGAGAGCGCCCTCGCCCGCCGCGCTACCGCCGCCACCCCGACCGATCAGGTGACGAGCCTGCTCAAGCTCTCGTCGTACCTCGTCTCCGTGCTCGACCCGCAGGAGATCCTGGCCACGCTTCTCTCACGCCTGGTCGAGGCGCTCCCCTCGGTGCAGGCCGGGATCTTGTGGCTCGATCACAATGGCCGCCTGCGCCCCAGCGCGATTGTCGGCCTGACACTCGAGCCCACCACGACCCAGTTGCTCATGAGCGCCCAACTGCGCAGCGGCGAGGGCCTCGCGGGCCTGGCCCTCCAGCGCGGCGAGCCCCAGATCGTCGAGACCCCTCTCGGCTACCGCGATACCGCTGAGCAGATCGCCCCCGCCAACCGTGAGCTCTTCAGCCAGCTTGGCGAGCAACTGCCGCGCCGGATCACCGCCGCCGCCGTGCCGTTGCGCGTCAGCCAGGAGATCGTCGGCGTGCTCGAGCTGTTCAACCTCGGCGACTCCGACGCTCGCCCCGGCTGGCGCCCTCTCGAGCGCGCCGATATCCCCGTGCTGCAGACCTTCGCCAACCTGGCCGCCGCCGCGCTCAAGAACGCCCAGCTCTACGCCGAGGCCCAGCGCAGCGAGCGACGCCTCAAGGCCTTCGATGCCGTCGTCACCGCGATCCAGACCGCCGCCGATCTCCCCGACCTTGTGCGCAGCGTGCTCGACGTGGTGGTGGACCTGCTGCCGGGCGCCTGTGGCGCGCTGCTCCTGCGCGATCCAGCCCTCGACCGGCTCGATCTCGCCGCCCAGCATGGCCTGCCGCCCGCCTGCGCTGCAATGCTCCACCAGATGGCCGTGGCCGACTCGCCCTGCGCCGAGGTTGTGCATTACGGCCAGCCGATGCAGCGCCCGCTGCTCGAAGAGCGTGGCGAGGTTCCCTGCCTCGAAGCCGGCCTGCAGGCCGGCGCCTACTTCCCGCTCCTCGCTGGCGGCACGGTGGCCGGCGTCCTCGCGCTCTACGGCGATGCCAACCTCAACCAGCGCGCCGACAAAGAGATGCTCATGCCGATCTGCAACCAGGTCGGCTTCGCTATCGCCAACGTGCGCCTCTACGCCGATAGCCAGAGCGAGCGCCGCAAACTCAACACCGTCGTTACCTCGATCGCCGAGGGTGTGCTGCTCTGCGATGCCCTCGGCCGCCTCACCCTCGCCAACGACGCCGCCCTCGCCCTGCTCCGGCTCGAATCGCTACCCTTCGAGCAGCCCCTCGCTGCCATGCCCGACTTCTATCGCATGCGCGACCTGGAGGGCCGGCCGCTGACGCTCGCGCAGCTCCCCTTCGCCCGCGCCCTTGCTGGCGAGGTCTTCCAGGATTACCGCCTCATCCTGCGCGGTGCCAGCGGCGATGAGACGGTGATGAGCTTCTCCGGCGCGCCCGCCCGCGCCGATGACGGCACTATCGAGGGCGCCGTTGTCGTCTTCCGCGATGTCACCGCCAGCCAGAAGCTCGAACGCGCCAAGGACGAGTTCCTCGCCGTGGCCGCCCACGAGCTCCGCAGCCCCCTCGCCGCCGTGCGCTCTTACGCCGACCTCCTGCTCCGCCGGGAGCAGCAGCGTGAGGAGGCCGACCCGCGGGACCTTCACGGGTTGACGATCCTCACCCAGCAGGTGACTCATATGCTTCGCATGGTAGACAACCTGCTGGATGTCTCACGTATCGATGCCGGGCAGCTGGATCTGCAGATCCAGCGCGTGAACCTGGTGAGCCTCGCAGCCCAGGTGATCGACCAGCAGCGCCCCGCTGCCAGTGGGCGAGAGTTGCTGCTGGAGTACGATGCGGAGGAGCTGTACGTCGAGTGCGACTCGCTGCGTATTCGCCAGGCCATGACCAACCTGATCGGCAACGCCATCAAGTACAGCCCCGCCGATAGTGCGATTACCGTACGCCTGCGGCGCGTGGAGGAGGGCGACGATACCACGACCGGGCTCGACGGTCCCCACGCCGTCGTCAGCGTAACCGACACCGGGGCCGGGATCCCACCCGAACAGCAGACCAAGCTCTTTCAGCGCTTCTACCGGGCTCGCAGCGGCCGTGCCGAGGGCCTGGGACTGGGACTCTACCTGAGCCGCCAGTTCGTGCAGATGCACGGCGGCCGGATCTGGGTCGAGAGTATTGAGGGCGCCGGCAGTACCTTTGCCTTCGCGCTCCCTCTCCACTCGGTGGTGGGCCGAAAGGCCTGAGCCGGGCACTATAGCCGACACCGTCTGCCGTCCTGTCTCGTCTATTGCTCACCAGAAACAGGTGAGCACCTGGAACGCGCCACACACATGCACTTCAAGGACTACATTCGCACCCTGCCGGCCTACAAACCGGCGAAGCTGATCAACGGGCCGGCGGCGGAGCTGGTGAAGCTCTCCTCGAACGAGAATCCTCTGGGGCCATCACCACGGGCGGTCGCGGCGATTCAGGCCGCCGCCGCCGAGGCCCACCGCTACCCCGACGCTGCGAGCACCGCCCTGCGGGCCGCCCTCGCCGCCCGGGCTGGCCTCTCCAGTGAGCACGTGACGTGCAGCAATGGCTCCGATGAGTTGATCCTCCTGCTCTGCCTGGCCTTCCTCAACATCGGCGACGAGGTTGTGATGGCCGAGGGCACCTTCATCAGCTACCTGCTGCGCACGCTTGAGCTCGGCGCCCGGCCTGTGCGCGTCCCCCTGCGGGACCACGCCCACGATCTCCCGGCGATGGCCGCCGCGCTCACCCCCCGCACACGGCTGGTGTTCGTCTGCAACCCGAACAATCCCACCGGCACGACCAATGGCGCCGCCGAGGTGCGGGCGTTCCTCGCCAGAGTGCCAGACGATGTGCTCGTGGTCATGGACGAGGCCTACCTGGAGTTCGCCATCCGTCCCGATTATCCCGACTTGCTACCGGAGCTCCGCGATGGCCGACCGAACCTGCTCCTGCTGCGCACCTTCGCCAAGATCTACGGGCTTGCCGGGCTGCGCCTGGGCTACGCCTACGGCCACCCCGAGCTGGTGGCCTACCTGGAGCGGGCCCGCCCCACGTTTAACGTGAGCACGCTCGCCCAGGCCGCCGGACTGGCCGCCCTGAGCGACGACGAGCACCTGGCGCGCAGCCGGGCCCACGCCGATGCCAGCCGGCGCTACTTCCTCGACGAACTGCGTGGCCTCGGCCTGGCGCCCATCCCCAGTGAGACGAACTTCGTGGCCGTACCTGTCGGCGATGATGGCGCCGTTTGTGAGGGCCTGCGCGCCAGAGGTTATACCGTGACCCCCCTCGCGGGCTGGGGCCTGCCCGGCCTGATCCGGATCTCGTTTGGCACCGAAGCGCAGAACCGCGGCGTGATGGCCGCACTCCGCGAGGTGCTCAACTCATAGAGGGCCACACCTGATGAGCGCCGTCACCTGCCCGAATTGTCAGTCCGAACTACCGTCCGCGACGCGCTTCTGCCCACAGTGCGGCCAGCGGATGCCTGAACCGCCCGCCCCGCAACCCGCCCCTACCGTCGTCCTC
>SFCB01000239.1 GCA_004367505.1 Chloroflexi bacterium OHK40 | reverse complement strand
GTCTGCTCGTTGATCGTGCCGCTCATGCTGGTAGCTCCAATAGACAGCGATAGCTGCCCATATCCTACCAGCCTTTGCAGGAACATACGTCACACCCCTGGTGGGTGCTTGCGTTGCGCTTTGGGGCGCCGCAGGCTATACTTGGGCGGCAGCTGAGATCTCCGGGGGCCTATGCCCGACCTCTTTAGCCCGCTCTCTGTTGGCGGCCTGGAGCTGCCTAACCGCATTGTGATGGGCCCCGCGCCGAGCGGCCTGGCCGTGGCGGGTGGCTTTGCCAGCGCCGAAGTCGCGGCCTACTATGAGCGCCGGGCTCTCGGGGGCGCTGGCCTGCTTGTGAGCGAACGGCTGCTCGTGACGCCCCCCGACGACCCCTCCGAAGCGCACCTCGGCCTCTACGACGATGCCTTCGTCCCCGAGTTGCGGCGGGTGGTGGATCGGGCGCACGCCCACGGCGCCTGTGTCCTGTTCACCCTCGATGCTGCGCCGCCGGCACTCGAGCAGCTCTCTCGACTCGTCGAAGCCTTTGCACTGGCGGCCTGGCGTGCCCACGGCGCGGGCGCCGATGGGGTGATGCTCACCGCCGCTGACGGTGGCGTGTTGCACCGCTTGCTCTCGCCGCTGCACAACCGCCGCGCCGACGCCTATGGCGGCGCGCTGGCTGGCCGGCTGCGTCTCGCCCTGGAGTTGGTCGAGACGGTGCGCCGCTGGATCGGCCCGCGCCTCGTGGTAGGCTTCCGCCTGCTCGCCGATGAGTTGATCCCCGGCGGGATGACGCTCCAGGATGCGCGGGTGGTGGCCAAGCGGGTGACGGCCGCCGGAGTGCGCCTGATCGATGTGACGGCTGCGCCGGACCCGGCGGTGCAGGTGGCGCGCTTCCCCGGCTGGATCGTGCCGCTCGCCAGCAGTATCAAGCGGATCATCGATGTGCCCGTGATCGGCTCCGGGCTCCTCAGCGATCCGCACCTTGCCGACAGTGTGATCCGCGACGGCAGCGTCGATCTGGTGATGCTGGAGCAAACCCTGCGTCTGGACCCCGACTGGCCCCGGGCGGCCCGGGCGGCGCTGGCCTCCGACGCGTCTGGCTAACCGCCGTGGCGCGCCCGGCCAGTCGATTTAGCGCTTTCGTACCCGGGGTTGGGGCAGGCGATCGGCAAGCCCGGTGAGGATACGCCGCATGAGCGCTAGCCGCAGCTCGCGCTGCGCTTCGTCGTCTGGGAGCGCTGGTGGGGCGCCTCCTGACGGTCGGTAGCGCTCCGCGGCGTAGGCATCGGCGATGCGGGCGATCGTCTGGCGGTGGGCCGGAAGCGCGGCACCAAGGTGCATGGCGTACTCGCGGGGCGTACGATGGGGTTCCTGCCCGAGTCCGGCCCAGCTCGCCAGTAGTTCCATGCCAGCGAAGGCCGCCCCTGCCCGGCTGAGGCCGCGCGTTTCGTAGCGCCAGCGCCCGTACAGCGCCCCGGCCGCCAGGGCCACAAATCCGACAACGACCGCCAGGGTTGCCAGGGGCCGCCCCAGATCGGCGCGCGGTGGAGGGCTCGCCTCGATCACGCGCGGCGCCGAGCTGCTCCCGAGGCCCTCATCCAGGTTCTCGAAGCGCGCCGGGTCTGGCACGTCGGGGATGAAGCCCCCGGCGGCCCCCTCGGCCTCCTCACCAAAGACGCTGGTGAGCGGCCGGTTCGGCAGGCTCGTGTAGCTGGCAGGAGTGGGCTCAAAACGCTCCCAGCCGAAGCCAGGGAAGTAGACCTCGGGCCAGCTATGGGCCACACTCTCGCGCACGACATACACGCCGCGCTCGGCGTCGAACTCGCCGCCGGCGTAGCCCCGCACCCAGCGTGCGGGGACACCCTCGGCCCGCAGCATGATCACCATCGCCGAGGCGAAGTAGTCGCAGTAGCCCTCGCGCTGCTCGAAGAGGAACCAGTCCACCGGATCGGCCCCGGGCGGCGGCGAGGGGATGTTTTCGTTGTAGGGCAGCGTGCGCAGGTAGTCCTGGATGGCGATGGCGACATCGTAGGGTGTGCGGGCGCCGCGTTCGGCCACGAGCCGGGCCGCCAGATCGCGTGTGCGGGCGGAGACCGTCTCGGGGAGCTGAAGGTAGCGCTCGCGCACCCATTCCGGGTACTCGATACCGGCGCCGCGCAGGCTTGTCACGTCGGCGAAGGAGACGAGGGCGGTCACGCTGTAGGTGTCGCCGGCCCGCAGCTGCGGCTGGGCCACGAGCAGGGCCGTCTCGTCGAAATTGGGCCGGCTCCCGCCGTTGTCGAGCAGGTAGTTGTGCTCGACCAGCGTGGGCACACTCACACGGCGGGCGGCGCCGCCCACCATGATCAGATCATCGAGGCGGTCTCGGGCGAGGCTGAAAGTCTGCACCACCTCACGGCGCGCCCTCGTCTCGGCGAGGGGGATGGGCTCGTCGGCGGCACGAGGGGTACGGGCCTGTTCGCGCGTGGCGGCGCCGAGAGTCGCGCGGGCCTGCTCGCCCACGGTGTTCTGCCAGCCCCGGGCCTCGTAGGTATCGAAGGCCACGGCGCGCCAGTAGTCGTACTCGGTGGAGCGCACCTCCATCACCGGCTCATCGCCGAGTTGCCGGGCCCCACCGAGCGCCGCCGTGCCCGAGGTGAAAGCACCGCTCCCGGCACCGGGCGGGGCGGTGATCGTGCTGAACATATCCTCCCAGCTGGCGCGGGCGGCCCGGAACGGCCCACTCAGCAGCTCCCACGTCCGCGTCGCCCGGTCGATAGAGACATTCCCGGGCAACGTGGCGGTGATCGCGATCAGCGCGCCGCAGACGACGGCGGCCGACCAGAGGAAGCGCACGGGGAGTAAGTCGGGGTACTCGATCTGCTCGGCGTCCCAGAGCGCCTGGCGCTGCAGAATGTGCTGGTAGACGAGCAGCAGCATGGCGGCGGCAAGAAAGACGAAGAAGGCGAGCGTCGGCTTTGGTAGCACATAGGTGTAGTTCACCAGCGCCACCACGGCGTTGACCACGATCGGGCGCCAGACCACACCTCGCCGCAGCACGGCCCAGGCGGTACCGTAGGCGAGGGCCCAGCAGAGCAGACAGAGGGCCACCACGAAGAGCAGGATGTCTTCGCCGCGCCCACCGGAGCCAAGC
Organism: Chloroflexi bacterium OHK40; assembly: GCA_004367505.1. Taxonomy (GTDB): domain Bacteria; phylum Chloroflexota; class Chloroflexia; order Chloroflexales; family Chloroflexaceae; genus OHK40. The sequence goes on along the minus strand of SFCB01000239.1, from coordinate 8,150 downwards.
ACGCGCAGCCAGATCAGCGTGCGGATAAGCAGATCGGTGCCCCGGTCGCGCCAGGTCGTCAGGCGCTCGTCCATCAGCCCACCGATCAGCTGCACGGCCCAGGTGAGGGCCAGGGCGCTGCTCAGGAGGTGGGCGAGCCAGCCGGGCAGCCAGCGCAGGCGGGCGAAGATCACGCCCACCAGCAGCCCCAGCAGGGCTATCGGGCGTAGCACCTCCAGCCCCGGGCCCCAGCCGGAGACGGAGAGCGCATAGACGACCGAGCCGGTCATGAGCAGAAGCAGGAGCGCGCCCGGCAGCACCTCGCCGAGCTCGGCGCCGAGGGTACGGGGGCGGGCTCGCGGGGTTGCGGAAGGTGTCATCATAAGGTCGGGCCCATCCGGCGAAAGAGCTGGCCAGCATTGGCCCATATCCGGGCGGCCACCGTCTCCAGTGGCTGATCGCGCAAAGCGGCGAGGCGCTCGACCACCAGGCGCACCCGGGCCGGCTCGTTGCGCTGGCCACGGTAGGGGTGCGGGCTCAGGTAGGGGCTATCGGTCTCGCTGAGGAGCCGCTCCAGCGGTGCCCGCCGGGCCACCTCGTGCAGCTCGGTGGCTTTCGGGAAGGTAAGTGGTCCGGAGAAGGAGAGCAGGAAGCCCAGTTCCAGGCATGCCTCGGCGTAGGCCCAATCGCCCGAGAAGGAGTGCATGATCCCCGGCTGGCCCCGGGCGTCCTCATGCAGAATGCGCACGGTGTCGTGCTGGGCATCGCGGCTATGGATCACCACCGGCAGACCCAGCGTGCGGGCCAGGGCCAGCTGGGCGCGGAAGAGGCTCTCCTGCTGCGGCGGGGGCGCCTTCATCCAGTAGTAATCCAGGCCGATCTCCCCAATCGCCACCACTTTCGGGTGAGCGCAGAGGGACCGCAAGGTATGCTCCCAGCCGTCTGGTAGCTCGTGGGCGTGGTTGGGCTGGATGCCCACAACGGCGAAGATCGCGGGGTGGGCCTCGGCCAGGGCGATGGCGGCGCGAGAGGAGGGCAGATCGTAGCCGATCTCGATCATCCGCGCCACCCCCGCCTCGGCGGCGCGCGCAATCACGGCCTCACGGTCGGCGTCGAACTGCGGGAGGGCCAGGTGGGAGTGGGTGTCGATCAGGCGTAGCGGCTCGTCCATAGCGGCGGCATTGTAGCACAGCAGCCCCGGCGGCGAGGCGCGGTACAATAGCATCCGGCGCAGCGATGCCGGACTGCTCTGGGAAAGGGGACCCCGCATGGCCCGCAGGAGCGGCAACCACGAGTTCGCCGTGATCGGGCTCGGTCGCTTTGGCAGCGCCGTAGCTCTCAACCTCACTGCCCGTGGCTACACCGTACTCGGGATCGACCGTAACGCGGCGATCGTGCAGGATCTGGCCGACCGGCTCACCCAGATCGTCACCCTGGACTCGACCAGCGAGGAGGCCCTGCGGGCGGTTGATATCGCCTCCTTTCAGACGGTGGTAGTGGCGATCGGCACGAACTTCGAGGCCAACCTGATGACCACCGTCACCCTCAAGAGCCTCGGCGTTCACCGGGTGGTCTGCAAGGCCGTGAGCGAACGGCAGCAGCAGATCCTGCTGCGGGTTGGCGCCGACCAGGTGGTGCTGCCCGAGCACGAGGCGGGCGCCCGGCTCGCCTGGCGCCTCGCCGAACCCCGGGTCCTCGACCACCTGGATCTGGGGGAGGGAATCAGCGTGGCCGAGGTGGGCGTGCCCGAATGGCTGGTAGGCCAGTCGCTGATGGTGAGCGCCCTGCGTAAGCGCTTCGGCATCAACGTGCTGGCCGTCCGTCGCGAGGGCCAGTTGATCGTGACGCCCCGTCCTGATCTTGTCTTCGCCCGTGGCGACATGCTGCTGGTCATCGGCGCCGATGGCTCGATCAGCAGCTTTTGCGGGATCACCTGAGCGAAGGACACCCATGGCAGCCCGTCAGCGCGCCCGTGCCAGTATCGCCCGCCGCCCGATCCCATCGGCGGTACGGCTGGTGGTGGGCCTGGCGCTGCTAGTGCTGGTGGGCACACTGCTACTCATGCTGCCCGCAACGGCCACGGAGGAGCCGCTGCCCTGGAATGTGGCGCTCTTCACCGCTACCTCGGCGCTGAGCGTCACCGGGCTGTCCACGATCATCCCGGCGCGGGATCTTACCATCTTCGGGCAGATGCTGCTGCTCCTGCTGATCCAGGTTGGCGGGGTGGGGTTCATGGTCGTGGCGGTGGTGTTGCTCAGGCTCTTCGGCCGCCGCGTGGGGCTTACCGACCGGATCGCCCTGAGCGACTCGCTGGGCCTGCTCTCGCCAGCGGCGATCGTGCAGCTCACGGGGCGGGTGCTGCTGACAGTGCTCACGATCGAGGGTGTGGGTGCGCTGTTGCTTTACCTGCACTGGCGCAACGACCCGCGCCTCGCCGAGGGTCAGGCATTGTTCTACGCGATCTTCCACGCTGTGTCGGCCTTCTGCAACGCCGGGTTTGACCTCTTCACAGGTACGCCCGGCTACCCGGATGGCATCCCGCGTGACGGCGCGACCCTCGCGGTCTTCGGTGGTCTGATCTTCCTCGGCGGTCTGGGCATTCCGGTGGTGGCGGAGTTGCTGGCCTTTGCGCGGGTGCGCCGTTTCTCGCTCCACACCCGCCTGACGCTGCTCGTGGTGGCGCTGCTGGCCGCTGGCGGGGCCCTGGGATTCTTTCTGGCGGAGGGGCGGCCGGGCGGCACTCTGGAGGGCGAACCGCTAGTGAGCCGGCTGATGATCAGTCTCTTCCAGTCGATCTCCGCCCGCTCAGCGGGTTTCGCTGGCATTGCCACTCTGGACGAGCTGACGCCAGCTAGCCAGCTCCTGATGATGGCGCTGATGTTCATCGGCTGCGCCCCGGCCTCCATGGGCGGCGGCATCACCACCGGCACCTTCGCCGCGCTCGCGCTCTCCCTCTGGAGCTTCGTTCGTGGTGACCAGCACGCCCGCTTCGGCGGCCGCGAGCTTGCCCGGGGAACAGTGCAGCGTGCCGCCGCAGTGCTCAGCGTCTCGCTTACGGTAGTGCTGCTGGCTACCTGGCTTATGCTGCTTACGCACGACGCAACGCTGGACCAGGCAGCCTTCGAGGTCGTCTCGGCCTTCGCCACCTGCGGGCTGACGCTGGGCTTTACCAGCGAGTTGAACCTCTTCGGCCAGTTGCTAATCTGCCTGATGATGTTCTGGGGGCGGCTGGGCGCGCTGACGATAGTGGTTGCTCTCACCCGCCAGCCCCGGCCCCACCCGGTCCATTATCCGGAGGAGCAGATTTTGATCGGATGAGCGCAACTACGTGAAGGGTGCGCTGCCCGACTGGCTCCGTGCGTCCCTGTTCGGGCTCGCCAGGAGGCGCGAGCGCCTGTGCTACAATGAGGCTCGTTTTCTGCCGGCGTGCGCGAAGGAAAGCAAAGAAAGGTGTCTGCTGTGAGCGACAGCGTCTACGACGTGGTGATCATCGGCTCCGGGCCCGGCGGCTACGTGGCAGCGGTGCGCGCGGGCCAGCTGGGCATGAAGGTGGCGATCGTCGAGGCCAACGCGATGGGGGGCGTCTGCCTGAACATCGGCTGCATTCCCACCAAGGCGCTGCTCCATAGTGCGGACCTGCTCGACGAAGTGCGCGAGGGCAAGCGCTTTGGCATCAATGTCGAAGGTGTGAGCTTCGACCTCGCGGGCGCGATGAAGCATAAGGACGCGGTGGTCAAGGCCAGCACCGATGGCGTCAACTTCTTGATGAAGAAGAACAAGGTTGAGGTGGTGGCGGGCCGGGGAACGCTGGCCGGTCGCGGTCAGGTGCATGTGAAGCTCAACGACGGCGGCGAGCGTACCCTGGCGGCCAAGCAGATCATCGTGGCCACGGGGGCGCAGCCCCGGCCCTTCCCTGGGGCACCCTTCGATGGGCAGCGCGTGCTCTCGTCCACCGACATGCTGCGCCTCACCGAGGTGCCGGGCAGCCTGCTCTGCATTGGCGCAGGGGCGATCGGGATCGAGTTTGCCTCGATGTACCGTGCCTTTGGTTCGGAGGTGACGGTGGTTGAGGCTCTGCCCCGGATCGTCCCCAACGAGGACGAGGAGGTCTCGGCCGAGCTGGTGAAGGCCTTCCAGCGGCGTGGGATCAAGACCATGGCCGGCGCAAAGGTGGAGGGGATCGACGCTGGTGGCGACAAGGTTGTTGTGACGGTCACTGGCAGCGATGGCAAGCAGCAGCAGATCGGGGTGGATCGGCTGCTCGTCTCGATCGGGATCATGCCGAACACGAAGGATGTGGGCCTCGAGGCCGCCGGGGTGAAGCTCAACCAGCGCGGCTTCATCGAGACGGACGGGCACATGCGGGCCGCCGACGGGGTCTACGCGATCGGTGACTGTGTGGCTGCAGCGCCGTGGCTTGCGCACAAGGCCAGCGCCGAGGGTATCCTCGCCGTCGAGCATATCGCCGGGCTGCCCGTTCACCCGATCGACTATGGGAAGATCGCGGCCTGCACCTACTGCAACCCGGAGATCGCCAGCGTGGGCCTCACCGAGGCGAAGGCCCGGGAGCGGGGCCACGAGGTGAAGGTGGGCAAGTTCCCCTTCTCGGCCAACGGTAAGGCCCGCGTGCTCGGCCAGAACCGCTTCGGCTTCATCAAGATCGTGGCCGACAAGCAGTACGATGAGGTGCTCGGCGTGCATATGATCGGCCCCCGGGTGACGGAGTTGATCAGCGAGGGTGGCCTGGCGCTGACCCACGAGGCCACGGGCGAGAGCATGCTTCAGACGATCCACGCCCACCCCACGCTCTACGAGGCCATCGGCGAAGCAGCCCATGCGCTCGTCCACGGGGCGGCGATCCATATTTAGGCGGGACCTACCATTTATCGGTTGCCTGCGCTGGGATGCAGCGTGCTGCACCGACGCGGGACCGCAAGCGCATCGTGGTTCCACGGAGCGCACGAACCGAGCGCCAGGAACCGGGGACGCAAGCGAGCGGCTCAACCGTTCCGAGAAGTGCTCTCGGGTCAGCAGGCACGGGTTCGAGCCCGACTCGATAGCCCCCTACGGCGCTTCGGCGGCGGCCCGCAACCCGGCGCGGTAGGCCCCCGGCGAGACGCCGCACGCGGCCTTGAAGGCGCTGTGGAAGCGGCTGGCGGAGCCGAAGCCGGCGGCCAGGCCAATCTCGAGCACGCCCCACTTGGTGGTGGCGAGCAACTCCTGGGCGCGGGCCACGCGATACTGGGTGAGGTAGGTCAGCATGCTGACGCCGTAGGACTGCCGGAAGCGCTGCATGGCGTAGTGGGGGTGAAGCCCCACGGCGGTAGCCACCTCGGCCACCGTGAGCGGCCGGGCGTAGTGCTCGGCGATGAAGTGAGCCATCCGCTCGGCGATCCCGCTGCGGCGCTGCGGCGCCCGGGCTGGCGGCCCCTCGCCTTCCACGAGCTCCAGAGCGCAACGCCGCAGCAGCGCCTCAAGCTCCAGCGAGACGATCCGCTGGCGCTCCGCGCCGCCTCTGGCGAGCGCGGCGTGCCAGCGCGCCAGCTGGCCTACGATGCCGCGATCGGGCCACGGCCAGATCAGCGGCATGCCTCGCAGCACTGGCCCGGCCAGGTGCTCAGGCAGGCGCCAGCTGAGAAACGTAGCCAGCGGCAGCGTAACCCAGTGCATCCACAGGTCGGGATGGCCGAAGCTGAGCTGGTGTGGGCGGGCGGCCCAGAAAAGGCCAAGGTCGCCTTCCCGCAGCTCTACCAGCTGATCGCCGAAGCGGTAGCTGAGGCCGCCGCGCTCGACGAGGTTAAGCTCCAGGTCGTTGTGGCGATGGGCGTGACCCATGCTGGTGGCCATGCCACACCAGGAGGCCAGGCCATAGCTCGGGTCGGTGGGTGCTGCCGGCGTTCGGGTGCGGCTCATCTGAGGATCCGGGAGAAGCAGCGGGTGATCTGGCACGATTGTACCACTTCCACGTGCTACCCTCGGCCATGACGACGGCGTAGTGGGCGCCGCCGCCCGCGATACTGGAGGAGCCCATGGGGCCGCAGCCTGGAGCAATGCTGACGACATTTGTTGCCGAGCACGACCGCACACCCTACCATCTGACCGAGGAGCAGATCGCCTTTTTCGACGCGAACGGCTACCTGGTGCTCCGGAACTGGATTCCGGGCGTGCTTCTGGAGCGGCTGCAGGCGGCTGGCCACGCCTGGATCGTGGCGGGTGAGCGTGCGGGCGCCGGAAACGACTTTTCGTTCGCCAGCCGACCCCACGGCAAAGTGCTCTACCGTGTCAACTATGTGCACCAACTCGGCCAGCCGGCCTCGCTCGAACTGCTCGGCGCGCCCGAGGTGCTGGCGGTGGCCGAGAGCCTCTGCGGCCTGAACTTCGTACCCACCTACGAGTCCATGGTCTTCAAGCAGGAGGGCGACGGCGAGAAGATCCCGTGGCACCAGGATGCTGTACATCCTCCCAGCGGCCACCGGATCTTCAACTTCGACCTTTACCTCGATCCATCGCTGAGCGGTGCTGGAGCCCTGCGCGTGATCCCGGGCACCCAGAAGCAGCGCCAGGATATCTGCGCCCTGACGGAGGCCTACGGCTGGGATCACCCAGACGCGATCGAAGTAGAGATGGCGCCGGGCGACGTGCTGCTGCACAACGTGATGGTTGTGCATGGCTCGCCCCAGGTGACGGGCAACCAGCTCCGGCGCACGATCTACTACGAGTTCCGGCCCGCCGAGGAGATCCTCGAAGATGGCCCCTGGGACCGCAGCTGGATCGAGCGGCGTATGCGCCTCATCCCGCTGGGGCTTGCGGCTCACCAGCGGGCTTTCCCCGCGCGGGAGCAGTTCCGCTGGCGGGTGAGTGATACGTTCCGTCCGGCGCCGCTCGGCTCCGCGGAGGCCGAGCTCAAGGTGGCCCACGAGGTGCACATGGCCGGCACCTACTGCAGCGCGGGTGACGCCGGGCGCGGGTGATGCCGGGCGCAGCCGGGGCCGTTAGCGCCGTGGCTCATTCTCGTCGGGGAGGAAGAGCGAGAGAAGGAACGAGACAATACTGACCACGATCGAGCCAACGAGTGCCGGGAAGAAGCCATCGACCACAAAGCCGGCTCCGAAGAGGTTCTGGGCGATCCAGGACGACAGCGAGAAGGTGATCGCGTTGATCACCAGCAGGAAGAGGCCGAGGGTCAGCAGCACCAGCGGGCAGGAGAGGAGCATAAGCACGGGCCGGATGAAGGCGTTGACGAGCCCGAAGACGGCGGCCATGACCAGCACGGCCACCCAGCCGTTGTCGTTGGTGATGGTGATACCGGGCACGAAACGCGCGGCCACAACCAGTGCAGCGGCGGTGATCAGCCAGCGGAGGATGAGGCGCATCGGACCCCCTTTTACAATCTGGCGGCGAGGCCAGGCCACGGGGTGCCACGCTGGCGGCCCGGCGGCTGGACGATCGGGCGGATTCCAATGTAAGCTACACCATGCAGCAACCACGCGCGCTCTACAAACGGCTAGCCCCTGGGGTCATCCAGCGGAGCGTGCGTCGGCGGCTCTTAGTGGCGGTGCGGCCCGCGCCGTCCTCGTGTGCGCGCACAGCCGCGCTGGTGGGTCGTGATGTGGCGACCCCGCGCGGAAAGGAGAGCCCGATGTCCAACGAGCAGTTCGCGAACCCGGCAGCCCTGGTACAGCAGCTCATTGCGGCGGCCAACAGCCTGAGCGACGAGGAGGCCGGCGCTCGCTACCGGCAGATCCTCGCCCGGCTGCCGCAGGAGGAGGCCGCGCAGCTCAACGCCCTTGCGCTAACGCAGGTGGACCATGGGCAGCGCAAGGTGCTGGCCTCGGGTCTGAAGCAGGCCAACCAGGACCCGGAGCGGCCCTTCGATGGGTACACCTTCGATGACGACGACGATGCCGCGACGCCGGTAAGCCTCGGCCGGATGACTGCCCAGGCCGCCACGCAGGACCCGGCGCTCGCCAATCAGCTGCTCGGCGGCGACAACAGCTCTATCGGCGGGCAGATCGGCAAGGCGGCCCTGGCGGCCCTGGCGGCCATGTTGCTGCGCCAGGTACTGAGCGGCCAGGGCCAGCAGAGCTCGTCCGGAGGCCAGGCCGCAGGCGCCGACCCGATCGGTACGATCCTCGGGGGTCTGCTCGGGGGCGGCGCGCCGCAGGGGGGCG